>NZ_VCIW01000001.1:0-300000 GCF_005765165.1 Paenibacillus antri | reverse complement strand
AGAACGTCAGAGAAGTCTTCGAGATTTCCGGCTTCCATAAGATCTTCGCGCTGTTCGCGACGCGGAGCGAAGCCGCGGCGTTCGTCTCGGCGCCGTGATCGGGGCGGGGATCGCCGCGCTGTCGCTCGCCCTCGCGGCCGCCGTCGCCTACGCGGCGCACGCGGCCATGGAGCGGCGGCGGATGCGCACGCTGTTTCGCGTCAGCTTACGGCTTAACTCGACGATCAAGCGCAAGGAGCTGCTCCGCATCATTATGGAGACGGCGGAGAAGACGCTTCGGGCGGAAGGCTCCTCGATCATTCTCGTCGATAAGGAGCGGCAGGAGCTGTTTTTCGAGGTCGCTACGGGGGAGAAGGGCGACGAGGTACGCGAAATTCGGCTGCGCATGGGCGAAGGCATCGCCGGCTGGGTCGCGCAGACGGGCGAATCCGTGCTCATCCCGAACGCGGCGAAGGACCCCCGCTGGTCGAACCGGGTATCGAATCGGGTCGGCATGCCGACCCGAAACATGCTGTGCGTGCCGGTCGTCTCGAACGGCGAGACGCTGGGCGTGCTGCAGGTCATCAACAAGAAGCGGAACGGCACGTTCCGCAGGAGCGACCTTCGGCTGCTCGAGCTGGTCGCCTCCCCGGCGGCGGTCGCGCTCGAGAACATGCTGTTGTACGAGGCGCTCGTCAAGTCGATGGAGACGCTGCGGGAGACGACCGCCGCGAAGGAGCGGATGGAGAGCGAGTTGAAGATCGCGCAGGACATCCAGCGCAGCTTCCTCCCCGGCGACGCGGCGTCGATCGCGCGGGTGGAGCTGGCGGCTCGTCTGCAGCCCGCCAGGGAAGTCGGGGGCGACTTATATCACTTCATCGAACTGGGGGAGGAGCGGCTGCTCCTCTGCCTCGGGGACGTGTCGGACAAGGGGATGCCCGCGGCGCTGTTCATGTCCGGTCTGATGATCTGGATCCAGGCGAAGGCGAAGTCGTACGATTCGCCGGCCGCGATCGTCGCGGACATTAACCGCGAGGTCAGCGACGAAGACTCCACGATGTTCGCGACGATGTTCCTCGCCGTGCTCGACGCTCGCACCGGGCGGCTCCGGTATTGCGACGCGGGGCACTGCACCCCGTACTTGCTCGGGGAGGACGGCGCGGCGACGCCGCTCGAGACGTCGAAGCATCTGCCGGTCGGCGTGTTCGAGGATACCGAATACGAGGATCGGGAGATCGCGCTGTCGCCGGGACAGTCGCTCGTTCTGTATACGGACGGGATCACGGAGGCGGAAAGTCCCGCCGGCGAATGGTTCGGGACGAACGGGCTGCTCGAGGCGTTGTCGCGCTGCGGCGGGCTCTCGCCGAGGGAGGCGGCCGATGCGCTCGTGGCGAGCGTCCAGTCGTTTTCCCAAGGGTTGCCTCCCTCCGACGACATCGCCGTAATGGCAGTAAAATACGGAAAAAACTAGGTAATTTATCTCGTAAAAAAACTGTTGCGCGCGCGAGAAACCGTGTGTAACAATGGGAATATCTTCGTGCTACGATCAACCCAAGGGGGTGAGGAAATGCCGTTCCACGAGAAGATCGCAAGGCCTGAGAAGGCGTCTTCGAACCGATCGAAGAAGAGCCTCGGGACCTCCGGCGGAAGCGCTATCGCTTCGATCGCGGGGCTGCAGCAAGGTCTCGGCAACCGGGGCATGCATCGATGGATCGCGCAGATGAAGCGCGACCCGTCGAAGCCGGTCCAACGCGCGGCGTCGCCGGAGGAAGAGGAGCTTCAGATGAAGCGCGATCCGTCGAAGCCGGTCCAGCGCGCGGCGTCGCCGGAAGAGGAAGAGCTTCAGATGAAGCGCGATCCGTCGAAAGCGATACAGCGCGAAGCGGAAGGCCCTGAACTGGAGGAAGAGGAGCTTCAGATGAAGCGCGATCCGTCGAAGGCGATCCAGCGGATGGGCTCGCCGGAGGAGGAGGAGCTTCAAATGAAGCGCGATCCGTCGAAGGCGATCCAGCGCAAGTCGAATGGCATTCCGGAGCCGGTGCTTCAGAAGATGGAGGCTTCGTTCGGCGCGAGCTTCTCCGATGTGAACATTCACGTCGGCGGCGAAGCGTCCGAGGTCGGCGCCCTCGCGTATACGCAAGGGAACGACATTCATTTCGCGCCGGGGCAGTACCGGCCCGACACGAAGTCCGGCCAGGAGCTGCTCGGTCACGAGCTCGCGCACGTCGTGCAGCAGCGCGAGGGGCGCGTGCAGCCGACCGGCGAAGCGGCCGGGGTGCCGCTCAACGACGATAAGTCGCTCGAATCCGAAGCCGATCGGCTCGGGAAGAAGGCGGCCTCCGGCCGATGAACGCAACGACCGCGCTTCGGCCATACGAACACCCTTGGGAGCACATAACGGACGAATTGCGGCGGCTCGACGTATGGATCGACGCCGGCCTGCAGTCGATGACCGCGCCGGCGGACGACCCGGCCTTGGACCCGTTCCGCGGGCTCGTCGTCACCGAGTCGGAAGCGAAGCAGCTGCTTCTGGACGACGGCCGCTTCGCGGCGATAGACCATGAACGACAACAAGAACTCGACGCATGGGACGGCTATATCGCTTCCCGCGTCTCATCTACGATTCAACAGGGTATTCCGCTGCCGCTGCTCCGGCTGCGGGACGCGTTCCGGTTGTCGGATCGGGATGTTCGCTGCCTCGTCGCGGCGATGGCCCCGGACATCGACCGAAAATACGAGAAGCTCTACGCGTACCTGCAAGACGACATGACCAGCAAATTCGCGACCGTCGATCTGTTGCTGCGCCTTAGCTGCCGATCCGAGAGCGAACGAAGGGATGCCCTCCCGCGACTACTCCCACACTCCCCTTTGTCTTCTCTCCTGCGCAAGGAGCAGCCGGACGGCGGCGCGGCTCGATCCGCGTTGTCCCGGCCGATCCGCGCGGACGAACGGATCGTCGCTTACGCGCTCGGTTTGGATTGGACGTATGCAGGCCCGATGGCCGGCATTCGGCGGTACGACGCGACCGAGATCCCGCCCTCTTTGATGACCGACCAGGACGTCGGCGAGAAGCTGCAAGCGCATATCGCGGCCTCGTCGTCGTCCCCCGTCGTCTACCTGCTGCACGGCCCGACGGGCTGCGGCAAGACGCTGCAAGCCCGCCTCGCCGCCGCTTCGATTCGTCGCGGGCTGCTCGAGTGGGACGCGTCGGCCGCGCCCGCCGAGGAAGAGCCCTTCCGAGAAGCGTTGGAGCTGGCCATTCGGGAGGCGCTGCTGATCGGGGCCGTCCCGGCCTTCGACCGGCTGCACGCGCTCGCGGGCGACCGACGGCTCGATTGGCTCGCGGATCGGCTGCGCGGCCTCGAGGGCCCTGCGTTCCTTCTGTCGGAGAAGACGTGGATGCCCGAGAGACCGCTCGAAGGCGCCGCGTGGATCGACGTCCCGCTGCGGCTGCCGGATCCGGCGGAGCGCCGACGGTTATGGAAGGCGGCCGCGGACGGCGCGTTCGCGTTGTCCGACGCGGAGGCGTCGGCGCTCGCCGCGAAGTTCCGCTTCGCGACCGGCCGCATCGAGCGGACGGTGCGGACGGCGGAGCGGCTGCTCGAATGGGAGCGGGGGGGCTCCCGGGCCGAAGCGACGCTCGATTCGAAAGCGCTCCATCGCGCCGGTTACATGCAGGTCCGCCACCGCCTCGGCGAGAAAGCGGTCAAGCTCGAGCCGAAGTTCGCTTGGGAAGATTTAATCCTGCCGGACGATACGAAATCGCTGCTGCGCCAGGCGTGCAATCGGCTGTCGTACCGGCACGTCGTGTTCGGCGAATGGGGCTTCGAGCGGAAGTTCGCGTACGGCAAGGGCATCTCCATGCTGTTCACCGGCCCGCCGGGAACCGGGAAGACGATGTCGGCGATGGTGATGGCGCGGGAGATGGACGCGGAGCTGTATCGAATCGACCTGTCCCGCATGGTCAGCAAATACATAGGCGAAACCGAGAAAAACTTAAGCGATATTTTCGACGAGGCGCAGCTGTCAGGCGCGATCTTATTTTTCGACGAAGCGGACGCGCTGTTCGGGAAGCGCTCCGAGGTGAAGGACGCGCACGACAAGTACGCGAACATGGAGACGTCGTATTTGCTCCAGAAGATGGAGGAGTACGACGGGTTGACGATATTGGCGACGAACTTCTCCCAGAATCTGGACGAGGCGTTCACGCGCCGCATCCAGTTCATCGTACGATATCCGTTCCCGGACCCCGCGCAGCGGGAGCAACTGTGGCGCTCGACGTTCCCGAAAGAGTCGCCTGTCGTGCACGATATCGACTTCGAATACTTGTCCCGCACGTTCGATCTCGCCGGCGGCCCGATCAAGAACGTCGTCCTGACGGCCGCGTTCCTGGCGGCGGAGGACGGCGTCCCGATCGGGATGAAGCACATGATCGAAGCGGTCAAACAAGAGTACAAGAAAACCGGCAAAGTGTTGCTGAAGGATCGACTCGGCGCGTATGCCGATTATTAGGGGAGGCTGAGGACCATCGCGGAATATACGGTCATCGCCGACGTGGGCATGTCCATCGTGGGACTGCTGCGCGAGGCGCTCGTTCCCGATCTGATCGCGCATCCCGACGGCGTCGGCCTCGCGCATCCGGCCGATCGAGGGGATTTGAACCTGTCGTTGTTCCTGTACGGCGTGAAGGAGAACACCGACTACCGCAGCAGCGACTATATCGACGGGGGCGGCGGCGAGCTGCGGTTCCCTCCGATCGCGCTCGATCTCTTCTATTTGGTGACGGCGCATTCCGCGTCGGACATCTTGTCCCGCGGCATCGACGAGCATCGCATTCTCGGCAAGACGATTCAGACGTTGTACGATAACGCCGCGCTTAAGGGCGGCCAGCTCGTCGGCTCGCTCGCGGGATCCGGCCAAACGATCAAGATCGCGAAGCAAGACGTACCGCTCGAGACGGTGATTAACTTCTTCCCGGACTCGCCATATAAGCTGTCTCTGAGCTACGCCGTCGGTCCGGTGTTCGTCGATTCGACCCGGACGAGATCCGTCTCTCGCGTGACGGAGCGCAGGATCAAGCTCCAGGACAAAGGCTGACCGCGGTCTAAGCGGCGCCGACCTTGCCCCCGATGCACCGATCGGCCGCTTCGCTTAACGAAGCGCGTCCGGCCGATCTTGCTAATAAACATCCCCGGAAGGAGGAACCGGTTACGGTTGTACTTACGCGCGTGGCGTAACATCCGAATACCGGGAAAACATGGCGGAGTATTTATCACCAGGCGTGTATGTGGAGGAATTCGATAGCGGCGGGCAGCCGCTCGCCGGCGTCAGCACGAGCACGGCAGGCTTCATCGGCCTTGCGCAGCGAGGTCCTACGGAGGGCCTCCCGGTGCTCGTGACGAGCATGAACGATTTCAAACGCAACTTCGGCTCTTATCTTTCCGAAAATCAATTCGGCTCCTACCGGTACCTGGCTTACGCTGTAGAGCATTACTTCGTCAACGGGGGATCCCGCGCTTACATTATGCGGGTGGCGCCGAACGACGCGAAGCCGGCGAGCGGCTCTGCGGGAACGCTTACGCTGACCGCCCGCAATCCGGGCGCTTGGGGCAACGCGGTGCAGGCGGTTCTCGAGCCTTCCAGCAAGGCGAAGACGCAAATTTACGAAGTCGTCGGCGACGCGAAGTATCGCGTCAAGAACGGCGCCGGCTTCAACGCGGGCGACGTGGTCGCGTTCGAAGCGTCCGGCGAGAAGCAGTACGGCAAGGTCATCTCCTCCCGCGATAACGTGATCGAGCTGGAAGCGGCGCTCGAAGGCGATGTCGTCGACGGCGGTCTCCTGCCGGCGAAGGTGCTCTCGACGTGCGAGTTCACGCTCACCGTCGCGTACGGCGACGAAGTCGAGCAATTCGAGAAGTGCTCCCTGAACATCGCTGCGGCGAACTACGTGGAAAAGGCGGCGGCACGCTCGAATCTCGTCGCGGTAACCGCGGCTCCCAGCGACGCGGCGGTACATCCGCTCGAGACGCTCGGCGCGTCGACGATTTCGCTGTCCGGCGGCTCCGACGGCTCCGCGGGCGCTTTAAGCGCGGCGGACTTCATGGGCGAGGACAACGGACCGGGCAAGCGCACGGGCATCCAGGCGTTCATCGACAACGACCAAGCGAGCCTGATGGCCGTTCCGGGCGTAACGGAGCCGGCGGTGCAGCTCGCTCTCGTGGCGCACTGCGAAAACCTCGGCTCGCGATTCGCGATTCTCGACATTCCGCGCGAGAAGACGAAGGTGCCGGACGTGCTGACGCACCGCGACATTTTCGACTCGAGTTATGCGGCGATGTACAATCCTTGGCTTCAAGTGTTCGACCCGCTCGAGAAGCGGAACATCTTCATCCCGCCGTCCGGCTCGATCGCGGGCGTCTATGCGCGCAGCGACAGCACGCGCGGCGTCGAGAAGGCGCCGGCGAACGAAGTCATCCGCGGCTGCACGGGTCTCGAGGTTCAATACAACAAGGGCGAGCAAGACATCTTGAACCCGAAGGGCGTCAACCTGATCCGCAGCTTCTCGGGCCAAGGCATTCGGGTGTGGGGCGCGCGCACGACGTCGTCCAACGCGCTCTGGAAATATATCAACATCCGCCGTTTGTTCATCTTCTTGGAAGAATCGATCAAAGCGGGAACGAACTGGGTCGTCTTCGAGCCGAACGACGAGCGTCTGTGGGCGCGCGTCCACCGGACGATCGACGCGTTCCTGACGCGCGTCTGGCGCGGCGGCGCTCTCATGGGCTCTAGCCCGGGAGAGGCGTTCTACATCGACATCAGCCGCAACACGATGACGCAGGACGACATCGACAACGGGCGCCTCATTTGCGTGATCGGCGTCGCGCCGGTGAAGCCGGCCGAATTCGTCATTTTCCGCATTACGCAGAAGACGAACGAGCAATAATTTCCGCTTATTCGATTCAGTTATTTTTTAAGGAGAGGAAGAATAGCACATGGCGGGCGAACGTAACGATCCGTATCGCAAGTTTCGATTTCGTGTGGAAATAGAGGGCATTGAACAAGCAGGTTTCAGCGAGGTGTCCGGCTTCGACGCGTCGCTCGACGTCGTCGAGTACCGCGAAGGCACGGACGTCATTACGCCTCGGAAGCTGCCGGGGCTCGCGAAGTACGGCAACATCTCCCTGAAGTGGGGCGCGACGGACTCGATGGATCTGTACGAGTGGATTCAAGAGTGCATCGTGGAGGGCGTCATCGAGCGCAAGACGGTGACGATCATCGCCGTCAGCGAAGAGGGCGAAGACGTGGCGACGTGGCAAGTCATCGAAGCGTGGCCGGCGAAGTATACGGCGCCGGACTTCAACGCGACGGCTTCCGAGGTGGCGATCGAGCTGCTCGAGCTGGCGCACGAAGGCATGACGCGCACGCAGTAAGGTTCGTTCGGGCGGAGACGGGGGAGGCTTGCGGCTGGCCTCCGTCTCTTGCTCGTTTTACGAAACGGGATAGCTTTTTCTTGGATCACGAGAGCTTGGGTTTCTTCGGAAAACAGGCTTCCGTGTTCCAAGAAACTTAACCGCCCAAGGAGGAAGCAGACAACATGGCATTCAAGACGGAATACGAATTCGAGCTGCCTAGGGGATATGTTGACGAAAACGGAAACTTGCATCGCAGAGGCACGATGCGGCTCGCGACCGCGGCGGACGAAATTTTGCCGATGCGCGATCAGCGGGTGCAGCAAAATCCCGGCTATCTGACCATCATCCTGCTGGCTCGCGTCATTACGAAGCTCGGCGATCTTCGCGCCATCGACACGAAGACGATCGAGAAGCTGTTTACGGCGGACCTTGCGTTCCTGCAAAACTTCTACCGCGAAATCAACGAGACGGAAAAGCTGACCGTTCGGGCGATGTGCCCGAAGTGCGAGCATGAGCATGAGGTGGACATCTCTTTTTTGTCCGAAGCGGAAGGGGCGTAACGTTGTATCCGGAAGACCGGTTGTACGAAGAGACCGGATTCATCGCGTACTACTTCCATTGGACCCACGACGAAATTATGAACATGGAGCATAAGGAACGTCGCCGTTGGTGCGAGGAAATTTCCCGCATCAATCGGAAGATGAACGACGACGGCTCGGAGAAGAACAATCCTTTCGACGTGTTTAAGAAGAGGTGACTAGAGGTATGGCTCGGACGAATACGGCCGACGACCGCCCGCAGGTGTTCGGGTCTCATCGGTTCATGGTCGAGCTCGACGGAATGCTGGTCGCCGGCTTCTCCGAAGTGAGCGGCTTGTCCGTGGAGACGGAGTTGGAGGAGATCGCGGAAGGCGGCGTCAACCACTACATGCATAAGCTGCCGAAGCAGACGAAGACGCAGCCGCTCGTCTTGAAGCGCGGCGTGACGGTGACGAACGAGCTGTGGACGTGGTATTCGAACGTCGTCGGCGGCACGATTACGCGCAAGAGCGGCTCGGTCATCATGTACAATGAGAAAGACGTGGAGCTGCGGCGCTGGAATTTCTACGAAGCGTTCCCGTACAAGTGGACGGGACCCGAGCTCAATGCGTCGAACAGCGCGGTGGCGGTCGAGTCGATCGAGCTCGCGCACAACGGCTTGAAGGCGGTCTAGGCTGCCGGAGGGGCGTGCCGAGTCGAGTCGTTCGTTGCGAACAGGAAAAGCTCCCTCTTATTCGGCGGAAATCGCAGAATTAGGGTCGAACTCGTCGATTCGGAGGGAGGAATTCCGCTTCAGCGACGGATTTTCGGCGATTGGCGGGGATTGAGAGGGAGGTTTTCCCTTTCGACCGGACGGTGAACGGAGGGGTAGGATGGACGGCGAGAATCGAAGCAAACGCGCGAAATCGGAACCGAATACGTCCCCGCCTCCGGCCGTCGAACCGAAGCCGAAGCGGAAACGGAAGGCCGCGAGCGCCGGTGAGGGCGAAGCGAAACCGAAGGGGAAAGCGGCGGCGGCGAAGCCCTCGATCACGCAGGCGGAGACGCTCGGCAAGAAGCGCGGGCGGAAGCCGAGGGCGGCCGCCGCGGCCGAGCTCGCCGCGAAGCAAGGCGGACCGCTGCGGTCCGTGCGGCTGTCCGACGCGGCGTTCGCGGGGAGGCTGCTCGGCAAGTACGGCTGGGCGATCGGCGCGCCGAAGGGCCGTACGGCGATCGTGCATCGCGACGGCGTGACGGGAGCGATGCGACCGGCCTCGCGCAGCATGCACGTCGACATGCATATTCGCAACGTGAGGCCGCTGCTGCAGCTGTACACGCGCGTGTTCGCGACGGTGCATCCGCCGAAGCCGGCGGCGAGCGCGACTCGCCGCGAAGGGGAGCGCTCTGTCGGAGCGGCTCCTGCGGGGCGGGGCGGCGCGTCCGCCGCGAAGACGGCTGCGGCTGCTCCGACGCCTGGGACGCCGCGCGCTTCGGCTCCGGCGAAAGCCGCATCCGGGACGTCGCGCTCCGAAGCGGCATCAGGAGCGTCGACGAGGTCTGTGACCGAGGTGCGGCGGATCTGGGAGACGTTCCGGGAGACCACGACGACGCTTCGGCGCATCGAGGCGCTTCAGCGTACGGCGCTGTCCGCGCCGGGCCGACTGACGTCGGTCGCCGCTCGCAGTTTGCTCGAACCGAGCGGCGACCGCCGGATCGTCGAGGCCGCTCCGGCGCGGGACGCGGTTCGAGGCGAGACCGGCGGCGAGGTGCGGATCGTCCGCGGGGTCGTTCGAGAGGTCGTCGAAGGCGTCGCCGCGGGCAATCGTTCCAGCCTCACAGGGCGACAGCCCGTGGTTTCGGAGGAGTCGATCGGCGGCGCGACCGCCGTTCGCGAAAGTTACGTCACGCGCCGAGCGTCGGTGCCGGCCGCGCTGCAGCGGTTGGTGCATGCGAAGGCGCAGGGCGGCGCGGCGATGCGGGTACGGGTTTCGCCGTTCGCGGCGAAGCCGGCGGCGCCCGTCCCGAGCCGCGTGAGCGCCGATGCGTCGCGGAAGAGAGGCGAGGCGCCTCGAGCGGATGCCGCTGCGCAAGCGCAGGGGCCAGCGCCGATCGCGGCGATGCGGAAGGCGGACGCAGGCGCCCTGCCTCTCCAACGCGCGGTATTGCGTAAGGAAGCATTGGCGTCGGCGAACCCTGGCGAAGCCACTTCGTCTTCCAGGCCGAATACGTCGCGGAGGTCGGACGAGGAGGTCGCGCCGACCGACGTCGTTCCGCCGATCGTTACCGTTACGCCGGCGGGCGTATCGCCGCTTCGCCCGGTATATCGAGTGGAGCGGAAAGGGCCGAAGGCTGACGGATTCTCCCCGCGAAGCTTCGAACGAAGCTCGCTGCAAGAAGTCGTACGGCATATGACGCGTCTCGTCTCGCATTCGACGGCTTCGGAGCGGACGATGACGGTCGTCCGCCGCTTGATTGAACGAGCCGCCAACCGACCGGACACGAGCGGGCCGACGTCTTCGAGCGGAGACAATCGATCGGGTTCGCCATCGCGAGCGAATGACGGCGCGGCAGCGTCGTCCGGCGGGGGTACGCAACGACAAGCGGACCGTGCGTCCGCTCGTTCGGCGAATGTCGCCGGCGAACGCGGGCACGCGCCGTCGATGGTTCCGCTCCGGGCGGGGCGGCTCGCCGCCACCGGCGTTAGAGCCCGCGCGGCGGGCACGCGATCGCCGGAAGCGGTCGTCGCTCGCGAGGCGCAGCGGTCCGCAGCGAGCGCTTCCGCCCGAGCGGCCGCGGTTGCGCCGCTGCAGCGTCGGATCGCCGCGGGGAAGCCGCTTGCGGCGCCGGTTCCGGTCGCCGCAGCAACGCTGCCTTCCGCGGTTCAACCGGGTCGAGGGAGCGGACCGAAGCCGGTCGCGCTTATCGCACGCCTCATGACCCTCATCGAGCGCCGCTGCTGGACTCCGGCAACACGTAAATCCGATGTCGGAAGGGCTGCGGAAGCGCGTGCCTCGGAACATGTTCCGGCAGTCAGGAGTGTGGGCGAGTCGTCAGTTCGCGTTGCCGGGACGCCGGCGCCGGTCGGCATGGTGCAACGCCGACCGATCGCTCTCGTGAGAGGCGGTATGGGGGCGACTCGCGCCGCATTCGCCACACCGTCCTCGTCGCCCGCGCAGCGGCAAGCGCCGACGCGAGGAGCGCTGACGGTACGGAAGACGGCGAAGGTGCCGCCGCTTGCGAGCAGCCGGGCGCGACCGCCTTCGGCGGGCGTTGCACCGGCGAACGCTCGAACGACGACGGACGTGCGCAGGTTTGCGGACCGGATTACGCAGCGATTCCAGGATCGTTACATGGAACGGTTGACGGTCCGCTTCGCGGAACGCGCCGCCCAGGTCGAGGGGCGCAGCGCTCCGATAACCGTCGTCGGTCACGCCTCGGCGGCTGCGTTGGATGGCGGCCCCCGCGCGTCGGCGCCTCCCGCGCTGCAGACGGTACGCGCGACATGGAGTCGACGCGAGCCGGAACGCGTCGCCGCGGAAGCGCGGCGCCGGATCGCGTCGACTCCGATGATGGCATCGGCGCCTCAAGCGCCGACGGCTGGCGCCGGCGGACCTATGGCGGCCGCGCGGGCGGTCGTCGAGCGATCGCGGAGCGCGTCGGCCGCAACGCGTTCGCCGATGCTGCATCGCTCGGCGCGGCGCGCGACGCTGTCCGGCGGCGGCCCGTTCCAAGCGGCCGCCTCGGCTTCGCGTCTGTCGCCGATGCAGCACGCGGCGCAGACGCACCGCGCTGTCGCGGTCCGCGCGACGACGTCTGCGCGACAAGCGACGACGGCGCCAGCCGCCGCACGCGCGAACGCTCCGCTGGCGCCAGCGCCGCAGACGCATCGCGCCGCCGCGATTCGCGCGTCGGCGCCAGCGCGTCTAGCGCCGTCGGCGCCAGCCGCCGCACGCGCGAGCGCACCGCCGGCGCCAGCGCCGCAGACGCATCGCGCCGCCGCGATTCGCGAGGCGTCGTCAGCACGTCTAGCGCCGTCGGCGCCAGCCGCCGCACGCGCGAGCGCACCGTCGGCGCCGCCGCCGCAAACGCGCCGCGTCGGCGGCGCAGCGCCTGCTCAACGCGCGGTCGCGCACCGCGCCGCGCTTGTGCACCGCGCGTCGCCGCCGCCGTCCGCCGCGCGCCGCGGCATCGCCACGGTGCGCCCCGGCGCAACGATCGGTCACGCGGTGACCGAATCGACGGTCGCCCCGGCGCAGCGGCACGTCCGCGACATCCGTCTCGACGTCGCCGCGAAGAACGGTGGCCGCGATCGGCCGACGCAAGACCCGGTCGTGCAGACGCTGCAAACCGCCGTCAAATCGGTCGAAGCGGAGCTGCAAAAGGCGAAGGAGCTGTGGGCGAAGCCGAAGCTCGACATGAATCGGCTGTCGGATCAGCTCTATAAGGAGCTTAGCAAGCGAATTCGCTTCGAATCGCAGCGTCGAGGCTTGTAAACGCCGAGAACCGGAACACCAGAGGGAAAACCTCCCTCTAATCGACGTCAAAATGCCAGCAAATCACGATTTAAAGGGAAAACCTCCCTTTAAATCGCCCGAAACCCCCGCCAGAGCAGGAAATCGACCAAATTAGAGGGAGGATTTCCCGTTCATGCGGTGGGAGAAGGTGCCGGGGCTGAAATTAGAGGGAGGATTTCCCGTTCGTGCGGTGGGTGAGGGTGCCGGGGCCGAAATTAGCGGGAGGATTTCCCGTTCGTGCGGCGGAGGAAGCGAGGTCGTCGCAGTAGACGGTTTCGCCCATAGTCCGACAAAGAGGAGGTGCGCGCATGGCGCTGCAGAAAGCGGCCATCATGGTCACGCGAGGCAACAACGTCACGGAGAAGATCGACGTGCTGTTCAACCCGACCGAATATTCGATCGAGACGAGCAACGAATTCAGCTGGGACACGGTGCCGGGCTTGTCGCAGCCGATCGCGTACTTCATCAGCGGCGCGGTGCCGACGCTGACGATGGATCTCTTTTTCGATACCTACGAGAAAGGCACCGACGTCCGCGCCCACACGCAGAAGGTCGCGAAGCTGCTCGACGTGGACAAGGATCTTCACGCCCCGCCGCTGTGCAAGTTCGTCTGGGGCTCGCTCCAGTTCAAGGGCGTCCTCGAGCAAGTCACGCAGAAGTATACGATGTTCCTCGACTCCGGCATTCCGGTGCGCGCGACGCTCGGCGTCACGTTCAAGGCGGTCGCGAGCGTCAAGGAGCAGTACCAGAACATCCCGCGGCAGTCGGCCGACCGGACGAAGCAGAAGACGGTGAAGCAAGGCGACCAGCTGTGGCGCATCGCCGCCGAGGAATACGAAAATCCGGGGCTGTGGCGCGAAATCGCGAAGGCGAATCGGATCGACGACCCGACGCGGCTCGAGCCGGGCTCCGTGCTGAAAATTCCGCGGCTGCACTAAGACGAATCCCGAAGCGAAGGAGGAGCGAGCATGGCGGACGTCACGCTGTCGACCTCGAGCCATACATACGACGACTTGGCGAAGAAATACGGCGACTTCATGGCGCCGACCGCGAAGGTGAAGCTGAACGGCGCGGACGCGACGTCGACCGGCATGGCGATCACGAACGTGCGCGTGTCGACGTCGACGGCGGTCGATACGGACACGGCGACGCTGACGATCGCGAACGCCTACGACGAGATCGAACGGGATTTCGCCTGGACCGATAAGTACGCCCTCGGCAGCACGATCGAGGTCGAACTCGGCTACAAGGATCAGCTGACGACCGTCTTCTCCGGCTATATCACGGCCGTCAATTATTCGCTGCCGCGCGAAGGCACGCCGGTCGTCGTCGTGACGGGCATGGATTCCTCGATCAAGCTGATGCGGGGCCAAAAAATCGAAACGTGGCAAGACAAAAAGGTGTCCGACATCGCGAAACAAATCGCCTCCGAGCACGGCCTCAGCAGCGAGGTGGACGATACGGGCACGAAAATTCCGCTGCTCGCGCGAGGCCAGCAATCCGATTTTCAGTTTCTGCAAAACATGGCGATCGCGCTCAATTACGAGTTCTTCATCGTCGGCAAGAAGCTGTATTTCCGCAAGCGGTTCGCGAACAAATCGCCGGTCATCACGCTGACCTATATGAAAAACCTGAACGAATTTTCATTGGAGCATAATCTGTCCGAGCAAGTGAGCAAGGTCGAAGTGCACGCCTGGAACGTGAAAGAACAGAAGGAACTGAAGGGCACGGCGACCGAAATCGACAAATCGAACGGAAATACGAAAACGGGGATCAACCTGCTCCAGACGATGGGCGGCTCCAATTTCATCGAACATATATACGCGAACGTCTCCAGCCAAGAGGAGGCGAACACGCTCGCGAAGGCGATCTTGAACGGCCGGGCGCTCAAGCTCGTGACCGGCGAAGGCGAGGTCGTCGGACTGCCCGAGCTGAGGGCCGGCTTGTTCATCAAGATCGAAGGCATCGGCCAGAAGCTGGACGCGGCGTATTACGTGTCCCGCGCGACGCACATTCTTGACGGTTCCGGTTACGTCACTCAATTCCAAGTCCAAGGGAACGTGGTCTAATGCTTTACGATTCGATGAATCAAGCGAACGCGCGCATCCTGCCGAAGATCGACGGCGTCGTCGTCGGGATCGTCACGAATAACAAGGACCCGGAAAACAAAGGGCGCGTCAAGGTTAAGATTCCGATGCTGACTCAGGAAACCGAGTCCGACTGGGTGCGGATCGCACAGCCGATGGCCGGGAAGGAGAACGGCACGCTGATCATCCCCGAGGTGAACGACGAGGTGCTGCTGGCGTTCCAGCTGGGCGACATCTCGCAGCCGTTCGTCGTCGGTTCCCTCTGGAACGACAAGAACAAGCCGCCGGCGGGCAAGGACGACAAGAACAACGTCCGCAAGATCGTCTCCCGCGCCGGCCACGAGCTGACGTTCAACGACAAGGCCGGCGACGAGAGCGTGTCGATCGTCACGAAGAAGGGCCTCAAGCTCGAGATGACGGACAAGGACGAGACGATCAAGCTGCAGGATAAACCCGGAACGAACGCCATCACGATCAAGGGCGGCAGCGCCGGCGAGATCGAAATCAAGACCGGCTCGACGAAGGTGACGATCAACAGCAAGGGCGATGCGACGGTGGAGAGCATGAAGAAGCTGACGCTGAAGTCGACGGAGGTCGCGATCGAGGCGACCGCGAAGCTGAGCCTTAAGGGCGGCGCGATGGTGGACATCGCGTCGGACGGTATGCTGAACATCAAGGGCTCGATGGTGAAGATCAACTAACGTTCCGGAGCGGAGGAGGCTGGAGGATGTCGAAGGCGTTTTTGGGAAAAGGATGGAAGTTCCCGATCGAGGTGGACGAGGCGACCGGCCGCATCAAAATGTCGGAGCACGAGGACGACATTCAAGAGTCGATCCGGGTCATCATCTGGACGTCCCGAGGCGAGCGCATCATGCGTCCGACCTTCGGCTCCGGCATCGAGCGGTTCCTGTTCGAGAGCACGGACGACATGACGCTGCGGCTTATCGAGTCCGAGCTCGAGGAGGCGGTGCGCGTCTGGGAGCCTCGCGTGCACAACGTCGAGGTGAAGGTCGTCCGCGACGCGCGCGAGGCGGAGAAGCTGCTGATCCACGTGCAATACGAAGTGCGCACGACGAACAACTTGTTTAACCAAGTGTACCCGTTCTATTTGCACGAGGGCGCTAATTAGGGGAGAGACGAATGGTCAATCATAGCTCCGGCGGGGACCCCCGGGTCTTATCCCCGACCGTCGATCATCGCGACGCCGCCGCGCTCATCGAACAGATGAAGCGGCTGGCGCCGTATTATACGCCGGAATGGCGGTTTCGGCCCGACGATCCGGATCCGGGCACCGCGCTGTTTCTCATGTTCGCGAAGCTGCTCGAGGGCAACATTCGCCGTCTGAATCAGGTGCCGTACAAGAGCTTCCTGACGTTCCTGAATCGGTTCGACGCGAGGCTGCTGCCGGCGCGTTCGTCGCTCGCGCAGGTCGTCTTCGAGCTGGCGGAAGGCGCGACGGAGCCGGTGTACGTCGAGCAGGGAACGCAGCTGTCCGCGCCGCCGCCGCCGGGCGAGCTCGAGCCGGTGCTGTTCGAGACGCAGGACGCGCTGCTGGTCTCGCCGGCGAAGCTGACCGATTGTTTGTCGGTCAGCCCGAAGCGCGACCGCATCGTGCGGCTGCAGGAGGAAGCGAACGAGGACGAAGCGCGGGCGTTCGCGAAGATCGAGCCCGGTCCGGACGGACGCGGCGTCGCGCTGTTCGGTCCGGAAGGGACGAACCTGCAGGAGCATGTGTTTTATTTGAAGCACGACTTCCTCTTCCTGCTGAACAGCCCGACCTACATCGAGATGACGGTGAAAAATACGCGCAACGGGTACGCCGTGCCGGAGACGGTGCGGTATTTGTCCGATCGGAGCGCGGTGGAATGGGAATATTTCAGCGGCGGCGAGTGGGTCGCGTTCGACCGCGTGTTCGGCAACGGGGCTCGCATCCGGCTGACGAAACGGCGGCGCGCGCGAATCGATCGGACGACGTTGTTCGGCGAAGAGGGCTACTGGATCCGCTGCCGGGCGAGATCGCTCGACGAAGCGACGGGGACGCCGCAGCTCGCGAGCGTGCAGCTCGACATGCTAGACCTGAAGAGCGACTTCCTCGTCGCGAAGGACGGGGACGGCATCGCGCCGGATCGGCTGTACTTTAACGACATTCAAGTCGAAGCGGACGAATGCCAGCCGTTCGGGGATTTCTTCGCGCCGTACGGCGTGTTTTATATCGCGAACCGCGAGGCGTTTTCGAAGCGGGGCGCGAACGTGACGATGCAGTTTCAGTTGAATTTCCGGCAGAACCGGCTGCTGCCCGACCGACCGCCCCAAATCAACTGGAAGCCGATCATGAAGCGGGCCGAGGTCGACAAGACGGAAATTCCGGATCCGGTGACGATCGCGAACGTTCATTGGGAGTATTGGAACGGTCGCGCTTGGGTGCGCCTGCCGGCGGAGGACGACGCGCAGCGCATCTTCCATCTGCCGTACGAAGGGACGGAGCCGCGCGAGATCAAGTTCGTCGTCCCGGAGGACCTCGAGGAGTCGGCGGTCAATTCGGAGGACAACTTCTGGATTCGCGGACGCATTCTTTCGGTGCAGAACGCATACAGCAACAACGCGGTATATTATTCGCCGACGATCAAGCGGCTGCGATGCCGCTTCGAATATCCCGAGCCGGTCTATCCGCCGCAGCGATTCGCGATCCGAAACAACCTCGAGGTGCAGGATCGCACCCTCGAGGCGCGTTCCGGCGGCTTCGCGTTCCGGCCGTTCCTGAAGCTGGACGGCGGTCACCCTGCGCTCTGGCTCGGCTTCGACAAGCCGCCGGAGCGAGGGCCGATCCACTTGTATTGGTCGCTGCGGACGAAGCGGACGCTCGACCGGGACGTGCCCCTGATCGAATGGGAGTACCTAAAGCGCAGCGGCGGCGGTGCCGTCTGGGCGCCGCTCGCGGCGGCGGACGATACGAACGGCTTCACGCGCAGCGGCACGGTCCAGTTCGTCGGGCCGCGCGACTTCGCTTCTCATTCCGCCTTCGGCGTGGAGCGGTATTGGATTCGCGCGGTGAACCGCGACGCGTCGCTCGACGCCGAGGAACGAGCGGCGGACGCGCCGCGGGCGCTCCATGCGACGCTCAATTCGGCGCTCGCGAAGCAGCAGGAGACGCTGAAGAACGAGCTGCCGCAGCGCGTCGAAACGTACGACACGGTCGACGAAACGGTTCGCGTCGAATACGTCCTCTCTCGAACGCCGGTGCTCTCCGAAGAGGTGTGGGTCGACGAGACGGAGACGATGTCCGAGGAAGAGGCGAGGAAGCTCGAGGAGGAAGGCGTCGCGACCGAGATCGTACGCGATACGGCGGGCGACATGATGCGCTGCTGGGTTAAGTACGCGGCGGTGCCTCACTTCGTGTTGTCCGGTCCGCATGACCGGCACTACGCGCTCGATCGAGCGTCGGGGAGGCTGTCGTTCGGCAACGGGCAGCAAGGGAAGCTGCCGCCGAAGCTGACGGAAGACTCGGTCCGCGTCACTTACGCGACCGGGGGCGGCCGGCGCGGCAACGTCCCGGCGGGAGCCATCGCTTCGATTCGCGCCTCGATCGCGTACATCGACGCCGTGCGCAATCCGGAGCCGGCCGCCGGCGGCTGCGATTCGGGCACGGTGGAGGAAGCCATTCGCCGAGGACCGAAGCTGTTCACCCACCGGCATCGGGCGGTGACGGCGGAGGACTTCGAATGGCTGACGCGGGAGGCGCATCCGAACGTGGCGAAGGTGAAGTGCCTGCCGAACGTGAACGTGAAGCTCGAGAAGGAGCCGGGCGCGATCTCGATCGTCGTCCTGCCGAAGTCGGGCGTCGGCGGGGGACCGTTCTTCCAGGAGCTGAAGCGCCACGTAGAGAAGGAGCTGATCCGGCGGGCCGCCGCGAACGTCGCGTTCCCGGGCGCCATCCAGGTGATGGATCCGGCCGTGCTCGAGATCGGCGTCCAGGCGACGCTGTGGGTGCGGTCGATGGAGGACGTCGTGCCGGTGGAGCGGGAAGCGGTGAAGCGCTTGAACCGCTTCCTCGATCCGCTGACCGGCGGCGCCGACGGCGCCGGCTGGGACATCGGCCAAATCGTGCACCGATCGATGTTCTACGCGCTGCTCAAGGCGGTCGGACCGGTGCTGCATATTCCGCAAATTTCGCTCTCCGTCACGAAGGCGGAGAACGGCGAACGCGTCGAGTGGAATCCGGAGCGCATCGGGGACGTGCCGCACGGCATCGTCGTTCCGGGCGAGCACCGCATTCTCGTGGAAATCGGCAAGTAGCATTACGGCAAAATCGAAACAGGTTACGCAGGGGAGGGGGATCGCAGGCATGCTGCCGTTACCGAATTTGGACGACCGCACGTTCGAGCAGCTGGTGCGGGAAGCCCGAGACTTGATTCCGGGCGTCTTCCCGGAGTGGACCGACGAAAACGCGCACGACCCCGGAATTACGCTGCTCGAGATGCTCGCATGGCATCTCGAGGTGCAGCAGTACCGTCTGGACCGGCTGACGGCGAACCACGAGCGCAAGTTTCTGAAGCTGCTCGGCGAGTCGCCGCTCCCGCGCGCGCCGGCGCGTTCATCGGTCGTCTTCTCCGGCGCGGACCGGGCGCTCAAGCTGCCCGTCGGCACGGTGCTGCGCGCCGGAGATACGCCGTACGAGACGGAACGGCCGCTGACGGTCGTGCCGGCGGACGGCGTCCGGCTGTCGGTTACGACCGCGTCCGGCAGCCGCGAAGTGTCGGCGGGGGACGAGAACGGGCATGCGCCGTTTTATCCGTTCGGCCAGGACGGCGAGGTCGGCGCCCGGTTCTCGATTCGGTTCCGGGAGCCGCTGCCGGCGAACGAACCGCTGTCGCTCTGGATCGAGCTGGCGTTCGACGGCGGCCTCGAGGCGAAGCGCATTCCGCCGAACGAAGCCTCGTTCGTGCCGTCCGGCACGGTCGAGTGGACGTATTGGGCGGAGGCGGAAGACGGTACGGCGACATGGACGCCTCTCCCGCTCGAGCTGGACGAAACGTACGCGTTCCACCAGAGCGGCTCGATCCGATTCCACCTGCCGGCGACGACCCGCCGTTTATCCGTGCGGATGACCGGCGGCGCGTACGATAGAGTTCCGCGCGTCCGCAAGCTTCACGTGAACGAGACGTCGGCGGCGCAAGGCTTCTCGCATGCGGTCGTCGAGACGTTCGACGGCACCGGGGCGCCGGACCTCGCGCTGCGGCCGCGGCACGCCTTGTTCTCGCGCGGCGTCGTTCAGGCGCAGACGCGCAGCGGCGCGGATGGCGGCTGGGTCGACTGGGATGAGGTCGAGTCGTGGCCGGACGGCCCGAGCCGGGCGTTCCGGACGTCGCGGGACGACGCTACGGGAGAAGTGACCGTTACGTTCGGCGACGGCGTCCATGGCGCGATTCCGCCGGAGGGCGTCGGCGCGATCCGCTTGATCGCCGTCTCGCCGGAGCTGTACGGGCGCGCCGCTTGCGGCGCCGGCACCGGCATCTCCGGTCAGCGGGTCAAGCTGCCGATCGGGCCGGCGCTGCCGGGCGCGCTGCTCGTGCAGGTCGGCTGGGTGCCGGAAGGCGCGTCCGCGCCGGTATGGCACGATTGGCGCCGGGTCGACGACTTCGACCGGTCGCGCCCGGACAGCCGCCACTACGCGCTGGACGACGCCGAGGGCGAGCTTCGGTTTTCGGGCGGCGAACGCGGCGCGGTGCCGCCGGCGTCCGGCTTCCCGAACATCCGCGTCATCGGACTTCGCGTCGGCGGCGGCGCGATCGGCAACGTGAAGGAAGGCCGGATCCGATCCAGCGACGACTCCGTCGTCGCCGAGTCGCTGATCATCGAGAACGTTCGTCCGGCGGAAGGCGGCGCGGAGCCGGAGACGACGGGCGAGGCGCTGCGCCGCGTGCAACGCGGCGTGTTAGAGCCGGACTGCGGCGTGACCGAAGAGGACATCGAGCGGCTCGTGCTGGCCGTACCGGGCATCGCCGTCTCGCGCGTGAAGGCGATTCCCGGTTTCCGGCCGGGACTCAGGAACTACCCGGAGGAGCGAACGCTCGGCGACGTGACGGTCGTCGTGGAGCCGAGGTCGCAGCGCGAGGCGGCGAAGCCGAGCGCGGGCTTCCTTCAGACGGTGCGCAATTACTTGGAGCCTTATCGGCTGCTGACGACGAAATTCCATGTCGTGCCGCCGGAGTACGTGAAGGTCGGCGTGCGCGCGATCGTCGTCGTCGACCCTCGGTACGAAGCCAAGGAGAGCCGGGTGCACGAGGCGATCGACCGGTGGTTCGCGCGCTGGGACTTCGGACGTTCCGTATACAAGGGCGACGTCTACGACGCGATTCACAGCGTCCCCGGCGTCGTGTACATTCAAGACGTGTGGCTGATGGCGGACGGCAAGGACGTGTTCAAGGAGGAAGGCGGCGACGTCCGCATTCCGCCGAACGGTCTCGTCGTCAGCGGCGCGCACGAAATCGAGTTGTTGTCATCCGGGCGATAAGGAGGGGAGTTAGGTGAGCGAAGCGCGTTATTTCTCGCTGCGCGGGATCGCCGCATGGCGGCGCGGCGTCCGCATGCATCTGACGGCCGACGACGAAGGCCTCACGATCGTGCGTCAGGACGTCTACCGCCCGACGCGTCGCGACGAGGCGGACCATCCGCGCATCGTCCGTCCCGTGGCGGACGCCGCCGCGGACGCTAGCGGGCGATGGTTTCTGTTGGACGGCGCGGCCGGCGTCTGGAAAGCCGACATGGTCAGCGGACATACCGAGTCGCTGCTGCCGCCGGGCCACGGCTGGTTCGGAAGCGGCGCGTCGGTCGCGGTCTTGAGCGACATGTGGGCCGCCGCGGACTCGGAGAGCAGCCCGACGCTGGCGCTGCTGTCGTCGGATAACGCCCAGGTGCTCTGGGCGAAGTCCGACTGGGACGGCAAGCCGTTCCGCGCGCATGCCGTCGCGGCGGACGGAGCCGACCGGACCGTCGTCTTGGCCGTCGTCGAAGAAGACGCCGGTCCCGTCTTCAAGCTGCTGCGATTCGAGCCGTCGGGCGAGCCGGCCGGGACGTTGGACGTCGACCTCGACGTCCGTTCGGCGGCAGCCGACGAGGGTGACGCTCCCTCAGCCCTCCGACCGCGGCGCTTCGAGCTGTCGCTCGGCGCCGGCGGCGCCGGCTGGCTGCTCGACCGCGACGCCTTCGCCGCGCTGCCTTTCGACTTCGACGCCGCGGAGCGCCCGGCGTTCGTGCCGCTGCCGGAGGCGGCGACGCCCGCGGCCGCGATCCTAGCCGCGCCGGACGGCGGCGCATGGCTGATCCGCCGAGCCGAAGCGGGCGGCGGACGCGCGCTGCTGCGCCTCGGCCTGGACGGACGGACGGAGCCGGTCGGCGAAGCGGGCCCCGGCGGCGCGGACCGGCTGCAGGCCGGCCAAGGCGGCCGGATGTACGTCTGGGACAACGAAGAAGCGGTCGTCACGACGCTGCGAGCGAAGCCCGAGACGGCGATATGGGAGCCGTTCCGCCGGCGCATGGGCGTCTGGATCGGAGGCGCGCTCGACAGCACGTCCACCGAGACGGAGTGGCACAAGATCGTCGTCGACGCGGTCGGCGAACCGGATACGCAGGTTCGAGTGCGCTATTACGCGTCGGATCGGAAGGCGGCCGTCGTCGACGGGCGGCTGGTCCCGGATTTGGACCGGTACGTCGCCGATCCCGCGATCGAACCGGACGTTAAACTGGCGGCGCTGCGCGAGCTCTGGTCGGAGCCGATCGTCGATCCGAAGGATGCGCTTCTATTTAGGGCCAAAGGCCGATATTTATGGTTATATATCGAGCTGATCGGCTCGGAGGCGAACGCGCCGACGGTGCGGGGGGTGCAGGTGCATTTTCCGAGACAATCGTACGTGAACGACCTTCCGGCGCTGTATCAGCAAGACCCCAAAAGCAAGGATTTCCTGGAACGGTTTCTCGGCTTGTTCCAGACGATGCTCGAAGAGACGGACGCCGGTATCGCGGGCGTGCCGCGGTCGTTCGATCCCGAGGCATCCTCGGGTCCGTCGCTCCGCTGGCTGCTGACGTGGATCGGTCTCCGGGAGGACGATCATTGGACGGACGAACAGCTGCGCAAGCTGCTCAAGGCCGCTCCCCGCATCTATAAGCTGCGGGGCACGCGGTACGCGCTGGAGACGTTGATCGAAATTTACACGGGCGAGAAGCCGATCCTTATGGAATACGATCAGCTGCGTTCGCTGAAGGAGCATTCGGAGCTCGGCGAGGTGGCCGAGAAGCTGTACGTCACCGATCCGCACGGGTTCAACGTATTAGTGAAGCCCGAGCACGCGGACACCGATACGAAACGGGCGACGCTGCAGCACTTGATCGACAGCTGCAAGCCGGCGTTCGCGACCGCGAGGCTCATCGTCCTGCAGCCTTGGGTGTACATGGATTTGCACTCTTACCTCGGTCTCAACACGGTGTTGTCGGAGCCTACGCTGCTTACGCTCGACGGGCGCTCTTCGATGCCGCACCATACGATCACAATCGACGTCGGCCAAGACAACCGGGTGGATCAGCACACGCGGCTGGAGCTCGATTCGCGGTTGGAATAACCATAGGAAAGAAGGAATCAGCGAATGAACAAGTCGAGATACGTGCCATTCGAGCGCAACCGGTATTTCTACGGCAAGCTGTTGACCGTACGGGATTTCGTATCGGAGCAGACGTACGTCTCCGACAAGCGGAGGCTGACCAACCGACTCTTGTTCGGCAGCGGCGTCGTGGCGGGATTGCAGGTGGTGGCGGTCGACGAGAAGTCGGTCTCCGTGGAAACCGGGGTCGCGCTCGACCAGCTCGGCCGCGAGATCGTCGTGCCGTCGCCGGTGACGCTGAAGCTGTCGATGCTCGAGGGCTTCACGAACAACGAGTACGCGAAGAACGTCTACCTATGCATCGGCTATGACGAGAAGGGCAAGGAGCCGGTTCACTCCGTCGCCGGCGCGTCGGGGCGCACCGAGGAAGTGAGCGAGCATAACCGCATCATGGAGGGCTATCGGCTGTTCGTCCGCGAGGAAGCGCCGCCGCCATCGGCTTTCGAGTACAGCGATCTGGTCGAGGAGACGAGCGTGTGGTACCAGGACGCGCAGGTGCGCGTGCTGCAGACGGTACCGCGGTACGTGACGCCCGGCGAGACGTTCGAGCTGAAAATTCGGATCGAGAAGACGCTGCAGACGCCGCATGTCGAGTTCGAATATACCCCCGATTGGACCGGGGTCGAAGCGGCGGACAGTCTGCTTGAGGAAAATGGCGGCCGCATCGTCTTCTCCGAGCCGACGGACGGCGGGAAAGCGTCGTATACGACCGTCGCGACGCTTCGCGCCTTGCCGCTGCCGGACGGCGAAGCGTCGATGAACGCATCGCTGCGTTCCCGCCGCGGCACCGCCCGGCTCGTCGTCGGCGAGCGGCTCGTCACGGAGCTGTCCGACGTGCGGCAGTCGATCGAGGTGGCGGAGGAGTCCGCGTCGGCTCGCATGCTGCGCGCCTTCCACGAACGGTCGCTCGACCGCGCGATCGACGCGCCTTCGGAACCTTGCGTCTACTTGGCCAAGGTGAACCTGCTGCAGATGGGACCGACGTACGTCATCGACAGCGTCGAGCGGGTGCCGTTCGACGAATACGTCATCAATCCGTCGATGCTGTACCGCATCGTCGGCAGCAAGGGCGGCACGGAAGAAATTATCCGCACCGTGCGCGAGGCCGCGGCCTCCGTCCTGCCGGCGCTGAACGCGCCGATTCCGTTCCCGGCGCCGCAGGCGGCCGAGGAACCGTACGAGGACGAGGAAGAAGAAGAGGCGCCGCCGGAGAAGCTTCATGACACGGGCATCGTCGAAATTTCCATCATTCCGCCGAAGAAGCTGAAGTGGTGGCATCGCAAGCAGCGGGATTTCTACTCGGAGGAAATCGAGCACGCGCTCGGCGAAGGCTCCGTTCAGTTCGAGGTGGCGCTCTCGGACGAAAAGGAAGAGCTGGCGCTTCCAGAGATGTGGGATCGACGCGACGCCGTCTACTTCGGGGCGACCGAAGTGTTCGCGAAGAGCGAATACGATTCGGGCCTCCCGCGCGTGTCGATCGGTACGATCTCGTACCCGAAGAAGGGCACGTTCCGCATCGGCGTCCGCGTGCTGCAGAAGACCGAGCGGACGCGTCTGCGCATCCGTTGGTGGGCGACGAAGCAGCCGCAGGAGGAAGGCGCGGCGTTCGGGTCCGCCTTCGGCGTCTTCGACGAAGCGGCGAACGCTAAAGAGGCCGCGGCGGCGAGGAGCTGACGCCCGACCTTATTTTCGACTGGATCGATTGAACCGGCGAGCGCTCGCATCCAAGGGAGAAGGCTGAAGAGCCGCCGTTGAAAACGGAAAAGCTAAAGCTGACCGGCCGGCTCGCCGCCGGCGTCGCCCACGAAATCCGTAACCCTCGGACGGCAATCAAGGGTTGCTTCGGCCGATGCTGCGCGGCTATCAGCCGGAATACGTGAGCTTGACGAACGACGAGCCGCGGCGGGGCGAATCGATTCCGAACGCGCCGCGACGTTCGAAAGCGAGCTCGGCCGAGGCACGGTCGTTACCGTTCGGCTGCCGCTCCTTCCAGCTTCGCATGGATGAACGGGTGGCTTTCGAGCTGACGCTGCCTCTCCGGAGGCTGGGTCCCCTTGTACGCCCAAACTTCGCCCTCCTTCTCCCAACGCTCGATGGAGCGTTCGTAAGGGGCGTCTTCGTCGGCGCGGAAGCCGACGCCGGCCGTCACGACGCCCGGCAGCTTGTCGCTTACCCAATAGACTCGTTTTAACATCGCTTCATCGCGCCTCCTAACGTGCTTAGAGAGGAATGGACAGATATTCAATTTGTATGAGACTGGAGCGATTCGCATGCGGTTTTTCTCGTTGACGACTTGGAGCTTGCATCGAAATCTCGGCCCGCTGCGTTGGACGCGCTGGGACGGCGCCGGAGCGAAGCATTACACGGAGACGCAGGAGCAGCCGGAGCTGCTGTCGCTGCCCGAATTGCCGGCCGCGCTAGCGGAGAAGGGATATGAAGCGGCGAACGTCTGCCACTTCCATATTCCGGACGTTGGAGAGGAGTATGCGCGGCGGTTACGCGGATCGTTCGAGACGGCGGGCGTTCGATTGTTTACGCTGCTGCTCGATTACGGCGATATTTCGTCCGCCGACGACGTTCGGCGCGAGGCCGACTTGGCATGGCTCAAGCGGTGGATCGACTTCGCCGCCGCCGCCGGGGCCGAGCGCGTGCGCGTCGTCGCGGGCGAGTCCGCGCCGGATGACGCTCGCGCGTTGGAGCGGTCCGCGGAAGGTCTGCGCGAGCTGTGCGATTACGCGGAGCCGCGAGGCGTTCGGGTCGTAACGGAAAACTTCCGTCCGCTTACGTCGACGGCGGACAATTGCTTGGCGCTGCTCGAGGCTTGCGGGGATCGGCTCGGACTGATCGCGGACTTCGGCAACTTCGGCGGTCCGGGGAAGCTGGAGGAGCTTAGCCGCATCGCGCCGCGCGCCGAGGAAATCCACGCGAAGGCGAAGACGGACGCGGAAGGGTTCCCGGACGCGGACGAGCTGCGAAGCTGCCTCGATCTCGTGCGCGACGCCGACTTCGCGGGGCCGATCACGCTCGTGTACGACGGCCCGGGCGACATGTGGGCGGGCATCGAGCGGGTGCGCTCGATCGTCGCGCCGTACGTCGCGGATTAGATGGAAAATACCGTCCGTGCGCACTTTAACGGGAAAACCTCCCTCTTTTTCGTTCCGAAACCGGCCGTTTGGCCGGTTCGGGCTCGATTAGAGGGAGGTTTTCCATGTAAATGGCGGATTTCCGTCTACCGTCCGAGCTCGAGCCACACGGGGGGCGCGTCGACGCCGCGGATGTACGCGGCGGCGCCGGCGCCGCGGGCGGTCGACGTCCAGACGTCGGCGGGATATCTCGGCCGGCCCGCCGAGCGCACCCAGGTCAGCCGCTTCGCGGAGGCGACGTACATGGGACGGAAGTCGCCGCTGCCCTCGGGCGGTCTTGTGATCCGCTTGGCGCTCCCGATCTTCAGGTCCAGCGCGTACAGCGACGGCTCCGCGTTCGGGACCGGGCCTTCGTCCCAGGACAGCTCGGGCGCCCGGGACACGACGACAAGGTCGGGGCGCAGCCAAGCGAAGCCGATGTCCATGACGCCCGGCGGCGTGAACGACGGCGCGATCGACGAAGGGGCGTCCTTATACTCGAAGCGTTTGTTCGACACCTCGAACCGACCTTCCCCGTCGATGTAGCCGAGTCGGCTTCTTCCGGGGGCCCAGCCGTACCAGTCTTCGCGCGACAGCATCTTGCCGATGGCGAAGAAACGCGCTCCGTCCGCGGACATCAGGCACAGCGTATTGCTGTCCATCGACCACGAGGCGGTCGGCTCGGCGACGAAGGCGACCCATCGGCCGTCCGGCGACCAACGGAACGGGCTGACCGAAACGGCCAGGAACCGTTCGGTCGGTCCCGGCAGCGTAAGGAGCGGTCTCGTCTCGCTCGCCTCGCCGTCGACCCCGCGGAACCGGACGGCGTACAACGTAAGCGGCTTCCACTCGCCGCCTTCGCGCATCGGGAGCGACGCCGCGAGCAGGCCGCGGTCGTCCGGCAGCCAACCGAATCGGCCGACGTCGACCGCGCGCCGGACCGGTTCCGACGGGGCACCGTTTTCCGCGTCCAAGTTCACCGTGTATACCTCGCCGTCCATCCGATACGCCAGCTTCGCCTCGCGGTGCGCCCAAACCGATTCCCCGCATCCGCCGCACAGCTTCGTCTCCTTCCCGTCCTTCACCCGGTACACCCATATTTCATCGCTCGGTTCCAACGTCTCGTAGGCGAGCCATCGGCCGTCGCCGGACCAAGCGACCGCGCGTACGGGGGCGGAGCGGTCCGCGAGCAAGCGTTCGCTGCGCCCCTCCTTCAGCCAGAGATTGCCTTCCCGGATGAAAGCGCCGGTCAACTCCGGCGGTCGTTCAAGTTCTTTCGCGCGAGCGACGCTGCCGCTGCCGTTTCCGGCCAACAAGGTCGCCGCGACGAACAAGGCGATCCATCTCCGCATCGTTCACACCCCTTTGGTTTAAGTTTCCTGTTTTCCCAGCGAATTATGTGCGGTACGAGGGAAGGGTCCTTCAGTGGAAGCTGTGTACCGTTCCCAGAGCAAGGGGGAGGAGGGACACCGCTGTCGGGCGCATTTTCTAAGCTGATTTCTTTCGTTCAGGTTAGGAGGGGGTAACGCGATCCGAGCAGAGGGAATGAAGTTGGAAAGGGCGGAGGAGCCGATGGAAAACGAAACAAACCGTCGATGATATCGACGGTTTGCGCGGCGAAGCTTATACGGTTTTCCGAACGGTGCCGGAGACGGGCTTGCCGCCTTCGTCGACCCGAATCGTATACGTCGTGCCGTTCCATTGGTAGATGCGCTCGTCGTCGGCGTCGATCGAGAACGGGCCGATCGACGGCTCTTGCGCCGCCGATTCGGCCAATCTCGCCGCCGCGCGGTCGAGCGCGTCGCCCGGGAGCAGGCGCACTTCGCTGACGCCGTTCGTGCCGTCCTCGAGCGCCGACAAGACGAAGATCAGTCGAAGATCCTGATAAGCAAGAAGCAAATCCGCGTTCGGCGCCGGCTCCGCGGGAACGAAGACCGGTTCCGCCGGAGCTTCTTCCGCCGCATCGCCTTCCGTCGCCGGGTCGTCCGACGAAGCCGTCGGCGCCTCCGGTATCGTAACCGCTCCGCCTTCGATGTCGAACGTCGTCGGGGGACCGCCCAACAGCTCTTCGAGACGGGCGGCCGTCGCGCCGAGGAAAGCCGCGTAATCCGGTTCGTTGTCCTTGAACATGCCTTGGAACGCGACCGTGCCGTCCGGCCGCAGCCACGTCCCCGGGCCGTTCATGCGTCCGTTCGCGAACTTGCCGCGGTATTCGACGGTGCCGAGCGAGCCGTACCGTTCCCCGTCGCCGTGGAACTTGCCCGCCATGAACGAGCCGACGTACGCCGGCATGCCGTTCGTGGCGAACAATCGGCCCTCGCCGCTGTATTCGCCTGCCGCGAAGGCGCCTTCGTACTGCTTGCCGCCGTTCGGATAATACATGACGCCTTGCCCGGTCGGCAGTCCGTTGCTGAACATGCCTTCGTAGCGGACGACTCCGCCGACGGTCAGCAGCTTGCCGGCTCCGTTATATTTGCCCGCGAGGAACGCGCCTTGATAGCGAATGTTGCCTGCGCCGTCGTATTCGGTGCCTTCGCCCGCGTACGCGCCGTTCGCGAAGGCGCCTTCGTACAGAAGAACGCCGGCTTCGTCGAACAGCCGCCCCTGTCCGCTCGGCATGCCGGCCTGGAATTCGCCCTGATACCGTACGGCGCCGTTCGGGTAATAACTCGTGCCTTGTCCCGAGTACATGCCCGCCGCGAACGAACCGGCGTACAGGAGGACGCCTTCGCTGTCGTAGGCGCTGCCTTGGAGCAGCTGACCCTTTTCGAACGTGCCTTCTTGCAAGACGGAACCGTCGGGCTCGAACAGCTTGCCCGGTCCCTGGTACAGCCCCTCGGCCAATTCGCCCTCGAAGAGGAGCGAACCGTCGGCGGCGTACAGCTTCGCCGCGCCGGTGTACGCCGCCGCGGTGCCGTCTTGGGCGACGGTGACCGCGGGCTTGCGCGCGAGCAGCTTGTTCACGAACTTCGGGGGCTTGATGAAAATGAGAAAGTATAACGCCAAAATAACGATGACGACGATAACGATCAGCTTCTTGGAGACGTAGTAGTTGCCGATCGGCACGTAGCTCGCCTTCGTGATTTCCTTCTGCCCCAATATCTCCTTGAATTTCTTCTTCAGCCATTTGACCAGAAGCTTCGGCCAGCTTTTGGCCCGCTTCAGCGGCATTAGAATCTTCTTCTGGATCGGGGTGATGAACGGTTTGACGATTTTCTCGATCACGGGGTTCGTCTCCTTCGGCGGTCCTTCGAATTTGGCGGACTACGGTACCTGAATCGTCATTTGGCCCGGTTGGGCGACGGAGATGACGCCTCCCCAGTTGCACATGCATTTGGACGTGTTGTTCAGCGCGGGCATGTTGGCCACGAGCACGGTCGGCGAGCCCGGCGCCCACGGCGCGGCGGTCACCGGAACGCACGGCATCGGCGTCAGCGCGCCGAAGGCGGCGGCGGTCGCGGAAGCGACGGTCGGGTTCGCCAGCGACTGGCACATGCCGAACGGCAAAATGTTGACCATCGGCTTATTGTCCATGATGTTGGCGATCGGCATGGACGTGAGCACGCGGTTGGCCGGAAGCACCATTAGCGAGCTCGGCGCGACGCCGAACGAGCATTGGAGCATCGCTCCTCCGCATACGAGCTGACCCATGAAGGTTCCCCTCTCCGATCCGATTCATATCCTCGTATTATACTACTTTTTACCCGTTTTTGGGGGGGCGTTCCAGGTTAAAATTTTACATAATTAAAAGCACAAACGGTTTTTTTTGTAGTACTATGAACTTATGTCGAAATTGCTACGGAACCGGTAGCGAGCAGAAAGAGGGGAACGGCCGGGTGAAACGGCGAACGACGGCGACCTTGCTCGCCATCGCAACGACCATGAGCGGCTGCTTCGCGGGAACGACCGTTACGTCCGTCCTGGGACCGGCGCTCGCGTCGGCCGCGGAAGGCGTCGAACCGCTGAACGCGGCCTGGGGGAAAGCGGTCGCGGCGGCGGCCGAAAAGCATTCCGGCCTAGAAGTCTACCGGACTATGATTCAACAGAAATCTACCGACGTGACGGCGGCGATCGACCGGTCGCGCGCCTCGCTGCTCGAGACGGGCGGCGAGGATGCGACGCTCGAGGGCGATCTGGCGAAGCTGAGCCGGCTCGCCTCGGCGAATCAGCAGCTGTTCGGCGCGAAGGAAGATTTGAAGCTGGCCGCGCGGAACGCGGAGAAGGAAGCGGCGACGATGACGTCGGCGTACGTCGTCGCTGCGGCGAAGGCGGACATCGCGCGGGAGTTCGAGACGCGGATGGCGCAGGCGCGGGACGTCGTCGCGACTCGCGCCCGCTTCGGGCTCGCCGCGCAGGACGAGCTGAAGCGCGCCGAGGAGAAGTACGCGAAGGCGAAAGAGGACGCGGCGGGCGCGAAGAAGGCGATGGACGACGCGGCCCGAAAGCTGGAAGAGACGTACCGCGGCGGCGGCTTGACGAAGTTTCGCGCGTCGGATTTGTTCCTCGACGTACGCGTGGATACGGCGGAGGCGGCCGCGCTCGTTCGTTCCGCGGTCGAGGCGGATCCGACGCTGCGGAAGCTGGAGTCGGCGCGGAAGCTGGAGGAGCAGAAGTATGCGTTCGCGCTGCAGCTGTACCGTTCGTTCTTCGGCGCGGACGCTTTGAAGCCGCTCGAATCGACGCTGCGGCTGCGGCCGGTCGATTACAAGCTGACGCTTAGCGTGTATAACGTGTTTTTGGCCGAGGTGAAACGGAAGGACGCGGCGAGGCCGTTCTTCGAGAAATTGCTGTTTCCCCCGAAGGAGAAGTATCTCGGCGAGCAGCCGTATACGCTTCCGGCGGCGGTGTTGGCGTACGCGACGGCGGCGACGCTGGAGCGCGAGCACGCGAAGGTGCTCGCGGATCAGGTGAACGCGTACTATCTGGCCGCGACGATGGAGGAGACGGCGATGCGCCAGGCGATCCGCGCCGAAGCGGACGCGCTCGCCGCGATGCAGTCGGCGGCGGCGAAGCAGAAGGCCGGACTCGCGGGCGGCGAGGCGCTCGCGGCGGCGCAGGAGGCGTATGCCAAGGCGCGTCTCGACGCCGTCGGGAAGCAGGGGACGTACTTCAACGCCGTCGTCGAATTGCATTACGCGACCGGCGGCGCGTTCGCGAAGCGGCTGTCCGGCGACGCGCGGGCGCCGGTCGGGAAGCCGCCGGCGAAGCCGGGCGAGGCCGGGACCGACGCGTCGGCCGACCAGCCGCTCGTGGCGTACGATCCGGACATGGAGTCGGAGTTGACGGCGGCGGCGGAGCGGCTGCAGGCGCAGGTGGAGGCGGCCGCCGAGAAGGCTGCCGCCGAAGGCGCCGATGAAGGCGCGACCGGCGGCGGAGCGGCCGGCGGCGGCGGAGCGGCGAGCGGCGACGGCGCGACGGGCGGCGACGGAGCGACGAGCGGCGGCGGAACGGCGAGCGGCGCCGGCACGACGGGCGGCGGTGGCACGACGGGCGGCGGCGGAGCGGCGAGCGGCGGCGGCACGACGGGCGGCGGCGGCGCGACGGACGGCGGCGGCGCGGCGAGCGGCGACGGAACGACGGACGGAGACGAGACCGCAAGCGAAGGCGATGCCGGGGAGGACGAGGTCGATGTGACGGCGCTGTTGTTGACGGAGTTCGACCAGTTAACCCAAGCGGCGGAGCTGGCGAAGCAAGCGGGCGCGGCCGACGTCGCCGCGGCGATGGAAGAGAAGCTCGCGGCGGCCGCGTCGGCGATCTTCGAAGCGCTCGGCTTGCCGGCGTCGCCGGGAGGTCCCGGCGCGTCCGGTCCGCCGAGCACGCCCGAGGCGCGCGCGGCAAAGACGGCGGAGCTCGACGCGTTGCTGCCGTACCTCGAGCTCGGCCTGTTCCCGGCGTTGGAAGAGCAGACGCTTGCGGGATGGGTCGAGGACGCGAAAAGCGCGTACGCCGAAGCCGAGCTGCAAGCGCTCGCGGAGGCGAAGCCGTGGACGACGCCGGACGGCGAGACGGCCGATACGCTGCCGGCGACGTCCATCGCGTTCGCGGCGGCGCCCGTCAAGCTGACGGCAGCCCCGGCGCTGATCGGGACGATGGCGTACGTTCCTGTGAGACCGTACGCGGAAGCGCTCGGTTACAAGGTCGTCTGGGACGACAAGACGTCGACCGCGACGCTTCGCGGCGCCGAAGGCTCGATCGCGATTCGCGTCGGAACGAAGGAAGTCGCGGGCTTGTCTGGCCGGATCGAATTGGCGTCGATGACGTATATGACGAACGGGCAGACGTTCGTCCCGATATCCTTTTTCGAGGCGGTATTGGGAATGAAATCGTATTGGAGCGAGAGCTTGCGGCAAGGGGTCGTCTTCGGCGAACCGAGCGCGACGGCGGAACGGAGTGAGGGCTTGTCATGAAAACGAAGTTTTTCCTCCTGCTCTGCCTGACGGCGCTGCTGTTCGCCGGCCTCGGGACGCAGCGGGACTATTGGTCGGCCGCGCCGTATCGAACCGAAGCGGCATATTCGAACATCTCGCGGGTGGCGACCGACGCGCAAGGCTCGCTCTATACGATCGCGGATTCCAAGCGCTCCCTGATCAAGGTGAACCCCGACGGGGAGCTGGTGTATTCGGTTTCGAGCAACGCGGATGCGCTGCCGGGCACGATCCAGCTGTTCGACGGCATCGCGACGGACGAACAGGGCAACGCGTACGTGCTGCTCGCGGTATTGGACTCTTACGGGCTCAAGGTGTCCGGCGAACGCATCCTGAAGGTGTCGCCGGACGGGGAGACGCAGCAAGTGCTGTACGAGGCGGCGTACGCCGCCTCCGAAAACCTGCTCCGCGTCGGCAAAATTCAAGGCCTGTCGGTGAAGGAAGGCGCGGTGCACTTTTTCCGCAAAGAGGTCGATACGATCGTCTTGTTCCGGCTTGCGGCGGGCGGAGGCGCGCCGGAGGAGCTGCGCACGTTCGCGCTGCCGGCGAACCGGTACGTCTCCGAGCTGGCGGGAAGCGATCCGAACAGCTTCTACTTCACCTCCAAGCGCGGCCGGCTGTACGCGGTCGACGCGACGGAGAGTCCGACGATGCTGTACCCCGGCGAAGGCACGGTGCAGTTGAACTTTCCGGTGCAGGTGTTCACGAACGACGGGCGCCACGTCTACTTCATCGATTATCACGAAGCGGCCGTGCAGCGGCTGGATGCCGGCCAACCCCACTACCCGATCCAGTCGCTGTTACGGTACACGCAGCTGACGGAGCAGTTCGGAGACGTCGAGTGGTCGGACTTTACGAATTTATACGTCGGCAACGGGAAGATCACGGTCGCGACGACCGATCAGATCATCGAGGTCGATCCGACGGGACGCGTCACGCATTGGACGAGTACGTACCGGTACCCGACGGCCACCATATGGATGCGATACGCGTACTGGGCGCTCATCTTGGCGGCGGCCGCGTCGTCCTTCGCGACGATCCGCCACCTGTACGTCCACTTGATGAAGCGCCGCATCTCGTTGCTCGTGAAGCAGCTCGGCGTCATCGTGCCGATCATCTTGGCGGCGATGGTCGGGTTGTCCTATTCGGTCTACGACTCGTTCACGAACGAGATGAAGGAAGAGATGCGCGGACAGCTGATGCTGCTCGCGGGCAACGGGAAGCATCTCGTCGACGGCGAGCGGCTGGAGCGGCTGAATTCTCCGCTCGACTTCATGAGCGACGACTATCAGGCGATCAAGCTGCGCATGAACGATCTGCTCAGCCAAGCCGGGGAAAACCGCGATGGTCTGTACAGCACCGTCTACCGGTATATCGACGGCAATCTGTACATTATTATGGACGACGACGACAGCGTAACGATGTTCCGCCCGTTCCTGACGTCCGAGGAAAACTTGCTCGTGTTGGAGAAGGGGCAGATCGTCTCCGGCGAATGGGAAGACGCGACCGGGGAGTGGATGTACGCGCTGGGTCCGCTGTATAACGCATCCGGCGACATCATCGGCATCTACGAAACCGGGAAAGACATGAACGGCGTAAGGCAAAGTCACTTGAAAATTCTGTCCGACGTCCTCGGCATGATCGCGTTGATCGGCGGCGTTATCCTGATCGTGATCACGGTCATGACGGTGTACCTCATCTCGTCGATCCGCAGGCTGCGCCGCAGCGTCAACCTGATCGCCAGCGGCGAATGGGATACCGAGGTCGACATCCGGACGCGCGACGAGGTGGCGGAGCTCGGCGAGCGGTTCAACATGATGGCGAGCTCGATCCGGCGGTACATCCGCGAGGTGACGGGCCTTAGCGAATCGTATTTCCGCTTCGTGCCGCAGCAGTTTTTGAACGTGCTGGGCAAGGGCAATATGACGCAGGTTCGTCTAGGCGATCAGGTGCATCGGACGATGACCGTGCTCGTGTGCAACATGCGGGACTTTTCCGAATTTTCGTCGACGCTGACGCCGGAGGACAACTTCCGGTTCATCAACTCGTTCCTCAAGGTGTTCGGACCGGTCGTGCGGCAGCACGGAGGCTTTACGAGCCGGTATTTGGGGCCGGGCATGCTGGCGTTGTTCCCGAACGACCCGGGCGATGCGCTGAAGGCGGCCGTGAAGATGCGAGAGACGCTCGCCACGTATAACGGCTTCCGCGATAACAGCGGATACCGGGCGATCGAGATCGGCATCTCCATCCATATCGGCGACGTCATGATCGGCATTATCGGCGAGGAGCAGCGGATGGAAGGCAGCGTCGTCTCCGATCAAGTGCGGCTCGCTGGCGAGTTGGAAAAGGCATCCGGCAAGCTCGGCGCCCCCATCCTGCTGACCGAGGAGGCGCTGGCCGCCTGCAAGAGGACGGTGCGTCTCGATTATCGGAAGCTGGGCGCGGTACAACTGTATGGCGAATCGCGTACGATAGAACTATACGATGTCTACGAGGGCGATCCGGAGCCGATCCGCAGGCTGAAGCGGGAGACGCAGCGGCAGTTCGAAGACGCGGTAATGCTGTACCAGAGCGGCCGCTTCTACGACGCGCGGGAAGCGTTCGTCGGGGTCGTGAAGAAAAATCGCGACGATCTCGCCGCGAAGCTGTACTTTTTCGCCTGCGACCATTATTACCAGCACGGCGTGACGCAGGATTGGAACGGGGCTTTGAAGATCGAGTAACGCGAGAGGGGAGTGTCGCAAGATGAGTCCGACCGGAAGCGAGGCGCCGTTCGTCATCAAGCCGGTGAAGACCGGTACGGAGGCGGGGCGCGTATCGGATTTTTTGTTGGGTGAGCATTGCTTCGACGATCAACGATTCACGCCGGGGGAGACGGATCACCTGCGGTGGCTGCCGATGCGCAGCCTGCAGGAGAACGCCGTCATTTGCTGGTACGCGGAGGAGGGCGGCGAGGTCATCGCGGCGATCATCTTCGTCGAGAACGAGCATAAGAGCGGCGGCTACCGGCTCGAGTACTTCGGCGTCCATCGGGCGCACCGGCATCGGGGCTTCGGTTGGCGGCTCATCGAGCGCATGTTCGATTACATTCTCGAAAATAACGGCCGCTACGTCGAGACGTTCACCTGCGACTTGCCGGAATACGCGAGCGCGCGCAAGCTGTTCGAGCGCAACGGCTTCCAATTCATGTGCCGCCTGCCCGACTACTATTATCCGGGCGAAGGCAAGCTGCTGTATTTGCGGATGCTGTCTTCCTAACAAGTTTGAACTCAAGTCCCAGTCTGTAGACTCTGTTCTTAGCGGAACAGGTTCTGCGGGCCGGGACTTTTTATTGCTCGAACCGCAACGATAAGCGGAAAATGCGGCTATCGCCGAGATTTCCTTTTCGCAGCCAAGCCGATTATTTAAACAACACGCCGCCGAACGGCACGATCTCCCGAAGCACGCGGCGGAAGAAGCTGTCATGATCCGTCTCCGCTTCGAGCCGGGCGTTCGGCACGCACGATTGAACGAGCGCGCTTCCGGTGCCGGTCATCTGCCATTGATAAGGCATATGCTGGCTTGCCAACGAGTTGCCGTATACGGCCAGCCGGAGCGAGCATTCCTTCGGAAAGGCGACGAGCGAGCGAACGTCGACGAACGCCGGCTCCGTCGGATGAAGCTCGACCTCGACCAACGGGCCGCTGGAGACGAGTCCGATCGTGCCGGGACCGGCGAAGCGGACGCGCATGAGATCGCCGGCGGCGAGCGCTTTCCGAACGGGCAGCCAGGTCGTCGACATCGTCATGCCGGCCGGATAATGCAGCACATTGCGAAAAAGAAACAACAAGCTGCTCTCCGTCCCGATCTCCAGCGTGCTATACGAAAAGCCCCTCGGCAGGCCGATCCACAGCTCGGCGGGGCCTTCGACGACGGATTCCAGCCATTTCTTCTTGCGGTACATGTCGCCGAGCGCAAGCAATCGGTCCTTCCGCTGGGAGGAAGCCCCCCGGAACGCCGCGATCTGCTTCGGATGCAAGACGTGGACCGAGGCGTTCCGTTCGATGTCGAGCTTCGCGAGCGCGGACGTATCGGACGGCGTCATACGGAACCGCCGCCCTTCGCCGCCTTATGCTCTCTCCGCCACACGAAGAAGCGAAGCAGGCGGGCGAGCGCGAAATAGAGCAGCAGCAGCGCCGCCGCCGTCGCCAGCAGCCGCGTCCAACGCGATGCGGCCGCACGCTGGTCCGCGATCGTGGCTTCCGCCGCCAGAAGGCGCGCTTCGAGCGATTCGTTCGTTCGACGCAGCGCTTCGTTTTCCTCCATCAACAGGCTTTGAGTTTCGCGGAACTGTTCCGCCGCTTCCTCCGATTGACGGATCGTCTCGGCCAGCTTCTCTTCCAGTCGGTCCATCGTCTCCGGCATATGATAGACGTCCTTCACCCGGTCCCATAACCCCTCCGCCTGCGCCTGAAGCGGGGCGATGCCCGCCAAGCCGGAAGCCAGCAGCATCGTACCGGCATAGCGCCATACGCGTCGCCGCATGTCCCTCACCTCCGCAGCAGTAAATACCTAATAATACTAATGATCGTGAAAATAGTTTCATAGACCGCCCAAATAAGGCGTCCACGCCTCGCGAAGCCGGGCGACGCCTGCGTCGATCTTCTCCAGCGGGACGGCGCCGAAGCCGATAATGAACGCGCGTTCGTCCGACGTCTCCCGAGGCTCCCAGTAGAACGCGGCGGAAGCGACGAGGACGCCCGCCGCCGCGGCCGCTTGCAGCAGTTCGTCTTCGCTTGCAACGGCGCGGAGCTTCAGGATGACGTGCAGGCCCGCCTGAAAGCCGATGACCGTCGCCGCCCCGCGGAATCGGCTTCTCAGCGCCGCGACCAGCGCCTCGTTCTTCCTTCGGTACACCGTTCGCATCTTCCGAATATGTTTCTCGAACGAGCCGTTACGAATGAAACGCTCCATGACCCGCTGCTGAATGCGGGAAGCGGACGGCTCGAATAAAAGGTGGCGGCGCAGCGCTCGAAACCGGTCGACGAGCTCGGACGGAAGCACCATGTAATGCAAGCATACGTCCGGGGCGAACGCTTGCGAGAAGCCGCCGAGATAGATAACGCGGTCGTTCGGAACGAGACCCTGCAGCGCAGGGATCGGTTGGCCGGCGTAACGGAATTCTCCCCCGTAGTCGTCTTCGACGATATAGCCGCCGGTCTCCCGCGCCCACTCGAGCAGCTGCAATCTTCTGGCGACGGGCATGACGATGCCGAGCGGGAACTGGTGGGACGGGGAGACGCAGACCGCCTGCGCCCCGCTCTCGTACAGCCGCGTTACGTCGAGTCCGTGCTCGTCCAGCTCGATCGGAGCGATCCGAACGCCGAACGACGCGAACGTGGCCGGGACGAGCCGGTAGCCGGGCTCCTCCGTCGCGAGCGCGGTAACCCGCTCGCGCAGCATCATCGCAAGCAGCGACATCAGCACGAACTGCTCGGCGCCGACGACGATTCGCTCCGGCCCGCAGACGACGCCGCGGAACGAAGCCAAATAGCGGGCGATCTCGCGTCGAAGTCCGTATTCCCCCTGGGGGTCGCCGTAAAAGAGCAGCTCCCTCCCCTCCTCCCGAAGCACCCGGTTGTACAGCTTCTTCCAGGCGTCGTAGGGGAAGGAGGCGAAGTCGTTCTTCGATAAGTGGAAGTCGAACGCGAAGGACGGTTCCGCTCCGAGTGACGACGGCGCGGCTTGGATCGGGCCCGGGCCGTCGGCCGCGGGTTCCGTCGTCTCGAGGCGGAGCCTGCCGTACGTCTCGGGAAGCGGCAGGACATAGTACCCTTGCCGCGGCCGATTCTCGACGAAGCCTTCGGCGACGAGCTGCGCGTACGCGGTTTCCACCGGCGTCACGCTGACCGACAACGAGGCCGCAAGCTTTCGGATCGACGGCAGCCGCTCGCGTTCGGCGGCCCGTCCGCGAACGATGTCTTCTTTCATAGATTCATAGATTGCGATATACTGCGGCTCTCTTCGAAGGTCGGGCAGCTTGAAGGCCATGAGGATCACCTTGGTTGTTCGACGTCTGTCGTCCGGTTTTGTTGTAAACTGTCTATTTCAGAGTATACAGAACGAGAATAAACTAAGGGAAGCGAATCTATTATTTTCTAGTTGAAGGAAGGAACGTTGGAGGATATGACGTCTATGGAACGGGCTCGCCCGGCGCGTTTTTTGCGAGGAGAGAACGTATACCTTCGCCCGATCGAGGCGGAGGACGCGGAATGGTATTTCCAAAGCTTGTACGACGACGAAAATCGGAAGCTGACGGGGACGCAGCTGCATTATACGCGAGAGCAGATTGCGAACTATATCGCGGGGAAAGCGCAGGACCGTTCCGGCGTGCTGCTCTTGATCGCGGCGAACGATACCGACGAGCCGATCGGCGACGTGGCGCTGCAGAACATCGACGCGATGAACCGCAGCGCGAACGTGCGAATCGCCCTGAACCCGGGGCGCACGGGGCGCGGGTACGGCTCGGAGGCGATGCGGCTCATGCTCGATTACGGCTTCGGCATCGTCAATCTGCATCGGATCGAGCTGAACGTGTTCGCGTATAACGAACGGGCGATCCGCGCTTACGAGAAGCTCGGCTTCCGGCGGGAGGGCGTGCAGCGGGAGGCGCTCTATTACGATCACGAATATCATGACTCGATCCTCATGAGCATGCTGGCGCGCGAGTACCGGGAGCTGTACCTTCGCCGCGGGTGAAGCCCGGATCCGAACGGGAAAACCTCCTGCTTATTCAAGCTTCATAAGGGGAAATCGCTTATCGAACGGGAAAACCTCCCGTCTATTCGCACGAATTCGCGGCATGTCGTCGCTTTCGGCGAAATGGACGGGAGGTTTTCCGTTTCAGGCGCAGGTTTACCGAGCAAGGAAGCGCTTGGACGGGAGGAATTCCCTTTCGCGCGGACCGGCCATCCGCCGATCACTCTATCGGCAACGACTGGCTCGCGCGCGGCGGTCCCGACAGCGGCGGGAGTCCGGCCGCCGTCATGCCGGGCTTATACGCGGTGACGCGATTTTTCCCCGTCTTCTTCGACACGTACATCGCTTCGTCCGCCTGCTTCGTCAGCTGCTCGGCCGTCACGCCCTTGCGGTACTTCGCCCAACCGACGCTGACGGTGACGCCCGCTTCGGCTTCGACGCGCGCGCGCAGCCGCTCCGCGACCTTGCCCGGGTCGAGCTTCGGATCGGCGACGATCATGACGATCTCTTCGCCGCCGTACCGCCCGCCGAGGCCGATGTCTTCGGCGATCTCGAGCACGATCGACGCCACCTTCCGCAGCGCCTCGTCCCCTTGCTGATGCCCCTTCGTATCGTTAAGCTTCTTGAAGTTATCGATATCCGTGAAGATGACGCCCACGGCGACGCCTCCTTGCAGGTACTGCTGCAGCCGACGCATGAAAAACCGGCGGTTGTACAAGCCCGTCAGCCCGTCCGTGATGGACGAGTGATAGACCGCCTGCATTAGCTCCAATACCCGTTCGAAGATGAAGAGAAACACGATGAAGAAAAAGACGACGGGCAGGAAATGCTCGGCGAACCGCAGCCCCGTCGCGCCCTCGTCGTATATGTAGCTGTTCAGAACCGCGGCGGAATGCGTCAAGAAATAAACGACGAGCGCCGTCTGGTACTTCGCCGTCTGTCCGACCGAAGGCGTTACGAAATAGAAGCAGAAGAAGATAAGCGCGTATAAATAAATGTCCATCCACACGTTCAGGAACGCGTTCGCCTGGACGGACGCGGCGGCCGCGGGGTCCGGAAACAGCTCGGACGCGGCGTAATAGCGGGCGCCGAGGATGAGCAACGTTAGAATCGTCCCGAGATACGCGAGGAACGTCACCTTCCGCTTGGTTGGATTATAAAGCTGATATAAGCCGACGTTCAACGCGATGAACGACAGCGTCTGCAGACCGTTCACGAGATAAGCGCCGCCGTCGCCGGCGTCGGGCCTGGCGCCGATCGCGACGACCGCGGCGTATTGGACGGCGATCAAGAGCAGCGAGAACGTCAGCGAGAAGTACGCTTTCTTCTTGCGGGACAGCATGAGTCTGAGGGACATGGCCGTCATCAGGAACAACATCAGCAGGATCATCAACGCCGAGACGATGCCGCCGGACGATCCGAAAAATAACTCGCTGGCCAAGGGAGTCGACCCTCCTTCGGGAATTCCCCCATATTGTAACAGAATTCGACAGCTTCGTCTTCCGGAAAACGCCTCAGACCTTTTCGTTGTCCCTGGCGTCTTTTTTCGGTATCCTTAAAGTAGGTTTTCTATGCATCAAGGAGGGGACGGCCGTGAACGTGTTGCAGGCGTTGTTTTTTCCGCCGGAACAGCCGGGCGGGGTATCTTCGATGGTACCGTATGTGCAAGAACGGTTCGTTCGGATGGGTTGGGGCATGGAGTTGTTTTCGATCCCGAAGCGGGTGCGGGGGAAGGGCGCCGGCAGCTTCGAATTCGCAACGTTCGATTGGAGACGGTACGCGGGCGTGCCGATCGTCGATAGATATATGCAAATCTTGAAAGATTACGAATGGTGGACGAAGCTTAGAGTCAAGGGAAGCTACGACGTCATTCACGCGCACCATCCGGTGGCGGCGCTCGTCATGAAGAAGCTGTTCCCGGACACCCCGGTGCTCATGACGGTGCACTCCAGCTTCGAGAAGGAGCTGCTGCTGAACGGGCGCATCGAGGAGGGCGGGCCGGAGGAGCAATTTTTGACGTCGCTCTACGGAGAGCTCGAGCATCAGGTGGATCGGCTCATGACGGTATCGGAGGCGTTCAAGACGTACATGAGCGCGTACGTGAAGCACCCGGAGCGCATTCTCGTCATTCGCAACGGGTTCGACGAGAAGCGGTTCAAGCCGATGGCCCACGAAAACGAAGTCCCGCAGCTCATCACGATGTGCCGGCTCGTCCCGGCGAAAGGTTTGGACATTTTGCTGCGGGCGTGCGCGGAGCTGAAGCGGCGCGAGCTGCCGTTCATGCTTCATATTATCGGCGACGGACCGATGCGAGAGGAGCTGGAGGAGCTCGCCAAGACGCTCGGCGTCTATGACGATATCGTCTTCTACGGCTATATGCTTCATCCGGAGGAATTCATGCCGTTCTTCGACGTGTTCGTCCTGCCGTCGCGCGCGGAGGCGTTCGGGAACGTGTTCGCCGAAGCGGCGCTGTGCTGGCTGGCGCTCGTCGGCACCGACGTCGGGGGCATCAGCGAGCAGATCGATCACGGCGTGAACGGGCTGCTGGTACCCGTCAACGACGCCGGCGCGCTCGCGGACGCCCTCGAGCAGGTCGTCGTCGACCCGTCCTTCCGCTACGAGCTGTCCAGAGCCGCTTACGAGAAGGCGAAGTCGACGTATTCGCTCAACCGCGTCATTCGCCAGCTGAAGCGGCTGTATGTAGGCGCCGCGGAGCTCGGGGACTGACGGCGCCGGCGGGGATCATTCCTCGTAGATCATCTTCACGGTCATGCCGCCGTCGATGACGAGGTTCTGTCCGGTGAGAAACCCGGACGTCTCGTCGCTGACGAGGAACAGGCACGCCTCGGCGATGTCCTCGGGCTTGCCGACGCGGCCGACGGGATGCTGCGATCGGTCCCGATCGGAGTGGACCGGCTCCGTCGCGCGGGCGCTGTATTGCCAGTCGCGCGTCTCGATCCAGCCGGGCGACACCGCGTTGACGCGGACGCCATGGGGGCCGAGACTGACGGCCAGCGCGTGCGTCAGCGCGAGAATGCCGCCCTTGGATGCGGCGTACGCCTCCGTATGCGGCTCGGACATGAGCGCCCGCGTCGAAGCGATATTGACGATCGCGCCGCGCCGCTGCCGCTTCATGATGCGTCCCGCGGCGCGGGAGCAGAGGAACGTTCCGCGCAGGTTGACGCCGATGACGCGGTCCCACTCGGCGACGTCGAGCTCCAGCGGGTCGCCGCCGCGGCCGATGCCCGCGTTGTTAATAAGCGCGTGGACGCCGCCGAGCTCGGCCAGGGTGACCCGCATCCAGCGCTCGACGTCCTCTTCGCGGCTGACGTCCGCCGCGAGGTAGACGCCCTTGCCGTCGAAGCGGCGAATTTCGCGAATGACCTCGAAGCCGGCGTCCTTGTCGGGATCGGCGATCGAGACCGCGTACCCGCGCTTCGCGAAAGCGTACGCGAGCGCCCGGCCGATGCCTTGGGCGCCGCCCGTAATGGCGACGACGGGTTGCGGAGATCCGGCGTGATTGCTCATAGAGGAATTCCACCGCCTTTTTCGTTTGTTGTTCGAAACTTAGGATTTGTTTCATATTGTATCCAAACGGTGCGTTCGCTTTCAAGCGCAAAACCGCACTGTCGCACAACCGCGCAACCGGAGCGCCAAACAACACGAGGAGGTGCAGCCGCATGACCGATCGCCGCAAGCCGCCCGTACCGGGCAAGCCGTTCGTCCAAGGCAAGCCGATCGTGCCGGGCAAGGCGGAGGAAGATCCGCGCAAAATCACATATCGCGTCGGCTGGAAGAGCGGGACGATTCACATGCAGGACAAGGGGAAGGCGCGTCCGAGCCCGAGCGGCGGAACGCTGTCCGACTTCGCCCCGGGCGGAGCGCCGAAGCCGGCGACCCGCGAGCCGGAGCCGGCGCCGACGGCGGAGCGCCTGCCGGCCGAACGGCTCGCGAAGCTGCTGCTGCGCCCGGCGCCGCTGCCGCCCGCGAAGGCGTGGCCCTACCTTCTGTCTTGCTTGCCGGCGGCGGCGTTCGCCGTCCTCGTCTGGCTGGCGTACCGTATGACGACAATGTAACGAATCGGAACGGAGGGAGCTTTCATGGATTTGTACTCGATGTTGGCCGGCGCCGCGGCGGTCATCGCGCTGCTGGTGACGGGCTTCGGCGTGTTCGCCGCGTACATGGCGTTCGGCGCAAGGCGCGAAGCCGTGCGGACCGCGCTCGGACGATGGACCGTGTTCGACTACTTGATTCTTGCCGTGTTTCTGATCGGCACGCTGTTTTTGCTGGCGGACGTCGCAGGCGTCATGAAAGACCGCGACGCGTATCCGTATTACCATTACGGGTACTTGCTGTCCGGCCTCGTCTACAACGCGCTGGCGGGCGTCTTCCTGTTCGTGCGGCTCGGCATGACGTTCCGGCTGCTCGGCGAGCGGGAGGAAGCGGCGGAGGAGAGAGCCGGGACGGGCGGCGGGGAAGCGGGAGCCGCCGCAGCCGGAGCCGCGTCAGGCGGAGCTGCGCTGCCGGACGACGATCATCGCGAACCAAATCAAGCTTAACACCCCGAAGAACGGGTACAGCGTCGAGAGCAGCGCTTTGAAGCCGACGAAGCTGATGCCGAAGCAGAGGATGAGCGCCAGGACGACGATCGTTCGCCGCTTCATGCGAAGCCGCTGCTCCAGCTGGAGCGACAGACCGAAGATGTTCGCGATGAACGTCGTGAAGATCTCGGCGTAAATGAGCAGCAAATACATAAGATGGATGGCGGTCCCCATGCCGGCCACGACGAGGCCCATGGGGATTTCGTATTGGAAAATGACCGGCGCGTGCGTCGACAGCGAGATGTGCCCGACGAGCAGCAGCGCCCCGAGGCCGACGCCGCCGATCGCGCCGCCGAGACGAATCGCGGTCCGGTCCTTCACCGCCGCGCCGAGCGGCACGAGCACCGCCTGCGCCGACGCGAGGTTGAACGCCGAGTACAGGAGCGGGGCGATCCAGGCGCGCCCGGGGAGGTAGGGATCGTCCTGATGCAGCCACTCGAACGTCAGGAAGTCGGCGTTCTGCGTCGTTCGGTAAAACACGATGCCCGTAAACGCGAGCATGATCGGCACGACGACGGAATTGACCGCCATGATGCCCTTCATGCCTCCCATAATGACGACATACCCGAGCGCTAAGGTAACGCCGATGCCGAGCAGGAACGACATGCCGAGCTGCTCTCTGAAGACGGAGCCGGCTCCGGCCAGCATGACGATGGCGACCGAAAACAGTTCGACGAGCATCAGCAGCGAAAACCGCTCGCCCCACTTCGCGCCGAACAGATGCTTGTTTAAATCCTCGTAAGACGCTGCCCCGATTTCGTTCGCAAGCAGCATGACCTTCGTTCCTAACCAGATGAACAGCCCGGTCGACACTAGAATCGTTACGAGGGCGACGCTGCCGTATTTCGTGAAAAATTGCAAGATTTCTTGCCCTGTGGCAAATCCGGCTCCGACGACGGTTCCGATGTACGTGAACGCGATTTGCATCGTGGCGGCCGTACGCTTCATGCTGCGCCCCCCTGCCTGTACCGTGAATAGTACAAGGTATGACATAGCGAAGGGAAGTAGTACAAGGTCGCCGGACGCTTCGTTTCGGAAAAGGAAAGAGCCGCCCCGGGCCTCTTTCGAGGTCGTTTTCGGGACAGCTCATACGGTTCACCTTATTAATTATTCCTCGGGAAATAATTTGATCGAATGGATCTTGTTCGTCTCCGGCTCGAGGTCGAGCTTCAGGACGGCGCCGTCCGCGATATAGCTGACGACGAATTCCGTCTCGGAAGCGGGCTTGCCGAGTTTCGCGATCGCGTCATCCTTCGCGTCGCCGAGCCGCAGGCCGTTCAGACCGGGACTGACGCTGCGCGTGCTCACTTCGACGAACAGTACCTTCTTATCGCGGATGCCGATCGTAAAGCCCGGATACGAATATACCGCCGCGTCTTCCTTCTCGTCGGGGAGCAAGTATTTCTCCGTCGGTTCGCCGAACCGCTGGGTGACGACGTCCGCGTTCGTGCCGATGCCGATGCCCATCAGCGTCGGATGAAGCGGATCGAACGTGCCGGTGACGTCGTAGTTGCGGCGATTGAACTCTTGCCGCGCTTCCTCCGCCGTCTTCATCGCCTCGCGGTCGTCTTCGTTCATGTACAGATCGTCCGGGACGTCCGTCTCGATCGTCTCCGCTTGCGGGGAAGCGACCGAGATGTTGTTCTTGTCTTTCGCGGGAGCGGTACTCTCCGGCTTCGGGGCGGCTTCCGACTCGGCCGGCTTCGCCGGCGTCTCGACGGGCGCCTTCGACTCGGGTTCCGCGGTCGGTCGTTCCGCGACGGACGCAGGCGGTTCGCTCGTCGCCGGCATAGCTCCGCCGCCGCCGGAGCAGCCCGCGGCAAGCGCAAGCAGCGCCGCCGCACCTAATGTGCCCAGCCACTTCATCATATAATATCTACCCAGCTCTCTTCCCGATATGGATCCGTTTACTCTCTCTATAGGTCTTCCCTTACTATACGGCATCACGGCACTCCCTCACAAAGACGAATTTGCACCGATTTCAGGCGAAAATGCGGGAAAAAATCACGTTTTTGTTTCTAACAAGAAGCGTCACGTGTGCGCAATCATCATTTCATACGTTTCTATAATATTAGACTGGATTTGAATGGGAAAAGTTGCACGGAAAATGATGGTTGAATCGAATTTTCCGTTATGGTAATTTTATTCAAAACGGTGCGAACCGATGCGAGGCAACCGGAGGGAACGCGATGGAATTATTGAAGCGTCGAATTATCGAGGACGGACGGGTGTTGTCGGACCAGGTACTCAGCGTCAACACGTTTTTGAACCATGGAGTGGACCCGGTCTTGATCGCCGCGATGGGGCGCGAATTCGCAGAGCGGTTCCGCGACGCCGGCGTGACGCGGGTGCTCACGATCGAATCTTCCGGCATCGCGATCGCATTCGCGACCGCCGCGGAGCTGGGCGTGCCGCTCGTATATGCGCGGCGGCGGAAGGCGCTGATGAACGAAGGCGAATATTATTCGGAACGGGTGCCGTCCTTCACGAAGGGGATCGTCACCGACATCGTCATCTCGAAGGAAGTGCTGAAGGCGAACGACCGCATCCTGTTCATCGACGACTTCATCGCCAACGGCGACGCCGCGCGCGGCGCGCTGCGCATCGTGGAGCGGTCGGGCGCGACGATGGTCGGCGCGGGCATCGCGATCGAGAAGGCGTTCCAGTCGGGCGGCAGCTTTCTGCGGGAGCAAGGCATTCCCGTGTTGTCGCTGGCGCGCATCGCGTCGCTCGAGGGCGGACAAGTTCGATTCGCGGAGGAATAAGCGGCCTGAACGGCCGCGTCGTTCGGGACGGGCGGGGGAGAGCGTTTTCAAACCTGAATTTACAGCATTTTTCAACCTGTCTATGTCTTTCATCCTTCCGAATCTTGCTTTATAATGAGGAGTAAGTTTTGGAGAGGAGGGCGTCGCGATGGGGAATCAGCCGTTTACGAACGAGTATTTGGCGAAGAAGCTCTTGGAAGCCAAGACGCATTTTGAGCGGACGGTCGACTGCAAGCACACGGAATTTGATGACCTCTACCCCTACATGGTGGAACATCCTCAATTTTTCTGGTACAAACGGTACGTCGCTTGGTCCGAGCTGTTGACCATTGTTAACATATGCCGGGATTGCGAGTTCGAATGGACTACGCATTTCACCGAGGCGCAAGCGGATTATGTTAGCAAGCGCGTCATGTCGGCGAAGGTGCTCGACCATTGGTTCGAGAACCAACCGAACGATTCGAAGGAACACGTCGGCTAAGTCGCTTGTTTCGGCTTCAGGCAATGGGAGAGGACCTTGGCGGCATGCCGGGTCTTTTTTCGTATACATAGGGAACGTTATTTGGGAGAAGGGGGCGAACGCCATCATATCGGAAGAAGCGTTGGACGCCTATCGGATCGACGGCACGCTGCTGCGCGTCGTGCGCGACGCGAATCGGGACAACGACGTGCGCGGCTTCGTCGTCGCGTGGGACGAGTCGTCGGTGCTCATCCGAAAGCGCAGCACGCGCCGGCTCGTGAAGCTGGACCGGCGGTACGTGTATCAGCCGGCGTCGGAGGAGCGGGTGCTGCCCCCGGCGATCGCAGGGGCGATCGGCGAAGAAGAAGAGGCGGGCGAGTGAGCGCGTCCGAGCGGCCGCTCGAGGCGTGCCGGATCGACGGCGTGCGTGCGTCGGTGTTGGAGGCGGACGACGGGGGTCCTTGCCTCGTCGTCCGCTTCGACGCGCCTTGCGGCGCGCTCAGCTCCGCCGTCGTGGGCGGCGGGTTCGTCGAGGCGTGCGGGGCGATCGTCAATCGGCAGGTGCCGAAGAGCTATATGGCGGACGACCCGGAAGCGGAGATGCGGGCGTTCCTCGTCCGGCACGGCTTCGAGGTCGACGCGGGCGTCGACGCCGTCGGGGCTTCGGCCGTGCGGACGCTGGGGCTGCTGACCGCGGCGTTCGTCCGCGAGGTCGGGTTCGCCGAGTGCGCGCTCGGCGACGGCGGGCGATCCGTCGCCTGCTGGGCGACGGTCGGCCTCGGCAACGCGGCGCGCGCGGGCCGCGTGCGGGAGCCTGCCGGGGGCTTGTTCCCCGGCACGATCAACGCCGTCGTCGTCGTCGACGGCGGCCTTGCGCCGGGCGCGTACGTCGGCGCGGCGTGCGTCGCGGCGGAGGCGAAGGCGGCCGCGCTCGCCGACCTCGGCGTACGCGACCCGGACGACGGCGGCGCCGCCACCGGCACGACGACCGACGCGGTCGCGATCGTCGCTACGGGCCGCGGGGCGTACGCCCGGTACGCCGGCACGGCGACGCTCGTCGGCCACGCGGTCGGCCGCACCGTCTACGACGCCGTGTACGACTCCGGGCGGCGTTACCTCGCCTACGTCGCCGCGCGGCGCGGAGGCTGACGCAGGGGCTTCTCCTCCGAGCTCCGGACACACTAACTGCTCGGATTGCTGCACTGTGGTGCAGATTATGAACCACCCAGATGCAGCTTATGCACACTGCCGCAGCAATCCTCGACCCTCCGTCGTTCGCCAGACACACTATCTGCTCGAACTGCTGCATTGTGGTGCAGATTTTGCACCACCCAGATGAAGTTTATACACCATACCGCAGCAATCCTCGCCCCTCCGCCGTCCGCCAGACACACTATCTGCTCGAATTGCTGCATTGTGGTGCAGATTTTACACCACCCAGATGCAGCCTATGCACCATGCCGCGACAATCCTCGCCCCTCCGCCGTCCGCCAGACACACTATCTGCTCGAACTGCTGCATTGTGGTGCAGATTTTGCACCACCCAGATGCAGTTTATGCACCATGCCGCGACAATCCGCAAACCTCTGCCGCCTATTTGAAGGAGCGGCGACGGGCGTTTACTTCGCGGCGGGTCGGGCATACTAGACTGGTAAAGGAGCGTGAACCGACCATGGCCAAAGGCGAAGAGATCGTCAAATACGTCACCCAGAAGGTCGTTCAATATATCGATACCCCGAGCGACCGCCGCAAGCGGGAGCGCGAGCTGCGCCGGCGGAAGCACGAGCCGTGGACGACGCGGTGGTTCGGCATGATTCCGATGTCCGTCTCCATGCTGTTCGGCCGCGGAAAAAAAGCGCCCCCGGCAGGAAAAGCCCGCCGAGGGCAATAGGTATATAAGAAGAGGAGAAAAACCGAAGTCGTCAGCGGAAGGCGCCGACCGCAAGCAGCCGCTCGAGCGGCGCGTAGCGCGTCAACCCTTCCTGATCCACCGCGACGTAACCGCGCAGCGAAGCTGCTCCCGCCGCCTGCGAGCCGTCCGCGACCGGCCACCAATGGTAGCCCGCTACGCCGACCGGCGTCATTACGGCGCCTCCGAACGCGGCGCCCGCGTACATCGCTTCGCCGTCGCCTCGTCCGTCGAGCCAAGCGGCGAAGTCGCCCCAGCCCCGAATCGAAGCATCGGGCGTATCGAGCCAATCCAAATCCAGGTAAGGATCACCGGGTTTCTTCATTATATGCAAGCGCTTCCCCGATAGTGACTCCGGAGAAGAAGTCGCAACCTTCAGCCTAGTCACGTCTTCCTCCGCGATCGGCAGCCATGCGCCGTTCGCCGCATCCGCATAGCGGGTGACGCCCGCTTCCGACACTTGCCAGAACGCGTGCATCGGATCGAAGTACAGCCGCTCCACCGACGCGTTGGAGGTGAAGGCTACGTCTTCGAGTCCGTCGGACCCGAGCGCTCGATCCAATACTTCCGACGAAAATAACGAATACTCGCCGGCGCCGTATTCCAGAAGCGCGTATCCGCCTTCCGGCTTCGCGCCGACGACGAGATACCCGAGCGCGGAACCGCCCTGTCCGTTCACGAAAATGACCCATCCGTGCTGCCCCGGACCGAGCGGCGCCTTGCGCCACGTCGCGTCCTTCCAGCTCGAGAACGCTTCGTCCTTCGCGAGCTCCGCGATCCATGCGGCGACCTGCGCTTCGAGCGACGTCTCCGCCGCCGACAGCACCGACACCGTCGCGGAGCGTTCGATCGCGGGAACCGACGACGTGGCGCCCCCGTGCGGCGCGGCGACGCCGATCGCCAGCGCCGCGGCCCATGCAACCCATCGTATCACCGTGAGCGTCACCTGCCTCTCTAAGGGATGGGACAAGCCGATACAACTAAGTGTAGCGGAAGGGACGCGAGAAGTTTGTCCCTTCTTGTCCGCGAATTATAAGAACTTTTGTCTAATGCAGAACCGGCGTGTCGGAACCGAGATGGAAGACGCCCGCGCTGACGACGTTCGCCGTCACCCGAGGGGCGTACTGCCATTCGATCTCGCGCTTGCGCGCCTCGTACTGCGCCTCGGCGGCGGCGCGCTGCTCCGGATCCTCGAGTCCCCGAAGCAGCTCCTCGTAATACGCGTCGACGCGGGCGAGCTCGTCGTCGAGCCGCGCCTTCGCGTCCAGCGCCCAGTCGTGGTTGTAATTGCGCAGCTCGCGATCGAGATAATGCTCGAGCGCGGCGACCGCGCGCGGGATCGACCAGACCGGGCGCTGCACGAGCGTATTCGACGGCAGCCGCGGCGTGAGCGACAGCCCGGCCAACGTCTCGCCGAATTCTTCGACGATCTCGCCGGTCATCAGGGAGATGCCGAGGGAGTGAAGCTCGTCGCGCTTCATGTCGCAGCACAGCTCCACCTTGTAATTCACGGCGAGCCAGGTGTGGCAGACGGCGGGAGGGGCGCCCCGCGGCGCCTTGACGTCCTCGAACATCTGGACGAACCGGCCCTTCGACCGGACGACGCCGAACAGCTGCTCGAGCCGCCGGCTGCCGTACGTCACCTCGTCGTACGCGATGCGCCCCGGCGAAGCGGCCGCCGGCGCGAAGCCGAAGTAGCGGCCGAGAATCGAGTCGCCGCCGCCGGCGTTCGGCTGCGGCGCCACCGAGGCGGCCGCCTGCTGCGCCGCGGTCGCCGGCTTCGGCGCAGGAGCGCCGGAGGCCCCGGCCGTCGCCGCCGCGCGCGCTTCGGGATCGAAGACGAACGTCAGCGTCATCGTCTCCGCCGGCGCGCCGGTTCGCTCGACGAAACTCCAATAATACGGCCGGTTCGTCAGGTCCCGGTCGGCTTCCGGCGACAGGCGCACCGTCACGTGCGAAGGCGACTTCTCCTGCACGTGGCACTCCGTCGCCTCCAAATAACGCATGACGAACTTCTGTACTTCCTTCGGATTCATGGTCTCGCCTCCGCTCCGATGGCTTCCGCGTCGACCGCGACGGCGTCGAGAATCGCGCCGATGCGGGCGCGCCGCTCGTCGGCCGCGGACGGCTTTCCGCCTCCGCGCACACCTCCGACCCCGCCTCCGACGGGTCGCCGTTCCGCGGCGATCGTCGAGCCGAGCGAATCCATCCGCGCCTTCAGGTCGCGTTCGTCGGCCGCCTCCAGCACGATCTTCGCCAAGCTCGACTCGAGCGAGTCGCCGCGCTCGACGATCGTATCGAGCTCGCCGATGACGAGCTCGAACATGTTGATTTTCTCATGCAGCAAATTCAAAATATGCTCCTCGATCGTGCCCCGCGTCGACAGGTTGTAAATCTGCACGTCCTTGGTCTGCCCGAGCCGATGCACCCGGCCGATCCGCTGCTCGATCCGCATCGGATTCCACGGCAGATCGAAGTTGATCATATGGTGGCAGAACTGCAGATTGATGCCTTCGCCGCCCGCCTCGGTCGCGACCATCACCTGCGCCCGATTGCGGAACAGATCCATCATCCAATCCTTCTTGCCCCGGTTCATGCCGCCGCGGTACGGGACGGCGCGGATCCCCTTTTCCTTCAAGAAATTGAGCAAGTACTCCTGAGAGGCCCGATATTCGGTGAAGACGATCACCTTCTCGTTAATCCCCTGGATGAGCTCCATCGCCTTCTCGGCTTTCGTATTCGCCTTGATGCCCCGGATCAGCTCGACGAGCTCCCAAATCCGCGCCCGAGCGGGCGAGTCTTCGGCCGTCTTCTTGAACAGATTGACGAGCGTAATGAACACCGCGTCGCGGGACGAGCATACCTCGCGCTGCAGCGTCAGCATCGACAGCACGCTGCCGATGTCGCCGCCCGCCTCCTCGTAGCGCTGCCTCACGAACCGGGTGACGCCCTCGTACAACTCCATCTCCTCGGGCGAGAGGTCGAGCAGGACGTTCGATACGTTGCGCTTCGTGAACTCGACGCCGCCGTCGCTGCGCCGGTTGCGGATCATCACCTTCTGCAGCTCCTGCTGGAGCGCGTCCTCGTTCTTCGGCACACGCTTCTCCGCGACGTAATTCGCCGCGAAGCTGCCCTGCGCGCCTAACTGGCCGGGCTTAAGCAGCGTGATTAGGTTGTACAGCTCGCCGAGATCGTTTTGCACGGGCGTCGCCGTCAGCAGCAGACAATATTTCTTACGCACTTGGTTGACGAATTGGTAATTCGTCGTCTTCTTGTTTTTCAGTTTATGCGCCTCGTCGATGATGAGCATGTCGTAATCGAGACCGAGCACGATGTCGCGGTGCGGATCGCGCTTCGCCGTATCCATGGACGCGACGATGACGTCGCACGTCTCCCACATATGCGCTTTCTTCTGCGCCGCCGCCGCGATGCCGAATTTGCCGTTCAGCTCGCGCACCCACTGCAGCACGAGCGAAGCGGGCACGAGAATGAGCGCCTTTTTCACAAGCCCACGTATCATATATTCCTTCAAAATCAGCCCGGCTTCGATCGTCTTCCCGAGTCCGACTTCGTCGGCGAGAATGGCGCGGCCGCGCATCTCGTGCAGCACCTTCTTCGCGGCGTCGAGCTGATGCGGCAGCGGCCGCAGCTTCGGCAGGTGGCGCAGGCATTGCAACTCTTCGAAACTGTGAACGAGCGCCGCCCGCTCCGCCTCGTACGCAAGCTGGTAGTGCGTATAGTTGTCCCATGGCCCGTTCTTCGCCAGCCGATCCTCGAGCGCTTCGTGCCAGGACCGGTCGAACGTCAGCGTCAGATGGTCGTTCAGGGCGCGGGTCGGCTCCGGCAACACGGTTTTTCGCACAGTTGTTCGCCCCCTCGATGTAGAAAACCGCCGTATCTTTGAAAACATTACGTGTTAGTATGCACGAAACCGCCGTCATTCATAACCGATCAGCATTCTATCGAAAATGGTTCCGCGCCTCGACCCATGCTATGATGGAGGCGGGTGATGATATCGATGGAAACGCACAACTGGCGTTTGATCCGTTCGGGCGCTTGCGCGCCTGATTACAATATGGCGACCGACGAGGCCATGATGAAGGCGGTTGGCGCCGGGGCGGCGCCGCCGACGCTGCGGTTTTTCGGGTGGAATCCGGCGACGCTGTCGATCGGATATTTCCAGAAGGCGGAGGACGAGGTCCGGCTGGACGAGGTGCGTCGGCGGGGGCTCGGCTTCGTGCGCCGGCCGACCGGCGGCCGGGCGGTGTTGCACGACGCGGAGGTGACGTATTCGATCGTCGTGCCGGACGACTATCCGGGGCTGCCGACGTCGGTGACGGAGTCGTATCGCGTGCTGAGCGAAGGATTGGTGCACGGCTTCCGCGCGCTCGGGCTGGACGCGGCGATGGTGTCGCTGGCGAGCGAAGAGGAGAAGGCGAAATACGCCTCGGCGGGTTCCGCCGCCTGCTTCGACTCCCCGTCGTGGTACGAGCTCGTCGTCGACGGCCGCAAGGTGGCCGGCAGCGCTCAAGTGCGCCAGCACGGCGCGGTGCTGCAGCACGGCTCGATTCTGCTCGACCTCGACGTCGAGCTGTTGTTCGAGCTGCTGCAGTTCCGCAGCGAGCGGCTGCGCGAGCGGCTCGCGGCGTCGTTCGCCGAGAAGGCGGCGGCGATCAACGAGCTGCGCGGCGCGCGAGGGTTGGCGCCGGTGGAAGCGTCGGCGGCGGAAGACGCGTTCGCCGAGGGTTGGGCGGCTGCGCTCGGCGTGACGCTCGCCGCGTCGGGGCTGTCGGCCGCCGAGGAGGCCGAGACGGCGCGGCTCGCGTCGGAAAAATACGGCGCGGACGTCTGGAATTTGCGCCGATAGCTGTTACAATCTTATGTATTAAGATTGTTAATTCTAGGGAGGCGGCGTTGCAATGGGACTGTGGTGACGGATCGGGAAGACGCTCGGCTTCGGCGCGGGCTCGAAGGCGCTGGAGCCGTATCCGCGGAGCGAGCTGGTCGGCGGGTGCGGGCTGCGATTGACGACGGAGGCGCTGTCGGCGTTGGAGCGCCGCGTCGCGGGCGCGTTCGGGGCGACGTTCCTCGAGCATGTGCGCGGACGCGTCATGGCGGCGCATCCGGCTTGGACGGACGACGCGTACGAGTGGGCGCTGCTAGAGCTTCGGCGCTTCTTCTTCATGTCCGCCCTCCGCAAGGGCGAGACGCCGATGTACAGCCCGGACGCGGACGCGATCTGGCACGAGATGCTGTTGTTCACGCGGGAGTATGAGGCGCTGTGCGCGGGCATTGCGGACCGGACGATCGCGCATGTGCCGCACGTAGCGCCGCCGTCCCGCGCCGAAGCGCAGCGCGCCCGCGTCGAGTTCGAGCTGCTGTACGGCACGCTGTTCCGGCTGTATCCGGCGAACGAGCGGTTGCTCGGGGCGTTCGGGCGGCTTCGGTTCGGCGGGGCGGAGGTGGAGGCGCTTGGACGGATGAACGCCGAGGATATCGCCGCGCGCTGGTTCGCGGACGGCTCGGCGGCCGGACTCGATGCGGCGCGGGCGCTCGAGCGGTCGGTGCAAGCCGGCCTCGAGGAGGCTCGCCGCCACGGATCTTCGACGAACGATCCGCGCCTCGCCAGCGACTACGCGGCGGGCCTCATCGTCGTCAGCGTCTTAAGCTCGTCGGCGTCCGGCGAGGACGACGCCGGCGGCGTTGGCGATGGCGGCGACGGGGGCGGAGGCGGCGACGGCGGGGGCGCCTCGTGCGGCGGAGGCGGCTGCGGAAGCGGGTAGGCCGCTGAGGGGGCGAATTCCGAACGATTTCCGGAATGGATGAAACCTTTTCCAGATCCTGTGCGTTTAATGCTTCTAGAGGTGACGAGATGAGAAAGCTATTGGGGAGTCTGGTCGCGGCGGTCGTCGCCATGACGGCTGCGGGCTGCTCGACGTCCGAACCGGCCGTGGCGCCGCTCGACGAAGGGGACATCGTTCATTCCGGCATCGGGCCGGAGGAAGCGAGCAATCTGGAACGGTTCGACGCGTTCCTCGCGGTGACGGCGAGCGGAGGGAACGACGCGGTGCGGATCGTCGACACGACGATCGAAGGGGATCCGATTTATACCGATATTTCGTATGCGGAAGGCAAGTACGTCGTCGTGGTCGACAACTCCGAGGACGCTTTCGCCTCCGAATCGGCGCGCAAACGCGAAAAGACGGCCGAGTGCACCGAATTGGTGCAAACCGACCGCCCCGACGAATTTCACGAGTACGCTTGCGGAACTTACAAATTCATGGTGAAGGATTTCTAAATCCGCTTCGCGAACGCGGCTTGCAGCTTGCGCGCGATCGGACCCGGGACGCCGTTCGCTACCGTGCGACCGTCGACGCGAACGATCGGCATCACTTCGACCGTCGTGCCGAGCAGGAACGCTTCGTCCGCGGCGTAGAGCTCGTCGAGCGTGAACGGTTCTTCGTTTACGCGGATGTCGAGCTCGGCGGCGAGGCGCAGCGCGACCGCGCGGGTGACGCCGTGCAGGATCAGGTTGTTCGCGGGATGCGTCCGAACGACGCCGTCCTTCGCGATCGCGATATTGGAAGAGCTGCCTTCCGTGACGACGCCGTCGCGATGCAGCACCGCCTCCGAGGCTCCGGCTTCGGAGGCTTCTTGTTTCGCGAGCACGTTCGGCAGCAGGTTCAAGCTCTTTATGTCGCAGCGGAGCCATCGGATGTCGGGCCGCGTAATGACGGACGTGCCGGATTCGAGCGCCGAGAGCGGCCGCTCAAGCGGCTTCGCGAACGCCGTCAGCGCCGGACGCGCCTCCGCCGGGAACGGATGCGCCCGCGGCGCCGCACCCCGCGTCAGCTGCAGGTAGACGATGCCCTCCGCGAGACCGTCCGCTTCGATCAGCTCCTCGACGCCCCGCTCAAGCTCGGCGATCGGAAGGGGCAGCTCGATGCGGAGCTCTCTCGCGCTCCGCTCGAACCGCGCCCAATGCAGCTCCGGTTCGAACGTCTTCCCTCCGTAAACCCGAAACACTTCATATATCCCGTCTCCGAACGTATGTCCCCGATCTTCGACGTCCACCGACGCCTCCGCTCGATTCAACAGCCGTTCTCCGTTCCATACATACTTCCCCATGGTGCCGATTCCCCTTCGCATTAGGTTTTGCCGCCGCCGCCCTTGCCCTTGCCGCCGGCGCTTCGAGCCGCCGCCGCCGCGATCGCCGCGCCGAGGCCGCTTCCTCCGCCTTCGTCGCCGCCGTCGTCCGCGAGCAGGCCGCCGAGGAAGTCCTCCTCTTCATCATCGGGAGGAGCGGCGCCCGCGGCTGCCGGCTGCGCGAGCGCCGGCTTCGCGCCGGACAGCTGCTCGAGGAGCAGCTGCGCCGCCCAATCGGCGAGCAGCTGCCGATCCCGCTCGTCCAGATCGCCGCCGGTCACCTCGAGCGGCTCGTTCGTCGCCGCGTCGATCAAAATATGGCGCTGCCGATGTTTATATTGCCCGAGCGTGATCCAGTACATCGCCATGCCGCCGTCGTCCCCGGCGACGAACTGAAACCGCCAGTCTCCGAAGCGGGGGTCCTGCGCCTCCATGAGCGCTTCCCCCTCGGCGCCCGGCACCGGCACGACTCCGTCCCGCCTCGCGGCATGGTATGTCTTCAAGGTTTCAAGGCTGCCCGTCTCGGGGTCCGCGAACCGCTTCAACAGCCGGGCGACGGCTTGATTGCCGGCGGATCGCTGCAGCTGCAGCAGGTTGGCGGGCGAGAGCGCCGCCGTCGGGATCCAGCGCATGCCGGGCAGCGCCATCGGATGCTTCGCGATCGCCTCCGGCTTCGGCTTTAGCTTCGTCGGCTTCTTCGGCTTCGGAATCCGCGTCACAGGGCCCCTCCTCTCCGGACATCGCATTAGTAAGAACTATTTCGTTGCGGGTTCCTCAATTCCTTTTTTGCCCGAATGCGAATATTTGTTCTCATTTGGGTCATAATGTGTTACAATCTAGTGACCGGGGAAACGATCGATTCGGTCGAATCGAACGGTGTCGAAATCGGCGGGATTTTGTAAACCGGATGAAAGCGATTGTATTAAGGGTTTGTAAGCACTTCTGAAATTCCTGCCAAAATCAAAAAATATTTTGCTAGAAACTACAACATCTAGTGACGTATAATGAACTCCGGACACAATATATAGTGATGATTTCTACATACATGGATTTATACATCATGTTCTCGTCCCGGCGGCGGTGTCGAAGGCTGACGGTGCATATATTGTGTTTTTATCAATGTTGGGAGGGTGCGGCTTTTGAAGACGAAGCAGAAGACGAAACTGGAAGGCCTCAGCGAGAAGATTTTTTTGGATCGATACGCTCGGAAGGATGCCGATTATAACAATACGAAGGTCGGGGACATCGTTCTCGCCTTAACGAAAGACGACCCGAAATTCCCGGCGAAGGAAGTCGGGGAAGTCATCGCCAGGAACGGAAATAAGGTCACGGTCAAGACGCGCTCCGGCGATACGGTAGAGACGTCGGTCGAGAAGATCACGCTCACGGTCGAGAAGACGCCTGAAGAGATGTGGGATCGTCTCGCGGCGGCCATGGCTTCCGTGGAAGCGCCCGAGAAGCAGAAGCAGTGGACCGAGAACTTCAGATATATTTTGGACGATTGGAAGCTGGTCCCGGGCGGACGCATCGCGGCGGGCGCCGGCGCGAGCGACGAGCTGACGCTGTTCAACTGCTACGTCATCCCGTCGCCGCACGACAGCCGCGGCGGCATCATGACGACGCTGAGCGAGATGACCGAGATCATGTCCCGCGGCGGCGGGGTCGGCATCAACCTCTCCTCGCTTCGTCCGCGCCGCTCGATCGTAGCGGGCGTGAACGGCTCCTCCAGCGGGGCGGTATCGTGGGGCGGCTTGTTCAGCTACACGACGGGGCTTATCGAGCAAGGCGGGTCGCGCCGCGGCGCACTTATGCTCATGATCAACGACTGGCACCCGGACGTGCTCGACTTCATCACCGTCAAGCAGACGATGGGCCAAGTGACGAACGCGAACCTGTCGGTTTGCGTCAGCAACGCCTTCATGAAAGCCGTTAAGGAAGACCTCGACTGGGAGCTTGTCTTCCCGGATACGAAAGATCCGGAGTACGACGCGCTGTGGGACGGCGATCTGGAGAAGTGGAAGGCTGCAGGCAAAGCCGTGAAGCCGTATCGCACCGTCAAGGCGCGCGACGTCTGGCACACGATCATCGAATCCGCATGGAAATCCGCGGAGCCGGGCGTCGTGTTCATGGAGTACTACAACCAGATGTCGAACTCGTGGTACTTCAACCCGATCATTTGCACGAATCCGTGCGGCGAACAAGGATTGCCTGCCTGGGGCGTGTGCAATTTGTCGGCCGTCAACCTGTCGAAGTTCTACGACGAGAAGAAGAAGGACGTCGCGTGGGATGAGCTCGGCAAGACGGTTCGCTACTCGGTACGCTTCCTCGACAACGTCATCGACAAGACGCCGTACCACTTCGAGGAAAACCAAAAGAACCAGCAGGGCGAGCGCCGCGTCGGCCTCGGCACGATGGGTCTCGCGGAATTGATGATCAAACTCGAAATTCGTTACGGCAGCCCGGAATCTCTTGTATTCCTCGATAAGCTGTACGGCTTCATGGCGAAGGAAGCGTATATCTCATCCTCAGAAATCGCCGGGGAGAAGGGTTCGTTCACGCACTTCGAGTACGAGAAGTTCATGCAGAGCGGGTTCATGAAGAACATCGTCTCCGAATATCCGGAGGTCGGCGCGGCGATCAAGAAGAACGGCATGCGGAACGTTACGGTCATCACCCAGGCGCCTACCGGCAGCACCGGCACAATGGTCGGCACGTCCACAGGCATCGAGCCTTACTTCGCGTTCGAGTACTACCGTCAAAGCCGTCTCGGCTTCGACAAGCAGCTCGTACCGATCGCGCAAGAGTGGAAGGACAAGAACCCGGGCCAAGAGCTCCCGGAATGGTTCGTCACTTCGATGGATCTGTCCGCGAAGGATCACATCCGCGTGCAAGCGGCGATCCAGCGTTGGGTCGACAGCTCGATCTCCAAGACAGCCAACTGCCCGTCCGACTTTACGGTCGAAGAGACGAAAGAGCTGTATGAACTCGCATTCGATCTCGGCTGCAAAGGCGTGACGATCTACCGTGATGGCAGCCGCGACGTTCAAGTCCTCAGCACGAAGAAGGACGAGGACAAGAAGGAAGAAGCCGCAACGCCGGAAGCTTCGAAGGAAGAGCAAGCGATCGAAGCGATCGCATCGCTCCCGATCAAGGCGACGCCGGAGCAGCAGCAAGTATTCGACAAGCAATATCAACGCCGTCCGCAAGTACTGCGCGGCGCGACATATAAGTTCAATACGCCGTTCGGAATTGCCTATATCACGATCAACGATTCGAACGGTACGCCGAGCGAAGTGTTCCTGAACGTAGGCAAGGCCGGCTCCGACGTCTTCGCGATGTCCGAAGCGCTCGGCCGCGTCATCTCGCTGTTCCTCCGTTACGGGGATCACGGCAGCAAGACGGATCTTCTGATCAAGCACCTCAAGGGCATCGGCGGCTCCGGCGCCGTCGGCTTCGGTCCGAACCGCGTCGAATCGATCGCGGACGCCGTCGCGAAGGCGCTTGAGATTCATAAGGAAAATGCGGAAGCAAGCGCCGTCTATGAGGACAACGCGAACCACCTCGTGACCGCAACGCAGGAAATCGAAGCACCGGCACCGGCGGCACCGGTCATGAAGAAGCTTCACGTCGCTTCCTCGACCGACTTGTGCCCGGGTTGCGGCTCGGCTTCGCTCGTGAACAGCGAAGGCTGCAAGACGTGCACGAACTGCGGCTACAGCAAGTGCAGCTAATGGGATAGAAGCTTCCAGGTCAGGCGACAAAAAAATGTGAAATTCCATAAATGACTGGAATTGTTCCCTAATTACCTAGACGAATAATTCCATAAATCACTGGAATTGCATAAAAATACATCGTTATGAGTAGATATTAATTTTCCAACTGGTCAGGCAACGTTATTGTTGCTTGACCAGTTTTTTTATGGGTGGTGATTACAAATGGCAGAACATTTGCTTAATCGGCCAGAAATATTGCCAGATGAGTCTTTAGAAGGGATATCTCCAACGATTAGCACTAATTAATTACACGGAGTTCAGCGAGTTGGGTTTTGAGAAAATTAGATTTTTCAGAGCGGACGATATTACGGAGAGTATGAAGCAATTTATTAATCAGGCTGAGACTCTTAGTCAAGAGAAATTTCAAATCGAACAACTCATTTATTATTGGTACTCGAAAGGTTTTGTTTTACCTGGCTGGCGAACGCGTGGGCACTCAAGGTTTTGCCCATTTTGTCTAAGTGAAAATGCATACCATCGATTAATCTGGTGCATTTCGTACTTCACCTACTGCAAAAGACATTCTGCCTTGATGAAAGAAGAGTGTGCTTCATGTAATCGAAAAACAACATTATCGGGCGTTATCAACGACTGTTGTGAAAGTTGTGGAGCAACGTTATCTCTGTCTAATACAGAAATAATTGTTGGAGAGGAATTACCTTTCTCATTAGTTGAGCAATACACAGTTGGTAATTCTCCAATCCTACAAGAGTATCTAACAGCCCAAGATCAACTGCTATTAACTCAACGTGTGGCATTTTATCTTTGTACAAGAACGAAGGTCTTTTCATTAACACTAGATCATAAAGAAAGAAGACAACTCGTACAAAATGGATATGTTGGAAATGTACTCTTGCTAAAAGAAGTCTATACCAAATCCCAAGAGTTACTGCAACGATGGCCAATAAATCTTGTTCTTTTCTTAAAAGAGAATTATGAGGATTTTAACGAAAGCAGAGAGATTTTTAGAAATATTTCTACACTAGACAATAAGTCGATCAATAGGCTTATTGCAAAAACCATGCAACGTGAAGGTCAATTAGTGTCATATAGTAGTTTCTTAAAGGAACATATGATATTTGACAGTGAGTACATAAATGTAATTGACTTTGCTGAAAACAGAGGGATATGTATCGCGGTTGTTTCGATGATTGTAAGCCAGCATTCAATAGAAACTGAAATACATCCAAGGAATAAAAAAACAATCATACATGTAAATTGGTTGGATTTCATAAGCAAAAAAGCTAGTGATTATCAAGCTAGCCAAGTTATTATTTCGATTGGATCCGTTGCAATTTTATGGAGAAGAACCGAACAAGTGGCAAGAGGGTTATGTACATTTTTAAAGCTACAGTCAAAAATAATCTATTCTGAGCCTTGTTTCGATAAAGAAACAGTTATTCAATTAGGACATAAGACTGAAGAGTATATTACTTTGTGGGAGATTGCTCAGGATAACATTTGGAATCCCAGTACAATAAAGGAGTTCCTACGGCAAAATGGTGTATTAGTACTTCAGCAATTAGAAGACGGGCAAGATATTTACAATCGAAGTGCAGTTGGTGAAGCGCTTAAAGGTTTGAGCTGTGACATGGGTGATTATTATGATAGAACTGAGACAATAAACCGACTTGGAGTTAAATTATTTAATGTGGCATTCCTCACTACATATTATAGATTGGAAAAACCGTATTATTTAAAAAAGGAGGTAGAAGATGTTTTTTATCTTTATAAGGAGTTAAACAGTATACATGCGGTGGAAAAGTATCGCCATTCCTTGTCTTGGAAATCAAGGGGATAGAGCATTTGTTACAAGATTGTTCTGAACAGTACGGCAGCCATTCAACCAACGAACTTTACATACCTTAGACGGATTGTGATGAGTCTCTAATTAACGCAAAAAGCGATGGATCGGTGGCAATGGTCCATTTTGAAGCGGCGAGGCAGTTATTTGAGGAGCCTTCTCCTGAATTATTGCTTGGTAGTATAGTGAGAGCCTCGGTAATAAGTTTATATCGACGTCTTTTTTGAATTCCACTTTTGTGAGTCGATTATTCGTATTAGCTCCTCGACGGATAAGTAATGCAGTTTATAACGATGGATCATTCGGTGGCAATTTGAACATAGAACCGTTAAGTCTTTGCTTGGATCAATTGGTGTACTCTCCCGGTATTGGTGAAGTGGGACCACATGATGTACCTCTATATAACCAGCGCCATGCTTCCCATATTTCTCAAAAAAGTTGAAGCCACAAGCCTTGCATGTCATCCCATGCATCTCAATAGCTTTTTGGCGGTTCTTTGGATTCCGTTCGTACTGAACGACCTTTTTATACTTTGCTTCCCCCTCTTTAAGAAGTTCCTCAATATTTGGATTTGCAGGGGCGTTTCCGGTAATGGGTTTATCAGGTGTAGGTGAAACATTAGAATTCAAAAACACGGCCATCCCATTGTGGATGACGTCCCTGCAAACAAACAGAAATCTATTGCTAGGCGTGGTTACATATACTGGGATTCCGTAGCATCCTGAAAACAAATTAATATAATCGTTTGAGTGGCATCCTTCTGTATTGACTTTAAACAACCGAGCCATTTCATGGGGATTGAGTAATATACCGCTATTGGTTTGATACGCGAAATTGACGATCTTCCGAACCTTCTGGGGATATGACTCAAGCAGCTGCTCAGAAAAATCGTGGTCATTGATGAAGCGAATTACTTTTTCTTGGAGTTGCTCATTTGAACCGTATTTGTCTATCAAAACACTCCCGGCCATATGCTTCATTCTCCCCTAATCGTTCTGTTAGGACTGTGATTTCAGTCTATCACATCGTCCCCAAGGCTGAATGTGCACCTATTATTTAGGAAGATAAACGTTGGTCTAGGTTTCCAACTCCAGGCACCAACATTCCATCACTATTTAAATCATCTGGTTCCCCGATAATATATATTTCTGGTCTTGGGTAGATTTGATGGTTGACCTCTTCTAACCCTCGCTGGGAATAAAAAGTGGATACTAAGAATATTTTTTCAGGCCGATATAATTCAATTGCTTTTCTCGCTATTGAAACTGCTGTACAACCTGTTGCAAGTACAGATTTGGCAATAATAACGTTACTTACTACTTGTCCTACTGGTGGAGTAGGTAGAGAAGCGGCTTGTATTGGAAGATTTAATGCTTGTTCACCTCTAGCACCAGAGAAATCCATATAACCGCGTAAACACCCATCAAATACAGAGGCTATTCCAGCGGCAAAGTACTCATGATCATCACGGGTGCTTAATACTACAGTAGTTGCCAATCGACTTACTAAACCTTGATATGGTTGTTGCATAGGAGTTTGGACAATCTTAGCAGACGTATAATGATCACCGTAGATTCTTCTCCCTACAATTTGACCTAAAGTTTTAATTGCATCTCTTATCTCCTGTTTTTGAGTCGAATTATCTCTAATAATTGTTAAGAGCATATTTATATATGGATCAGTTTGTACTTTGTTCATACTCAGAATGCCCCCTTTAATTTAGCTAAGCCAAAGACCGAATTGATCTTCTAAATGATTTAAGCAACCCCAAAAATCATCATATATTTGCTTTTTACTGAAGTTTATATAATAAGTGTGAGAGAACATTTCAAATGACAGATCAACGTTATCTTTTTCTGTTTTATAGTACATTTGGGCTGATGGCTCAGGGATCCGCTGTTTTGCTAATCGAATAAAGTGGTCGACGAAATCTGCACTGGTTCCCAAATTAGCGCGATTTTTAAGCCATTGTTGGAATGAGTTTTGGATTAGTGCCATAAGTTGAGCGGTGTGTGAAAATGAAGTTCGCCAATAACCTGATGTGTAATTACTTACCCTGTTAATAAAATCTTGTTGTTTTAGTTCTGCAGGATCTGTAGTTTCCTTCTTAAAGATCAGAACCTTAGTTGGATCAGCTTTAATAGCGGCGTCGAATTCAATCTCTGTGGCTGACTTTCCATTTGAGAGTTCATGACCATACCTTGATCCAAGAATAAGGATGTAAAGATCACACTCTCTTGCCATACGCGTGGTTTCAAGTCGGGAGTTGCCAGCAACAGAAGCTGTATTGAAACGATCTGCTCCAATTAACTCAACAAAGGCGTTACTCGTAAATGCTAATTCAGCTGTCTCTCTCTCTGCTTTTAGGTCGTCGACGGTAGAACTAATCATAATTTTTATAGATTCCATTTCAAAACCCCTCTATATTTAAAAATCGTGCGCTAAATCAAAGTATAAAACATATTGAGAGTAATTGGAACAATATAACAGTGTATATCAGGTTGAGAGCACATCGATGGAACCGAACCATCGCTTTTACTGTGTTCTGCACGGCTATTCAACAAGCTGGCAGTAATGCGCAACTTTCCAACAATTGGTTCGTTATTAATAATTGATGGGTTATTAGGTTTTTGATTAATGTGGGCTAAGTGGGAGGCGCTTTCGTGACAACGGTCGGAATTTTGGGAGTAGTTCATGACGATCAATTAAGACGAAAACACAATTTAACATTGGATCTTATTAAGGAATTGATATTGGACTTCAGTCCCGATGTGATCTGTGGAGAGGTACTTCCCACCAGTTGGGAACATTACCAGCGAGACCGTGATTACCGAGGGTATTGGGGAGAACCTCCTAGCGAGTATTGGGATTTAATATTCCCTTTGTGTGAAGAGAAGAAATATGGTTTTGAACCAATAGATTGGGTCGAGCTTGATGTTTGGATGGATTTTGATCCATTCAACGGTTTCAACAAGGAGATTCGCGGCGAATATAACGCTGAGTTAGATCGATGGTTTGAAAAACAGCTCACAGCCTTGGATTCCAGTGTACTGCCATTTAATTCTACAGAATGGGATAACATCACAAAGCAAAAATACTTATGGTTGGAAAAAGTTAATCCTCAATCACATTTATTCAGGTATACATGCAGACATCTAATCATGATTCAAAGGATTAAGAATGCAGTTAAGAAGCATTCGGGAAAACGACTCCTGTGTATTGTAGGTGCGGACCACAATTACGCAGTTTATGAGGGGTTAGTTTCAGAAACAGGTATTCAACTTATATACCCATTGCGCTAGGAGTAAGTTTACGTGAACAAGAATTTAGCGATGGAGCCGATCCATTGCATTTATCTGCATTCCGCACAATTGCCCAGCTATCGGAGCAGAAATGTTCAATATAGGTGAGATCTATTGTTCGGGGTAAATTAGATATTTGGGAAATTCTTATTACTACTGCTATGTACCACAAGGGGGAAGTTTAAATGAGGATAGATTTTGCAAATGACTCGGACTATGAATACATTAGAGAACGCGACCGTCATATTTCCGAGAACTTGATTCTGTCAAAAATCAAGGGAACTGAAATATATATTATCCGGGATAAAGATGAACATAATATCGGTTGGATGAGGTACGGATACTTTTGGGACAACACCCCTTTCATGAACATGATTTGGGTCGATGAACAAAATCGAGGTAAAGGTGTGGGAAAACAAGTTATCCTCTTTTGGGAAGAACAAATGAAACGGAGCGGCTACAAAATAATCATGACCTCCACCCAAGCTGACGAAGGTGCCCAACATTTTTATAGGAAACTAGGATATAAAGATGCTGGGTGCTTAATACTTGATACACAACCGTTGGAAATACTTCTTACCAAAAAGATCTAAAGGGTATTGTTCTGCGGGAGCGCAATCTAGTTGGCTTCCTTCATGTTGAAGTAACGGGGACGATAGTTTCATTAAACAACGACGAAGCTGCCGGAACGACCGGGCGGCTTCACTGCGTTAAACATTCCTGTTAAGGCTAAGAAATGGTCTTTGTCAAAAAAGGAGCGCCTCGGTATGATGGGTTTGTCCACGGGTTCGAAACCCAACACCATCAAGGAGGCGCTCTTATTATGAAGTTTAAGCAATCCCAAGGGCAAAATCAACGAATTGAACGAATTACCACTTCTCATCTTGTCGTTGGCATCGATATGGCTAAAGAGACGCATGTGGCTCAAGCTACAAATTACCGCGGAATTATCCTCACGAATCGACATCTCTCATTTAACAACACGATTGAAGGGTTTGAAAAGCTGCATCGCTGGGTGGAGGTTCTCTACCAAAAGCATCGGTTGAACAACATTCTCATAGGCATGGAGCCGACGGGGCATTATTGGTGGAACTTAGCCAACTGGCTAACAAGCAAAGGGATGAACGTCGTCCTAGTGAATCCGGCTACGACGAAAAGGAACAAAGAAAACCGCGATAATTCTCCTTCAAAGAGTGACCCGAAGGACGCACTAGTCATCGCGGATATTGTAAGTCGGGGCTATTATTATGACTACACAAAACAATCTCACGTGTATCAAAGACTCCGCACCATGATGAGCGACCGGGAGTTTTGGGTGGCCAACAGTGTCCGTTTGCAGAATCGAATTATTCGCTGGTGGATATTCGCTTTCCAGAGTATACATCGGTTTTTAAGCATTGGCATTGCAAACGTTCAATGGCAACGTTAAAGGAATTGTTCTCCCCACAGGATCTCGCAGCCAAGTCTGTAGAAGAGGTTATTACGGCGTGGAGAAAGCATATGCAAAGAGCCGGCGGCTCAACAGGCATGCTTAAAGCAGCCGAGCTGATCTCAGAGGCCAAGCGGAGTGTGGGGGACACTACGGCTTTAGGCGAGGCAAAGGAAGACTTAAAGCGGTTGATCACAGAGTATGAGCGTATTGAGGGTATGCTGGAAAACATGGAGAAACAAGTCGCATCTCTACTGAGCGAAATTCCGATAGCGACCCAGCTGCGGTCGATAAAGGGCTTAGGAACGATCTTTGTGGCAGCAATCTTATCCGGTGCAGGCGATCTGAAACAATATGCACACGGTCGACAGTTGCTGCGAAAAGCTGGCCTTAACCTGGCTGATAGTACGTCAGGAAAGCGGAAGGGCCAGATTATTGTATCTAAACGTGGAGATTCCACCTTACGAAAATATCTGTATCTCGCAACGATACAACTCATCGGTGTAAATCCGGTATTTCGTGAACTGCATGACCATAACGTCAAAGTGAAGCAAATGAAGAAGCAGCAATCTGTGTTTAAATTGGTGGGGGAATTAGCCAGGATTCTGATTGGTCTCGTTCAAAGAGGGGAAACCTTTGTGCCTGAAAAAGTAAGCTGCGTTCTCGCACAGGTCGCGTAATTCTGGTATTACGTAGATTGACTCATTCGTAGGATTTCAACAAAGAAAGCACGGAGAACCGCGTTACTGCCCAATAAGGGCTTAGACCCGTCCGCTAAACGCTGTCGGTCTCCACACCTTGGAAATGTATGACGATGGAATGTAAGGGCGAAGACCCGTTGAGCCATGGGATGGTAAACACCAGGGCCTTATGTGGAGGAAGCGTGCAGTAGATAACGTCCTGGGGGAATATTCCAAGGTATTTCTTCTATTCCCGCATGCCCTGATGAGCATTCTCATGGAGTACCCAGCTAACTTTCCTCCTCTTCAACGTCGTTCCCAAGCAACTCAAGGTGACGAAATCCTGCGAATGACTGAGTTTACGTGAGATAAACCGTTAAAACCGAGGGACGGGGCAGTTATGTTCAATCATGGTATGTTAAAATAAAGGAAAACTTGAGGCGGTGCAAAATGGAAAGATTGGCATTAGCAAATGAGATTTACAAAACAGCACATTTGACAGGTACTTTTAAGTTAAGATCAGGAAAAGTGTCCAATGATTACTTTGATAAGTATTTGTTTGAATCTAACCCCGTTTTGTTAAACGAAATTGCCGAGCATTTGTCGCAATTGATTCCGATTGGAACTGAAGTTTTGGCTGGTCTTGAAATGGGTGGAATTCCGATTGCAACAGCACTCTCTCTAAAGACAGGAATCCCAGTAGCTTTCGTAAGAAAAAAAGCTAAAGAATACGGAACCTGTAAACTGGCTGAAGGCATTGATTTCCAAGGTAAGAATATTTGCATCATCGAGGATGTAGTAACGACGGGCGGACAAATATTGTTGAGTGCGCAAGATTTGAAAACCGGTGGTGCCACTGTAAACAATGTATTGTGTGTCATCGAGCGAGAACAACTAGGCAGAGATAATCTTGAGGATTCGGGACTGACGTTCTTGTCCTTGTTTAAGATGGAGGAACTAATCGAGGCAAGCATGTCAACGCATTAAGCTAAAGGGGACTAGACAGCAGCGATGGAGCCGATCCATCGCTTTTCTGCGTTCAGCACTGCCGTGGTGAAGCGTTTGAAGAATGTTGAAATAATAGCGCAAGTCCTAAGGTTTCTATACTAGTGTCTGCTCAGAAAAAGGAAGTTGCTGATCAGTTTGGCGTTAGTTTAATGGAGAACATAATTTGCTACGAGGTGGTCTTTTTGAAAACTCCTGAATTATTTGAGCTAGAATATCTTTTTGAATGCGATGCGCAGCTTTCTGAAGATGGGATACCGTGGCAGTACACTAGTGTGTCTTTTTACGTAATTCGAGACAAAGTTAAAGCTGAATTTGATTTTGAAGAAGCGAGTCGTAGTGGTCAAATAAGACTTTACCTATATGAAGAGGAACTTACCAAAATAATTTTAGAAAACATCAAGGACATAACCATTAGAAAATCTAACGATTTTGAAAGCTTAGTTCTTGAATTTGACGAGGAGAATTATGTTAAGCCGCTCGTACTCCAAACAAAACCAAGAATTAATATGACATGGGGAACCTCCTTAGAATTACGGAGATAATTGTTCAACTATTGGGGACGTTAGCTCCACGTGACACAATGGCAGCCGGTAAACGTTGGGCTGCCGTTGCTCATTGAAGTAGCTGAGCAGGATAGTTGAATAAGGTAATCGAATTATTTGTAAATACCAACAGTTAATTTAACGAGGTGATGCAATGGAATGCTTGGGATGTAGGATTGCTAATGGGATTGAACCTAATTTGAATATTATATTTGAGAACGAATTAATTACTTGTGTACTTGATATTGCTCCATTTAATGAAGGGCACACGCTAATCCTTCCTAAAAAACACTACTTGGATGTCGACGAAATTGACCAAGAAACTGCTTACAGCATCATGGACGCCTCTCAAATGCTGTCAACTATCTTGAAGCATGTATATAAGCCAGATGGTATTAGAGTGAGTCAAGATGGTGGGAAATTTAACGATTTGACTCATTATCACATGCACCTTATTCCAAGATATGAAGGTGATGGATTTACGTGGGGTGAACCGTTACATCCAGATGGTGCTGAGAAACGTTTGCCACAAACAAAAGAAAAAATCATTAGGGTCTTAAATCAACTATTCAATTAACTGGGACAAGAGCGCGACGGGAGTGATTTACCGCGTAATGCTGCAATGATCGCTCAAAACGCGTTGAAGATTGAATTGAAACTAACTTGAAGAGACGATCTGCTCTTTGATCTCCCACTTGGTTGGATTGCATGGAGGGAAGACCAAGACAGCAAGTGGATAAGAACTCAAGGGTAAGCCTTCATCGTTGAACTATCGGGGACGTTTGTTTGACGTCAACCGGCCACAACCGGTTGACGTTTTCAGTTGTAATAAAGGGTACGCCACTAATCTTGTTGTTATTAGTTCCATAGCGTAACGCGGTATAAGCGGGGTGAATCCAATCGCACTAACAGAAAAAGAAATCGAAAGAATAATTTCCATTGAGTCCAAAAAACTAAACACTTTATTTTCCCCATCAGATTTCACAACAGTGCTATTTGCTGAATTGTATGAGGACATCGAGAACGAGGAACTCCGGGATATATTTATTACCCTGCATACCGCATTCAATAATTTACTCGGTTTTATGTACCAAAAATATGTTCGCGGACATGGGGGACATTTCAACGCCAATCCTAGCCGGGATCTGATTAGAGCTATAAAAACTCTCCGCGTTTTGGAGGCTGCACTTAAGAACAGCCGGTTTAATTTCAAAATAGAGTCCTCATATGCAGCAGTGCTGGATACCTGTCACACATTTCTAAATGAGTCCGGTGGAAGTACAATTCCCACTGATATACCCGTTATCGACCTAATCGAGTATAAACCAATATTTACACTATCTGATGTTATTGCCGTGAAACGGCCACAAGGATCGGACAAACTGGTGCTTAAAGGGATAGGCGGGGGATCATATGCCGACGTGTTTAAATACAAAGATCCGTTCTATAACCAGTGGTTTGCCCTAAAGAAAGCCAAGAAAACCCTTACGGCGAAGGAGCTCGAACGGTTTAAAAATGAGTTTGAAGAAACAAAAAAATTCGATTCCCCATACATAATTCGAGTTTACCGTTACGACGACGTCAATAATGAATATGTGATGGAATATGCAAATGGTAAGACGCTGGCCGAATATATTGCGGTGAACAACACAAAGCTTATAATGCAGGAGAGGCTTATCTTCATAACACAACTGTTCCGGGCATTTTCGTACATTCACAGCAAGGGGCGTTTACACCGCGACGTCAGCTACACCAATATTTTGGTGCAGATTTATGAAGATACCAAGATATTGAAGATATCGGATTTTGGACTTGTTAAAGTCCCCGAGAGTAGTTTGACTAGCATTGATTCTAGCCTTAAAGGCTCCCTGAACGACCCGGACCTCGGGAGGGTTGGATTTAATAAATATGAGGTCGGTCATGAAATTTACTCCATTGCCCAAGTCATTAACTTCATCTTGACCGGAAAGAAGTTTGGGAACGGACTTTATGATAAAAGCAAGGGTGTAAAGGATTTCTTATTACGAGCTACACACCCGGATATTACTCATCGCTTTTCTTCCGTAACCGAAATGGCGGCAGCGTTTGACACAGTACGTGATGAAGTTCGAAGAGTGCCGTCTCTGTAGTATAGGTATAGCCATAAGTGGGCGCGCCGACTATTGCCCGTTAGCTAAGCGGGTTTATGATGGCTTCCGCCACCGGAGTAGTGGCTCAATTTATCCGGATGGGTGGCTCATCGTTTAGTTCAAAATAACGGTGAACGTTGGTACTGGTTAAATGAGGATTTTGAAAACAGTTGGTGATGCCTGCGATGGGGATGGATCGTTAAATGACGGGGACGATAGCTTAACAAATTGTAATACCCGCCGTTAAACCCACGGCGGGTATTAATATTAAAAATAATAATTATATAGAAACATACTTCTAAAAAAGAAATAAAATGGCATAATCTTTGAAGTTCGAGCCCTGCTTAAGCGAACTCTTGTCCAACCCTTTGAAATAATTTATTGCTGTTCTAGATCGTTGATCGCTTGCTCTATTTTAGCTAATAGTTCGATGTAGTCATCGATGGACTTCTTAATACTATTGACGACTTCCAAGGTCCCTTTCAGGGGTTTAAAATATGTATCGGCATACTCCTCCAACGTGAAGGAATCGAAGAAGCCACGAAACAGTTCCTCGAGCTCCTCAGACAACTTCTGTTTATCTCCTTCTAATTTTTGCTCGTCATATATTTTTTTGATAGTGGTGATCGTATCGAAGATTACTGGAAGCCATGCGGCAAATTTGGTGACGCGACTCGCCCATTTCATAGCGCCCCAAGGTTTGAATTTTATACCAAGGTTAGACATATCCCTTAATTTTATAATAGAATCAGCAATGGCTCTTGTAGACTGAGAGTTCAGGTGGGAAGCAAGGTTTACTCCCATTTTCTTTGACCATTCTAAGATTTGGTCCTGGAGCTGATTGTGAAATTTGATCGAAGTCTCAACCTCTTTAAGAAGTTGCTTTTGGTCGGAAGAAAGCTGTTCGGTATATTTCTGTATAATGAGATTGATGCGCTCCCGCAAGATATACCCTTCTTGCCCAAGACGCTCTTGAATCCGAACTTGAAGCTGCTTCCTATCCGGCGCACCGTTCAGATACACCATGACGTCTTGACGTAACGTTATTATCTCCTCTTTAATTTGGAGATGCTTCTTGGATATGTCCCTCTGTAATTTATCTGCGGTTTTCTCGATTTCTCTCCCTTGGTTCTGGGATACTTCGATCTGTGCCGCGAGCTGGTCTTTCATACCTTGGAGTTGCAACCTCAGTTGTTGTACCGCATCCTGAACAACGCTGACACCGGCTTTTATTGTAAGTTCGGTCTTGGATGTGTCGATAAACTTCTGCAATGCTTGGATTAAATAAGGCAACCGCGATAATTGATTGTACTCCTCTTCTCGGGTTAGCCAATAATCCAGTCCCTGGTCGAATGGATTCCCGCTTACACAAACCACCCTAGGTTCCATATTAGTCGGTAGAATGCCTTGAAGTGTATTTGTAACGACTTCCCTCTTGATGTTTGAATGATAAACATAGTCCTTGTCGTCATCTAAATCGGCCACTTCATCCATCTTATTGATTACGAAAATTGTGGATTTGAAACACTGGATCGCCGATGCATGGAATGTTCTTGTAGAAAAGCAGGACCTTTCTGCTGATGATATTCCCGGGAGCGGAAGACACCGCTCGTCATTTATTTTAGGGTTGTTTGCGCTTTTACCTAATGTAACTGTCTAAGCATGGATATACTATGGAAAGTCTGGAAAGGTTCAATTAGCTTTGGTTTGGTAAACATACCAGTTAAGATGTATTCGGCTACGGAAGATAAGGATATTTCGATGTTGTGAATAGCTGGACAGTTGACGTTGTGATAGTGTTACCGCTATCTAGTATAAGAATGTTATATGCAGCCCTCACTTTTCAAGTAGAATATTTTGAGAAGATAAACCAATTGAAGCTAAAGTTCCGGCACCGTAAGTTAAAGAGGAAAAAGTAATGAAAATATTACAAAATCGCCCCCTTTTCCACCCGGGCGAAAGCACAGCAAGTTATTTGTACAGATTGGCAGTTTTATTGAATTAATTCTCTTTTCACCAATATTTAGAATCTTCATCAAATCCTTTTTTGTATACCCTCGCTTCAATTGTCGATCTCTCTTTATATTTGTAATGCATTTTTGAATTTCTTCTTCAATGTAGTAGTTATCCCTTAGTGTCCCGTCCATGAGCTTGGTTTTTGCATTTAACAAACCTACATGGGTAAACTCAATGATCTTAGCTACTGTAAAATGGAGTTTGTTATACTTTTTCAGTACATTCTCAAAAGTAATTCCATCCGAGGATGTATCGCAAAGCACGGGGGTTTCCGGAAGCGGCAACCTCTTATTGCAAAGCGCCGCCGCTGTTCGGCGATTGTTCGTTTATTTCGAGAAGCAAGAACGGAAAGGAAAGCGAGTGGAGCTGCTTCTCGAACTATGCTGGCGAAAGAGCTCGACTTCTCGTGTTACGTGCAGATTGCCCCTTCCGGTACCGTGAGTATCGAAGGCGTTCAGTGCATGAGGAATAACGGCTTCAACTATTCGGGTTCGGAGTCGGCCGAGCCAGCCTTCCTGGAGCAACTGGACAGGCAAGGGTACTTCCCGTATATCCGGGGAGCCGCCAACGCGCTATGGAGAGACGGTTACTTCGGGCCGGTCTGTTTCGATTCAATGAAGCTTGCTGACGGCACGCTCCGGCACATTGTAGAGATTAACGCCAGAATGTCGATGGGATTCATTAACTTTCAATTGGACAAAAAGCTTCGAAGCATGGGCGCATCGAGTCGTCTAACCGTGATGTCTTTAGCTTGGGAGAGCGGACGATGCGATTATGAACGACTCATCGAACAATTGGACCGCGAAGGGTTGCTGTTTCGAAAGGAACGGCCGTTCGGCATAACCTGATTGCCTATTATGAGGGCGAAACCGACCATACCTCGCATGACGTTCGTTATTTCATGACTGATCCGGAATGGCAGCCTTGGCATTCCGGCGTGGACGGAGAGCATGGTTTTCCTCCGATGGGGGAAGTCGTTCAGGGCCGCGTAACTGCATACCATGCGAGGTACGATCGCCACGGAGTGTACGAACTGGCCAGCACATGTAACGCGATTATTAGCAAGCCGGGCAGGGGGACGCTACTTGACTCGCTGCTTACAGCCACGCCTCTGATTTATTTGGACGCTTTCGGAGAATATGAATCGCACAATGCAAAACTGTGGGAGCACTTCGGCTTCGGCATCTCTTATGAAGAATGGAAGCGGACAGATTTCGATTTCGAACTACTTCGCCGCATGAATGAGCGTCTCCTGCGGATTCGAAGAAAAATACCAATGTATAGAGGTGAAGAGCATGCAACCACAGACTAAAGTCAAGTTAGATAAGGACTCCTTTAACCGTCTAAAAAAAACCATCAAATATATGTCGATTACGAGTAAAGAGCTGGAGCACAACCCGGTCTTCGCGACGAAGCTCCCCCAAGAGGTAGGCATTAAACTGACCAACGGCTGCAATCTACGCTGTAAACACTGCTTCGAATGGAACAGCGAAGGATACCATAGGGACTGGGATATGGCACGGCCAAGGAAGAAATCGACTTCGTGGTCGTACAGAAGTTGTTTGCGCAGACGGCGGAAACGAAAGCGAACATGTTTTTATGGGGCGGGGAGCCGCTCGTCTATTCAAGATGGGACGATTACGTAGACCTGATGGTACAAGACCCGCGATGGACTGTATTATGCACGAACGGTCTGCTGATCGAAGAAAAGCTCAATTCGATCCTTCGAATTTCCGAGCACCTTGCGATCTTGGTCAGCGTCGAGGGCTTCGAAGCCGAGAACGATGCGATCCGGGGGAAAGGAACATTCAGGAAAGTTATGAAAGGCATCGATCGCCTTCTCGATTAACGACGCGATGGTGACGAAGCTATACGACTTTATGAATTATTTCGAGGAGAAGGGGATTGATACGGTTTACTTTTGTTTCCTCTGGTATTTGCCCGACGAAGTGTCGGAACGGATGGATCATTATTTCGATCAGAACTTCGGATGGTTATCGGATCATGCCCAGGGACGGAGAAGCTGGCATTCCTTCAAGTTCCGTCTGTCGCCGGATAATATTCAACCACTACTGGGCGAGATGAAGAGAATCCACGCTCGGGAGTGGAATACGAATTCGTTACCAGCCCGCCCTGGAGCCGGAAGAAGTAGGAGACTTCGTACTGGGCTCGGAGAAGCCGGCTCAAAACCGAACGAAATGCCTTGCGATCTCCAACCGAATCGACGTCCTGACCGACGGAACGGTAAGCGCGTGTAAAATATTCCCTGAGTTCAAGGTGGGCGATCTGTTGATCCAAGACGTCGGTGAGCTTTGGCACGGAGAAGCTTTCGCCAAAATGCGGGAGACGTTGTCTTGCGGCCTCATGCCGGTCTGCTCAAAATGCATCTTGCTATATCTAAATGGAAGGTAAAGGGAGATGTCCGTCTCGTTAGGTATTATCGGCTGTGCGCGCGTCGTGAGTCGATCCATCATCGAACCTTTGCGTTACTGCCCGGGAGTGCAAGTGAATGCACTAGCGTCGCTCCGGTTCGACGAAGCCGCCGAACGCGCCAAAAAGTGGAACGTCGCTAACCTGTACCGAAGCTATGAAGACGTGCTTCGGAGCCGCGAGCTTGACGCGGTGTACATCCCGTTAGCGAATCACCTTCATAAGGATTGGGTCGTTCGCGCGGCGCTCGAGAATAAGCATATACTGGTCGAAAAGCCGGTATGCCTTAACGTAGGGGAATGGAAAGAGATTCGGCGCACATGCGAGAAGTTGGGATCCACTTGCTGGAAGCGGTCATGGTTCGCCACCATCCTTGGCAGTCGACCCTTCGGGAGTGGATACAGGATCGGCGATTTGGCCACCTGCTCCGAATCCGGACAGCAAATGTCCAGGCCTCTTCCCCGTACGGTGGAGGGAGAGTACCGCCGCGACCCGACACGGGGCGGAGGCGTTTTATTGGACGTAGGTTCTTACTGGATTCAATTTCTTCAGGCCGTGCTGGCCGACGAGCCGCTCCGTTACGAGGCGGAGTCTTCCTTCGACGGTCCGAACGGTTCGGATTGGACATCGAAGGCCGCCATTACGTTCACCGGCGGGGTGCGCGCGGAAGCGCTATTTTCGTTCGACATGCCGTATGAAGCTTTGTATTGGCTTACGTTCGAAGGAGCCGAAGTACGGATCAGTAACTTCTTCCGAGCCAGTCTCGGCGCGTTCAAGATTACGCTGGACATTCGTTATTTGGAATCGGGGGTAATGGAGAAAGTCGCCTTCCCGTCGCAGAACTACTATGTCAATCAGCTGTCGTTCTTTCGAAACGTGGTCCTTGGGAGAGCGACGAACCTCCCGATAGGGGAGATCGAGCAGCGAGTACTGTGGATGGAGCAATGCAGACTTGCGATGCAAACAAAAGGGCAATCGGATAGGGGATGTTGAACCGATGGGGATCATAACTGTGAAAGATTTGGAGAAGGACTTTCAATATTATATGAAAGGGGAAGGGTTAAAGTCCTCTTTTCAGAATCTATTTCGGCGGGAGCAATTGACCAAGAAGGCGGTCAAGCGGATTACCTTCGAAATCGAAGAGGGGGAAATCGTCGGCTTCCTCGGACCGAACGGCGCGGGCAAGACAACAACCTTGAAAATGCTCTCGGGCATACTCCATCCCACGAGCGGAAGCGCCACGGTCATGGGGTACGTCCCTTGGGAAAGAAAAAACGACTTCAAGCGGCGCTTCTCCATCGTGATGGGGCAGAAAAACCAATTGTGGCCGGACTTACCGGCGCATGAGTCGCTGTATCTCAACAAGTGCATCTACGAGGTGGGCGATAAAGAATATCGTGATACACTCAACGAATTGACGGAGCTGCTGCAAGTGAAGGAGCAGTTGAACGTACAGGTGCGAAGGTTATCGCTCGGAGAGCGGATGAAGATGGAGTTTATTGCAGCGCTCATCCATAAGCCTAGTGTGTTGCTGCTGGATGAGCCGACGATCGGCCTAGATCTCATGTCGCAGCGCAATATTCGCGATTTCTTGAAGTACTACAATGAACGTCACAAGATGACGATCGTCCTGACCAGTCATTATCTGAAGGATATCGAACACCTGTGCAAGCGGAGTATTATCGTAAATCACGGCAGGATTATGTACGACGGTAGTCTCGGCGGAATGAGCCCGGCCTTCAGCCATACGAAGCGGATCAAGGTCGCGTTCTCCGAGCGCGTCGACAGCGAATCGCTCTCCTCCGTCGGTCGCGTTATTCAAGAGGACGGGTATTCGGCTTTGATCGAGGTGGATAAGAGCGAGCTGAACCGTTGCTCCAAGATTCTGCTCGATCAGTTCCCAATCCTCGACATTACCATTGAGGACATTCCGATCGAAGAAAGTATCGCTGCCATCTACCAACGGGAGGAAGAGCATGCATACCTTGCGTAAGTACGCCATCACATTCTCTCTCGGGATGCAGCAATCCATGGAATACAGATTCGACTTCGTCCTTCAGCTCGTTAGCGCATTCTTCCCCATTATCATTCAATGGTTCATGTGGACAGCTATATTCGCTCAGAAGTCTACGATGTACGGATACACCTTTCGCGAGTTAATTCTATACACGATTCTCGCGGGAATTCTCTCAAAGGTCGTCTCGACGGGCGGGATCGAATACGACATTAAGGAAGATATTAAACAAGGCGGTTTAAATAAATATCTAATTAAGCCTTTCAGTTATTTCGGGTTTCGCATCGTTTCCTTCCTAGGTCGCAAGATTTTCTATTTCGGAATCTCTTTGTTGATCGTCGCCCTACTTCTTCTCGTTCTGAACGCCGTATGGTCAGTCGAAATAAGCCCCGTACGAGCGATCGTCTTTGCCGTTGCTTTGTTCCTGGCTCTCGCGCTGAACTTCCTGATTTCGTACTGTATCAGCAGCGCCTCGTTTTGGCTTGCGGAAATATCTTATTTATACGTCATTACCGGCCTTCTTGTGCAAATCATAAGCGGCGGCATTTTCCCCTTGGAAATATTCGGGGATACGTTTTATGCCGTTTCGCGCTTTCTTCCTTTCTTTTATACCATCTATTACCCGATCAACGTGCTGAACGGTCGGCTTCCCGATCATCAAATCCTGGACGGCCTCTTGATGCAACTTGGTTGGATCGTCTTGTTATTGCTTCTCGGACGGGTGCTCTGGAAAGCCGGACTGCGCGAGTATTCGGGAATGGGGGGATGACGGAGTGAGGAAGACGATCGTAAAATACTTGAGAATCTACGGACTATTTGTTAAAAGCTGCCTAATGGCGCAGATGGAGTATCGATTCAACTTCCTGATGGGAATCGGTGTGGAGACGGCATTCTTATTTGCCAAGATGCTTTATGTCATAGTCGTCTACCAAGCCGACGTTCATATTGCCGGCCTTTCCCCTGACTCCATCCTTATGTTTGTAGGGACGTACACAATGATGACAGGGCTTTACATGGGGTTATTCGCCATGAATTTCTACCAAATTCCGGAGCAGGTGCTCCAAGGAAAATTGGACTTGCTACTTACAAAGCCGGTTTCCTTACAATTCATGCTGACGCTTCGCAGGGTTGACTTCGGTCTGCCGCTGCCCAATGTGATCGGCGGAATCGCGATGATTGCGATTGGCTGGGGAAGAACCGGGATTCCTGTCACCATTGGGAATATAGCCGGATTCATGTTCTTCCTTGTAATGGCAGTTGCGCTGACCTATGCGCTCTTCCTCATACCGCAACTGACGTCATTCTGGTTCGGACAAATTCGGGGATTGAATTCCATCGCGGATGCGGTCTGGGACTTCAACAATATGCCGATGGCCATCTACAAGAGGTGGATTCAACAAGTGGGGATCTTTGTTCTTCCCATCTTCATGATCACCAACTTCTCGCCGCTCTTTGTGATGGACCGGCTGGAGGTGGGTTATTTCGCATGGGCGATCGCAGCGCCGTTGCTGCTTCTAGCCGTGGCCCGGCTCATCTGGTCCGCCGCGCTCCGCAATTACAGCAGTGCGAATTAATGTGATGCAGGGGGGGACTACATTTGAGTGATTGCGTTCAGCTCTATTGCGGTTTTCCGGCTCCGGATCATCAGGAAGGAAGTAGTTATATACGCAAGCTAATAATGATTGCCCGTATCCTTGGGTACTCACAACCGCGCTTGTTTCACTTACGAGACGGTTCATTCCGATTGTAGCCGTTTTGCCGAACGCTTCCCCGCCCGTTACCGTCGCGAAGACGGTACAAAGCATCGGTTGTCTGTTCGGAAGAAGATTAGGCATCAACATGATCACTGGCGCCGCCCCGAAGGAAATGGAGGCAGTCGGGGACAGGAGCGAGCATCAGGACCGATATGAAAGGTTGTTCGAATATACTACGGCACTTCGAATTTTACTGGAGTCGGACAGCGCGGTTACGTTCGAGGGGAAGCATTACACGTACCGGAACCTACAGCTGAAACCGACGCTGCCCAGCTCAATTCAGCCGCTGTATTTTATTGCTGGCTCTTCCGAATCGGGGCGGAATACCGCCCGAACCTGCTCAGCCGTATGGCTGACACATCCCGAACCGCTGGAGCAATATCGGGGAACGTATAGCTGTAGTCCCGATCGGACTGGCATCCGCATCGGGATTATAGCTAGACGAACGGATCAGGAAGCATGGACGGCTGCAGAGGAAAGATTTCAGCCATCGCGCTTCGGCTTGGCCCTAACAGCCGCAGGGAGGAAATCACCTTCCCATTGGATTCGCAGTATGGCGCAGCTTGCAGAACGAGAACTATATGACGGCGTATATTGGATGGGGGCCTACCGCTCGGGCGCGGCTCATAATCCGTATTTCGTCGGCAGTTACGACCGAGTGGCGGAATACATGCGTGGTTACATCGAACATGGCGTTCGTCAACTGGGGACAGATCCTGCTGCAGCTTTCTGTCTTCTTCCCCGACCGAATTGGGCCCCACCTGCCTTAAGCTGTCCCTAGGTTTTCACTAGGAGTTTTTACACAAAATTCTTGACACACCCTTAGCATGCCACCACACGGAAATCACGGAGCCAAGCGACAACAGAACGCCTGGCTCCTTATCTTTTACCCGCCCAAACTTCTAAAGGTTATTCCAATCGGGTGCTTTTAATTTGTGGAATGTGTCGCCTCCGGTCGCTTCGTATACTGGACTTATCTCCACTACGAAGGGGTCGACTACTTCCATGGAGCAATCCGTCAGGCATTCGGGAACCAGTCCTGTTCTGCGCCTAGTCAGCTCTGTTCAACGCTTCAATCAGTTATTCGCGGAGAGTTACTGCGAGGTGCTATTTGAAATAACAACGGAAGGGATTGTGAATGTACGATGGAGACGATTAGTAGTATTATCGCGCGCAACGTTGAAGTACTGTTGGAAAACCTTTGTGGATTGGCGGTTATACCGTGCTAAAGAGAGACTACTGTGTGGTCGAAATGACGACATCTTCGGGAAGAAAAGGATACTCAATAGGATTTTCAAGAAGGGGAGATGTAAGCGCGGCAATCGTCGGGGAGTTGGCCCCAGTCATCATGAAATGCAGTACCGGCGATACGAGAAAATATGGGAAATCATGTATAACGCGAAAAAGCTCATGTGAATCTGGGGATATGTGGGATCAATCGATAACCGCTATGAGCCGCAGCCCGAGTATTCGCTACTCGAGGCTGCGGCATTTTCGGTTGTCGATTAATCAGCCAACTGCATATCGGCCCATTTCGCCTGATCGTCGCCGTCGCCAATCCACATGATTTGCCCCCAGTCGTCGGGGCCGTCGTTGTCCGTCGATAAAATCGTCATGCCAACGATCGTGCCGCCGGCGGGAGCGAAGGGAGTCGTCTGCAGCGAGCTCCAAGGGATCGCCACTTCCATTGTATACGCGCCGCCGTCGATGGATGAACCGACGATCGTATCCGTTATCGGGTACTCCAGTACACCTGCGTCGTTTCCTTGACGTATGTAAGCGTGAGGCGCGCCGTCGGTGCCGCTCGGAGAGAGCATGACGGCATAATCGCCGCTTAGGTATTGCGACCCTGTCTTGTCGTGATTTATATCCAAGAAAAGCATGGTCGCATCGGATAAATACATGCGATTAGCGTTTTCCGTGAAATTGAGAACATCGTCTTCCCGCTGCTCCAGCAAATACAAGTACTGACGGTCCCATTGCACGCGATACCGCGACCGAAGGTCGGCCGCCGACGTTTGGCTCCCCCATATTTTCCCGTACCGACTCACCGCGACAGAGGTCGTCGACACTTCGATTTCGGATGCCCCGTCCCACTCGCCCGGGTCGATTCGGCCGTCCGCAACGATCGAATCCGGAGCTGCGGTTGCCGTATAAACCGGTTCTTGCCAAGCGAACTCCACAGGGATCTCGTAGGTTTGGGTGCCGCTGCCGACGGTAAATCTCAACGGTTGGTCGAACATGCCGGACGGCGTGTCGGGGTTCGCGCCGATCGTTACCGTAATCACCTTCGTCTCGTTCGGTTCAAGGAGAAACGAAGGTGGCGAGACTGTAACGGGATTCGCGATAAACATCGTGCCCGAAACGTCTACCTTGGTCAATAACGCGCCGTGGCCGGTTTCTTTATGACTGTCCCCGATTTTGACGAAGAACTCGCGGTTTTCGTTCAGAAAGCCGTCTACCGGATATGATCGACTCTTTCGGTTCGATCCGTCCGTGACAAGATTCGGCTCCGCGTCCACGACGGTCCAGTTCACGCCGTCGGAAGATAGCGAAACCTCGAATTGGTTTTCGATTTGGAGCGTAAGCGTCGGCTGCATCGCTCCAAGCGCGACCGGCAGGCGGTATACGAAGTAGTTCGAGACGTCCGCGTATCGGAATAAGCCGGGATTGACGCCGGATCCATGATCCTCCGTGAGGTACTCCGATTCTCCGGACGTTGCCGGAACGAAGGAGACAAGCGATTGAACGGTGTCGATCGGCGCCGCCTGAGTGTGCACAGTCTGCGCGGCGCCGGTCCGGTTCGCAACCGAAAGCGAGACAGTCTTCGACTCGCCTGCCTTGACCCGAAGCGGTGCGCTAGGGTTGCTCTGAATGTGCAGCGGCGGCAACGGAGCCTCGTACCGGAACGTAATGCCGTAGATCGCCGCGCCCCACCCGTCTTGCTTCGATCCGTCCTCGAGCTTCAAATAAAGGTCTCCCTCAGAGGAGGCGTAAGGAACCGGATCGACGGCGAACTTGCCCCGGTTGGTGACGTCATGAATGTCCGCATCGAACATGTCGAACGAGTTTAAAATTTCCGTCCATTGCGTCGCGTCCGGCGAAGCGCTGACGACGAAGTTGTTCGCGAGCTCAAGGAACAGCTCCGCGTCCGGACGATCGTTGACATTCAGTTTGAGCACCATCTCGCCGGTGGCGTCGACGAATCGCATGTGCTCGAGCGTTCCGTTCGGTCCGGTGACGGAGTAGATGTACGGCAGGTCCAACCCTTTATTGTTGAACGGTATGGAGAGCTCCTGCAGTTCCATTCTAGCGGAATCTTCGATAGGGGGCTTCGACCAATGGATGGCGACACGCACGCCCGTTGGGTCGTGCATGTGTCCGACGAGCAGCGTCCGGCTCGAGTTATCCCATTCCCATTGAACGTTCACGGTTTGTCCCTCGGCGGATTCGGCCGTTACACCGACGGGGTAGCGCTGGTCGGAGCCGAGTCTTGCGATAGCCCGTGCATCCGCTGGTCCTTCTACGACATAGGACGTCAACTCCATCGCTTCTTGCTTCTCGATGACTTCTCCGTTAACGAACAGCAGACTCGGTTTCGTCTTAATCATCTTGGAGATATCGAGAAGCAGCGCGGAAGAGTATGGAAGCAGCTCGGCCTTCGAGACGACCGACAGCCTTGAATCGTACAGGTCTAAATAATTGCCGTGGACGATTGCGGGCTGTGACAACGCTTGAATGGATATATACGGACCTCTGCGGGCGATCATTGTGTTAGATTCCATGTATACGTGGCCGCCTTTCCCTAACGCATATCGGCTCAGCTGCCGAATAAGCTCTGCCGAGCGAGCGCTGGAGGCGAAGTAGGAGGGCTCGACGCCGAACACGACAACGCTTCCCGCGCCGATATTTTGCTCGAAAGCGACGGTGCGGTCGTTGTAGGTGTACAACGGGACGACGCCCTCCGGTGTATAAGCGGTGAGGCGGTATCTCCCCGGCACGGTCAGCGATTCCGAGCCGGCGATGGAGGCACCGTCAGGCGCCGGCGTAAGGGCTGCGCTCCCGCCGGCGACGCCGAGAAGCGTCTCGCTTCCGGCCTGAACCCCGAGCTCCAGCCGTTGCCACAAATCCTCCTGCGGCGAAGCAAAACCGTTAGTCTTCCACCAACCGTCCGCTTCTTGATATGGGTTATATCCCCCTAAATATAAAAGCACGCCGCCGCTCTTGACCCAATCCGAGATGACCCGATTGGTTTCTTCTTTGACCGGCTTCCAGTTGTCATAGCTTAGGATCAAGAGGCGTGTATCCTTCAAGGCTTCCTTCGAGATTCTTTCGACCGGAAGCATCCGTAACGGGATCCCGCGTTCCACCAACGGGACGGAAGGGCCGACGACGGACTCCATGCCGGCTCTCGGCCCCGAGCTGTTCTGCCAAGTGAGCGTATCCGAGACGAGCATCGAGATCCCCTGCGACCCGGCCAGCACATCCGTCGGCATTCCGTACATTGACTTCAGCGCTTCGAAGACGTTCATCTGAATCGACTTATACTGCAACGGCGCGGGCGCGAAGGCGCGAACCGACCAAGGAAGCACTTGGAATTGTTGAAAGCCCGGTTGCAGCAACTGTGCCGAAACGGTGGTCTTATAAGCGTACTCCAGCTCCTGCCAATCGAACGCAGCGTTATCCGCGGCCGGATCGGCCAAGGCGTATAAATCCTTCCCGTCCCGATCCGTCTTGAGCGAGGAGAGAGAGGAGTATTCCAAGTAAGCCGATTCGAACAGCCGCTCTTGGCTTTGACCTGCGTATGTAATCGGATATTTCGCGGTATCCGACCAGGTCTGGCCGATAAAGCCGTCCACGTTCGGCAGATCGTACAGTTCCGCATTCAATGCGACGATCCCGTAATTGTTATAATTGACCGTACTATGGGAGGCGACAAGCACCTCGACTTTGGGGTAGCGTTGTTTAATTTTCGTGGAAATCTCGTCGATCGAGCGCTTATACAGATATGATTTCAGCTGTTCGCTCTTGAAGCCTGCGGCAAGAGAGCTTTGAGGGTCTTCCCATGGCGAGCCGTAATAGTCGGCCCATTCCCGTTTGAAAGCATCGGAATACCCGGCTCCATTCCAAAATTCGGGCTCTTCGAAGACGACGCGCCGCGCGCCTGCATCGATCGTTCTGCGTGCGAACTCGAATACATACTCGTTCCACTCTCGGGTCGGTACGACGTATCCGGTGCCGGGCGTCGGATGCATGTATGGATTCCCGGAGCGGTCGAGCTGCACTTCATCTTGGTGGGAGCGCCCGTCATATCGGCCTTGCGCGTAGTCGCCGTGCCAGTCGTGGCTGATAGAGAGCATCGTGTCGACCTGGTAGCCCTTGTCCAACCATGATCGTACAAGCTGTTCCGACGAATCGAGCGTCATCGGGAACACCATCACGGCATCCGTTTGAATGTCGTGCGCCGGGTCATACCCCGCGTTCGTCTGGAACGTCGTTCGAATGACTTCGGCGCGTTCCGCCGGCGGCCCCGCCGAGGCGATCGTCGGAATCGCTGAGCCTACGCTCATACTGACCGCCAGGCTAAGCGAAAACCATCTTTTCATCATCAAAATCCCCTCCCTGGAAAAGGTGATAAAAGCGTTTACAGACTAAATACTATTTGTAATATGACAATATGTCAATTATAAAAAGGTTAAAGTATAATTATAAATAATATGTTACAAAAACACTCCTGAAGCGCCTAAAGTGCCGCGGGTATTGATGGTAAAGCGCCAGAGCAACTTAGGACTCGGGTCTGCGAAAAATCCTTAAGGCTATGTACCCAGACATCTAAATAACTGAATCTCCATGAGACCATTAGGTCCACTTATCTTTTCGGATTTCAATTGGCTATTCATATTATGAGAGGTTATAATTCAGACATGATAGTTTATGACATGACATTATAAGATAGGACGGTTATCCATGAGCGACAAGAAGAAACCCCAATACCAGACGATCATCGACGACATCCTGGGCAGAATCCGGGACAGGGCGCTGAAGCCCGGAGATAAAATTCCGACTGATCATGAATTAATGGAAATATACGGAGTGAGTCGAATTACGGTAACCCGCGCAATCAACGAATTGGTGCAGCGAGGCATCGTTTATCGGGTGAAAAAGCGCGGCAGTTTCATTCGCGAGCCGATGGAGCAGCCGGCACCCGGAGAACAATTACCGCTCGGCAAGCTGCCGATCTTATCCGTCGTGCTTCCTTTCGACGAACGGTACGGTTACGACATCTTGCGTGGCGTCGAGCAGACATGCCGGGAATCGGGTTATTATATGACCTTCCATTGCTCCGGCAACGAGCCCGAGAAAGAGAGAGAAATCTTGATGCGGCTGCAGCAGGACGGCGTGTCCGGCATCATCGTGTACCCGCATGCGGGTCCCGAGAACATAGGAGTCTACAGCGACATGTTGATTCGGGACATTCCCTTCGTGCTGATCGATAGGCAAATCGAGGGGATCGAATCCGCAAGCGTGCTGACGGACAATTCCGCCGGCATGTACGGCGTCGTCTCGCACTTAGTCGAATTGGGCCACCAGCGGATCGCCTATGTGGGTCTCGATCCCCAGGAGACGGGGTCCGTCAAGGAACGGTTCAAGGGGTATTGCCAGGCGTTAATCGACGGCGGGATCCCGCTGCGGCGGGAGTACATCGTCGACGCACGGCGCGTCGACGCTCCAATCATTGGCACGGAATGGCCGGAGCTTGCGCAGCGGCTGTTGGGAGAACTGCTTGCGCTACCGGAGCCGCCGACCGCGATCGCTGCGGTGAACGACGTGACTGCGGTCCAATTTATGAAAGCGGCGGCGGTCGCCGACGTTCCCGTCCCGGGCCGACTTTCGATTACGGGATTCGACAATTTGCCGTTTTGCGAGCATCTGGAGGTGCCGTTGACGACGGTCGAACAGCAATTTTTCGAATTCGGAAGCCAAGCCGCGAGGATGATCATCGACGGAAGCTGGAAGCGCGACGGAGGGCTTATGACGAAACGGCTGACGACCCGATTGATTGTACGGAAATCCTCCGCGCCGCCATTCTAAAGATATGTCATTAATCATCCTTATTGACATGTCAATAAGGGCGGCAATATAATGTGACGTAACGGCCAATCAAGGAGGAGTCCATTTTGAAACCAAGAAAGACGTATCACTTTATCTCGCATACGCATTGGGATCGGGAGTGGTATCTGACGTTCGAGCAGTTCCGTTATCGTCTCGCACATTTAATCGACAACCTGTTGGATTTGCTGGACCGGGAGTCTGATTTCAAGTACTTCCACCTCGACGGCCAAACGATCGTGCTTGAGGATTATTACGCGCTGCGGCCGGAGCGGCGGGAACGGCTGGAGCAGTACATCCGATCCGGCCGAATTCTCGTCGGTCCATGGTATCAGCAAAACGATCTGTTCCTGACGAGCGGGGAATCGACCGTACGCAATTTGATGGAAGGGATCCGGACGTCCCGAGCGCTCGGAGGGGAGATGAAGGTCGGTTATTTGCCGGATCACTTCGGCCTCGCGGGGCAGATGCCGCAGTTGTTCCGACAAGCCGGCATCGACAATTGCATCTTCGGAAGAGGCTTAGATATCGAGAGTCATGAAAGCCCTTTCGTTAAATGGAGAAGCCCCGACGGCTCCGAGGTCGCCGGCATGCTGTTGTATTACTGGTACAACAGCGCGCAGCGGCTTCCGAATGACGAGGCCATCCTCCGTTTGGTGTTCGAAGGCTTAAGAGAACGGGAGGAGAAAATCAACCCGTCGGGACATTACGCGATGATGAACGGAGTCGATCACTTGGAGGCGCAATACGATTTGCCCGAGGTGTTGGAAAAGCTCCGGAAGATGTATGGCGAGGAGGCGGAGTTCGTACACGACACGCTGCCGAATTACGCGGCGGCCGTTAAGGCATACATGGAGTCTCTTCCCCCGGAACAAGTCGAAGTCGTTCATGGCGAATTACGAGAATGCTTCGAGTATTCGATTTTGGCGGGGACGCTTTCCAGCCGGGTATATCTCAAACAGGCGAACTTGAGGTGCCACGACTTGTTGGAAAAGTGGGTCGAGCCTTTATCCGCATGGACCGAGCTATTGGACCTCGACGAATACGATGCCGGCGCGATCGATTATTTATGGAGGGCGTACATGGAGTGTCATCCCCATGACAGTATTTGCGGCTGCAGCCAGGACGCCGTTCACGACCATATGATGGACCGGTTCCGCCGGGTCGAAGAGCTATCCGGCGAGGTCCTCGACAGGAAGCTAAACATCCTCTCGTCGGCCGTGTCCGCGGAAGGCTGCGACGCGGCGGATCACCTGTTGTTCGTAATGAATACTTCGCAGCTTGCGAGCGGCGGAACGATTCGGACGAACGTCGACTTCCTGGCCGAGGACGAGGTGTCGACTTTCGCGATCGAAGATCCGGACGGCCGGGAAGTTCCTTACCGCATCGTCTCCGCGGAGCGCCTGCGGCGCCAAGTGTTAAGTCCGATTAACTTGCCCGGGGTGATCGACGTACATCGATACGTCGTCGAATGGAAGCCGTGCGTGCCTGCCTTGGGATATGCCGCTTACCGCCTGCGCCCGAACGCGACGGGGCGCGTCGTCATCGATCGCCCGCTGCCCGCCCGGCCGACGTTGGAGAACGAACGCCTCCTCGTCGAAGTGCGGCCGGACGGTACGTTCGATGTGACGGAGAAGTCGACCGGCGCCGTGCTCCGGGGGCAAGGGCGCTTTCAGGACGCCGGCGATCGAGGGGATTTGTATGTGTTCGGGCAGGTGCCCGGGGAATCCGCTCTCGTCTGGTCCGGCCCGGTAGAATACATGCGCCGGACGAAAAACGAATTGTACGAGGAGTGTGTCTACCGGTTCGATTGGGCGCTTCCGGTTTCCTTGAGCCCCGATCTCGAGAGTCGATCCGCCGGACGAGTCGTCTGTTCGTTCGAGGTGACTCTTCGACTGGATCGGGACGCTTCGGAAATTTCCATGCGCATCGACGTTTGCAATCGAGCCAAGGATCACCGCATCAGGGTGCTTTTCCCGACGAACGGGACGTCTGAGGTCGTCTTAGCGGGCGGGCAGTTCGACGTCGCGGAGCGCGCTTGGAACGAGGGCGCGGGCTGGAAGAGGGACGCGAACTCGCAGCCGTTCTGGAAATGGTTCGCGACTTCCGCTAACGGCATCGGGACGGCGGTTTTCGCGAAGGGGCTGCACGAATACGAGATGATCGACGTAGGTACGGTCGCAAGCGTCACGCTGCTGCGCTGCGTGGAGACGATCCATCTTCGCGAACCGATCCCCATGCAAGAGGATCGGCAGCCGAAGGGGCAATGTCTCGGCAGCTGGACGTTCGAGTTGGCCGTTCGTCCGTTCGTTCCCGGCGAAGTCGCGCCTGCGACGCTTTACCGCGAGGCGGAGCGATTCCATCAGGGACTGATGACGAAGCAACGGCCGATCGCGGAGTCCCGTTGGAAGCGGGGCAGACCTTGGGTGCAGGACGGAATGAATGGCGGGGTCTTCCCGGATCGCGACCCCAATGCGGGCAAGCCGAGATTGGCGCGAAGAGGCAGTTTTATGCGGCTCGAGGGGGACGCGCTTTTATCCGCGGTGAAGCGAGCGGCGGACGGTAGGGATGTCGTTGTTCGGATGTATAACGTCGGTCGCCGAGAGACGGACGTCACTATCGGCTTCCCGGTACCGACGACCGGGATGTCGGAATGCAATTTCTTGGAGGAGCCGTACGAAGGCGCGAAGGCGACGGAAACGGCGACGATCGGAGCAAAGAAGATCGTGACGTTCCGGGTGGCGAAGAGATAGCACTAATGAAATGTCATAAAGTAAATTAAAAATATTTTTTTGCCGTTTTTCAATAATATGCATTGACATAAAGTGGATCCCGTCGCTAATATCATGCTAAAGAGATAAAATAATAATAATATGTAATGTCATAAAAGAATGGAGGTGAATCTTGTTTTATTCTTTTTCATCGGAATTCATTTTCGGGGAAGGGGTGTTCGAAATCTATGAATCCACGAATTCAAAAGAATCGGCGACTCGGGACGACGTTGTTGGCGATGATGGCATTCATCCTCGCGATCAGCGGGTTCGCAGGCGCCGCGGCAGCAGCGGAGCCCGTTAGGGAGGGCGGAGATGAAATCATGTATTTCGATTTGAAAGCGTTTTTACAAACGCAACCGAATTCGCAACTCGCTTACGATTATTTGAAATTGGCCACGGCGCTGCAGGGCATCGTCAATCGGGATGCGCCGAAATTATATTACCGGTACGAATCGAACAGCATCGCGAAGTCGGCGGGCGTGGACATCGACGAGTTTTGGTTCTCGGAGCTGCGCAAGGAGGGCGAGTTGCTGTCCGGCAAAGCCGTGACGGTCGCGACGAGCTTCGACCAGCTGCTCGATTCGTTCGCGCCGTCGTACGCCGGAGTCGTCGTATGGGACTCGAATGTGCCGGCGACGTCGAACGTGGCATCGACCGCCGCGGGCGTCGAGAACTTGCTTCCGGTTCGTTACGACGCGAACGTCGGCAGTCCATACGACCTGCTGGTCCGGCAGCGCGCGCTTCCGGTAGTCCTTGATCTTGTAGGTAAATTTACGGGAGAAGGCGAAATTCCGGATATCGGGGAACCGTCGACCGGAAGCGCGAAGAACGATGCGTACCGTTGGGCGAAGGCGAAGTATCTCGACGCCGGGCGAACGAACCCGACGATGCTAGCGTACGCGTTGGACGGCATCTCTTGGGATTTCGACGCCGCCGCCAAGCCGCTGAACGCGCAATGGGTGTCCGCTGCGCTGCCGAAGCGAATGAAAGCGGGCTCCAGCGTAGACGTCAGCGTCACTGTGAAAAACAACGGCACGACTGCATGGTCCTACGCCGCCAACGACCGGTTCGGCACGACGGGAGACACGGCGAACCAGTTCGTATGGTCGAATTTGAACGGCGGGTATTCCGTCTCCTCGGACAATCAGCGGGTGTTCCTGAATTCCGGAGAGGCGGTGCAGCCGGGGGCGGAGCGTACATTCCGCTTTACGATGATCGCGCCCGCGTCGCCCGGTACGTATACCTTCAGCGCCCAGATGGTTCGCGACGGCGTCGCGTATTACGGAACCGGCCTTCGGAGAAGCGTCGAGGTCGTGGCGGACGACGTGCTTGAGACGCCGGCCGACGAGCCCCTCGTCGACGGAACGTACGTGTATCCGGATTTGTTCAACTCGATGCTGCCGAATGCGGATTATTTGATTTCGAACAAGGCGTTTTTCTTCGATCTGAGTCCGGATGAACGCAGCCTTCCGAACGACGATCGGTCTCAGCCGCTAGGCACCGATTTTCATACGCTGCGGGACATTTTGCGGGCGCAGAACGCGCTCGCCGGAGAGCGAATCATCACGATCGGCGGCTTCGTGCCGTGGTGGATCAAATATACGACGCACGCCGATCCGCAGGCCCGCCTGCATCCGGTCGCCGCGGAGTGGAAGTTCGCGGACGAAATTTCGAAATACAATGCGCAGAAGGATGCGGACGCTTACGGTCTCGTCGGGCTGTCGAACGCTTCGGTGTTCCGGCACGTACCGCTGAAGACGCTCGTGCAGCCGAACGACAAGGGCGAAAACGGCAAGACGTACGACCCAGATAAAAAGTACATCGCATTTTATATGGGCGACTACGATGCCGGCGCATGGACGGCAGGCGCGCTGCCGGTGCTGTGGAACGATCCGAAGCGCGGAGAGCTGCCGCTCGCATGGGCGCCGGTGCCCGGATTGTCGGCTCGCGTGCCGCAAGTATTCAATTATTTGTACGCGACGGCGACGCCGAACGATTATTTCGTTGCGGGGGATAACGGAGCGGGGTACTTGAATCCGATGATGCTGCTCGAGGAAAACCGTCCCGACGGGCTGCCCGATTTCCTGCACGTCTGGGAGGAATATAACCGGCAGCAGTACGAACGCCACGATTTGGACATTACCGGGTTCTTGATCAGCGGAAACAGCGGCAGCGTCAACCGCGAGGTCCAGGAAGCTTATAGCCGCTTCTCGCCGTCCGGCGTCGGCAATAACGCCGGCTTCGAGGAGCCGATCGTGAACGGCACGCCGTTCGTGACGGTGGAGGATGTCCCGCTGGGCCCGATTTCGACCGATTCCGCGGCGTTGGCTCGCGTATTGGGCGACCGTCTGCAAAAAAATCAGCAATTCTCGATGTTCCGCACGATCCTGTTCAAGCCGTCGACGATCGTGGACGCGGTCGAGCTTACGAAGGCGAACCATCCCGACGTCGAGTTCGAAATCGTAGATCCGTACACGTACTTCCGTTTCTATAAGGAAGCGAGAGCGTGGGAGGCGGCGAGCCGCGTCTACGATGCGGCGGAGGCCGCGGCGGCGGTCGACGTCGACGGCGTCGCTGCCCCGGGCGAGTGGGATGGCGCAGGTACGATCGAGGTCGGAGCGGAGTCTGAGGACGTGAAGGAATACGGCACCGTCTGGGGCCATGCCGGGGAACTGCAGTCGAAGTACAAATTGAAGTGGGACGCCGAAAACTTATACATTCTGGAGGAACGCACGGACGAACGATTCCAGTTTACCGAAACCGGCGCGCAGATGTACTTGTCCGACGCGTCGATGCTGTTCCTGGATTTGAACGGCCGGAAGTTCGGTACGGTGTACGAAGCCGGGGATTACGCCATTTTGTTCACGCCGAGCGGCCCTGACGGGCAGCCGCACGTGTTTCTTCGCGAGGGACGGGACGGCGGCGCCGCAGAATATCAGCTGTCGGCGGGAACTGCGGCCTCGACGGTCGGCGAGACGTCGTTCGTGTTCGAAGCGGCGATACCGTGGAGCGCGCTGCAACAGGTGCCGTTCGCGCCGGAGGACGGTAAGACGATCGGCATGTCCGTTCTCGCCACGCACGGCCCGGATTCCTGGGGACAGATCATGTGGGCGGGCAACGGCGACGATCAAGCGAAGTGGGCGAAGCTGCGATTCGTCGCGGCTCCCGCGCCGAGCGCACCGACCGGGCTCGCGGCGCTCGACGTCACGAAGACGTCGATTACGGTCGGTTGGACGGCCGCGCCGGCGTCCGAAGGCGTCGTCGTATACGAGGTCCGGCTCGACGGAGCCGTCGTCGGCACGGTCGCCGCGCCGGCGACCACGTTCGCGATTGAAGGGCTGAAGAAGGATACGCCGTATGCGATTACGGTTATTGCGAAGCGAGCCTCGGGGGCGTCTGCGGAGAGCGAGCCGCTAACGGTCGCGACGGACCACGATAACGGCATCGGCACCGGCAATAACAACGGGAACGGGAGAGACGGCCCATGAGCGGAAACGCGCAACATCGCAAAACCGTACGGTGGGGCATTCTAGGCTGCGCTCAAATCGCGGTCAACGCCATCATTCCCGCGCTGCAGGCGGCGCGGGAGGCGGAGATCGCCGCCGTCGCGAGCCGCGACGAGGCGAAGGCGCGAAGCGTCGCGGAGCGCTTCGGCATACCGAAGGCGTACGGCGGCTACGAGGCGCTGCTCGCCGATCCCGAAATCGACGCCGTCTATATCCCGCTGCCGAACCATCTGCATCTGGAATGGACGGTGAAGGCGGCCGAAGCGGGCAAACACGTCCTCTGCGAGAAGCCGTTCGCGATGAACGCCGCGGAGGCGGAGGCGATGGCGGAGGCTTGCGGAAGGAACGGCGTCAAGCTGGCGGAGGCATTCATGTATCGCTATCATCCGCGTTACGATCTGGTGCGCGATATCGTTCGATCCGGCGAAATCGGGGATATTCGAGGCGTGCAGGTCGCCTTTACGTTCCAGATCGAGGACGTCGGCGTCGAAGGCAACATTCGCATGGACGGAAAGCTCGGCGGAGGTGCCATCTATGACGTCGGATGCTACACGGTCAGCGGGGCGCGTCTCGTCTTGGGCGCCGAACCGGAGGCGGCGACGGCGATCGCGACGTACCTGGAGACGGATCCAGACGTGGATATGATGGTATCCGGATTGCTCGAATTCCCGGGAGGCATCGGTTTATCGTTCCAGTGCGGCATGTCCGCGGAATTACGAAACTCGCTCCAAATCGCGGGAACGAAAGGACGGATCGACATTCCGGAGGCATACGTGCCGTCTCCGGAATCGGCGGATTTCTTCGTCGTGACGAAGGGGGAACGGCGGAAGGTCGTCGTTCCGGTCGTCGACGCGTACGAACTGCAAGTCGCGGAGTTTTCCCGTTGCATTCTCGAAGATGCGCCGACCCGGTTCGATCCCGCGGACGCCGTCCGCAACATGGCCGTTCTTGATGCGGTGCGCGCCTCGGCTAAGGAGCGAAGAAGAGTGTCGTTGTAAGGCGGAACGGGGTTGACAAGTCTGAGGAGCGAGGGGATTTCGATGTTGGAACCAGTCGTTCAAGCGGGGGCGTTCACGGAGACGGACCGCTTTATTTTCGAATCGTGGGGATACCTTATCATTCGCGACGTGCTCTCGAAGGAAGAAGTGAAGGAATGTCTAGAGGCTTCCATTCGCGTTCATCAAGCCGCCGGCACCGAAGGTTGGGCGCAGGTCGGGCGCGGGTACGAGACGGAGCCGGCGCTCGAGCGGCTCATCGACCATCCGGCGGTTCTCCCGAAGGTGCGCGGGCTGTACGGGGACCGCTTCATCCTGCAGTCGAGCTGGAACACGAAGCAGCCCGCCTTCGGCGCCAACGGCGGCTGGCATCAAGACGGATCGGGCGCGTACGATTTCAAGCTGCTCGGTTACCCGATTCCGCTTCTGCAGCTGCGGGCGTCGTTCCTGTTAACGGATCAGCTCGCCCCGCGAACGGGCAATATGGAGATGGTCCCGGGCAGCCACCGCAGCCTCGCGCCGCTGCCGGCGGAGCTCCGAAAAAACGGGGGCAGCCCGCCGAACAGCCATATCGTCTGCGCGCCGGCCGGCTCGGTACTGCTGTTCCATAACGCGGTGTGGCATCGGACGTACGCTCACGACGGCGATTACGACCGGTACACGGCCCACTACATATATAGCCCGCCTTGGGTGGCGCCTTCGGATCGGTTCGAAAACAATCCGGAATTTATGGCCCGAACGACGCCGCTGCGACGCGCATTGATGGGCGACTTCGAGCGGCCGGAAAGTCCGTACGGACTCGGATACCAGACACCGCCGTTCGATCCGGCGTAAGGAAAGCGGGAACGAATCGCCTTGCCTGTCGATGCTTGCCGTAGGTAAGGCGGTTCATCCGTTCGGAGGGTCGAGACGGTGAAGGGAGGGATCGGATGCGTACGGGAACGCCGTGTATGATCGCACTTCGCGATTGGGAGGCGAAAAGCTTTTATCCGCATGTCCCCCACCTGGGGAACAGCATGGAAACGGGCGGCGAGCTGCTCGGCGTCACGGACTGGATACCGGCCGAAGTGCCCGGAAGCATACAGCGCGATCTGCATCGAGCGGGGTGGATCGAGGATCCGTACTTCGGCATGAACAGCTTGAAGAGCGAATGGGTCGAAAACCGGTGGTGGATGTATCGATCGTTTTTCGAGCTGGAGCTTTCGGAGGGCGAACGCGCATATGCGACGCTGCGGGGGATCGATTACAAAGGGCATGTGTACCTCAATCAGACGTACCTTGGCGTACACGAAGGCATGTTCGAGCCGGCGTCCTATCCGGTGACGGAGCTGCTCCGGCGGGGGCGCAACGAGCTGACCGTGTTGCTCGAGCACGCCCCCGACGAAATGGGGCAGATCGGATATACGTCCCGGACGAAGACGCAGAAAAGCCGCTTCTCGTACAAATGGGATTTCACGACGCGGATTGTCCCGCTAGGGCTGTGGGACGACGTCGCGATCGAAATTACCCGCGGGGCGAGGATCCGAGATGTGCAGGTGCGGCCTTTCCTCAAGGCCGGCGTCGGCGAGGTTTTCGTCCGCGTGAATGCCGATGCGGAATCGCCTAGCGCCGTCGTTGCATGTCGTGTAACGCTATATGGAGGAGAGGCGACGGAAGCGGGCATTGCCGCCACAGCTGTCGCTCCGGCTGTACGAAACTGTATCCGAGACGAGGGAGAACATTCGTTCGAATGCGCCCTTCGATTGGAGAGGCCGAAGCTTTGGTATCCCAACGGTTCGGGGAGCCAGCCGCTCTATCGGGTTCGCGTCGAGCTGCTGCAAGAGGACGGCATAGTGTCCGACGCATGGCACGGCCGAACCGGCTTTCGGCAGCTGGAGTGGACGGACAACGCGGACGCGCCGGAAGGGGCGCTGCCTTATGCGCTTCGCGTCAACGGCCAGGCCGTATACATCAAGGGCGTCAACCTGACGCCGCTCGATGCGCTCTATGGTACGGTCGACAGGGAGCGCTACGAACGGGTCGTGCGCTGGTTGAAGCGGGCGAACGTCAACCTCGTCCGGGTGTGGGGCGGAGGCTTGATCGAAAAAGAAGTCTTCTACGATTGCTGCGACGAAGCGGGCATTCTCATATGGCAAGAATTCATACAATCCAGCTCCGGCATCGACAATATTCCGTCGAAGGACGAAGGATTTCTCGGCTTGCTGGAACGGACGGCGATTCACGCGCTGAAGACGAAACGCAACCACGTGAGCTTAGGCTGTTGGAGCGGCGGGAACGAGCTGACGAATGCGGATGGCGTCCCCGTTGCCGACGAGGACGCCAACATCGCGATGCTGAAGCGCTTGGTCGAACGTTACGATCCCGGACGGCGATTTTTTCCGTCCTCGGCGTCCGGGCCGAACGAGTTTTTACGTATCGAAGAGCCCGGGCGCAACCATGACGTGCACGGACCTTGGAAATACGGCGGGCCGACGGGACATTATACGGTTTACAACGCATCCGATAGCTTGCTGCACAGCGAATTCGGCGCGGATGGCTGCTGCGCGTACGCATCGATGGCGCGGTTTTTGCCGAGCCGGGATCTCGTCGTGACCTCGATGAAAGAGAACGCGACGTGGAGGCATCACGGAGAATGGTGGTGCACCCTCGATCGGGACCGAGAACTATTCGGGCCGTTCGCGTCGCTGTCGCAATTCGTGCGCGCCAGTCAGTGGACGCAGGCGGAAGCGATTCGCTATGCGCTCGAGGCGAACCGGCGCAGGAAGTTCCGCAATAGCGGCAGCATCGTCTGGCAGTTCAACGAGCCGTTCCCGAACGCCTCGTGCACCAGCTTGGTCGATTATTACGGGCATCCCAAGATGGCTTATTACGCCATGCTTCGTTCCTATGCGCCGAAGCATGCCTCGCTGCGATACGAAAGCTTGCTTCAGCGGGCGGGGGGGACGTTCCGCGCGGACGTCTATCTCCACAACAGCCTAGAGGCGGGGGAGCTCGAATGGAAAGCTGCCTGCTTCGACGCAGGCGGGGTCGTTTTCACAGAAGAGGGAGGGGCGGCGAACGCGTCGCAGAGCAGCAGCATCTTGGCAGGCACGCTCGCAGCCGAGCTGCCGGAGACGCTGCGAGGCGTCTTCGCCGTTCGTCTGCAGGTCGAGCGGCAGGAGCCGGAGACGTACGTGTTTTCCGTCGAGGAGGAGGCTCCGTTCGCCGAGATGCTGCGAGCTCCGGTAGCCATTCTGCGGTGGACGATGAAGGATCGGGAGGCGAGGGAAGGGCAAGCGTACGAACGATACGAGGTGGAAAATGCGGGAGCGTCCGTAGCATGGTACGTGGAAGCGCAAGCGGACGGGGGAACGATCGCCCTGTTCTCGCCGCAGCAATTCGCAGTGCTGTTGCCGGGAGAACGCCGAATATTCGAGTTGTCTTACGAAGCACGGACAGGCGAACGACCGGAGATCGCTTTTCGATGTTGGAATTCAGGCGAAACTCCTTATTGACATACCAAATGACTAAAGATTATATTATTTATACCATATGGTAAGAAGGAAGGTTTTTCTTTTCGATCGGTTTGAATGCGTTTCCAAGACGTCGCGCGAGGTGGAGTCTCATGTCAAAGCAGCTCATTCTGAAAACGGATGCCCCGCCCGCGCCGCGTTCAGGCGTCCGCCGCATCCGAAGCTCCGTGTTTTACCGCAGGCATAAGGATGCGATCGTAGCCTCCGTCATCTTGGGTCCGATGCTGATTTGGTGGCTCGTCGTGTCGGGTTTCCCGACGTTATTTGGATTTTTCCTAGGATTCTTCGAATGGATCGGCGTGACGAACGCTCCCAAATTTATCGGATTTAAAAACTACGTTCGTTTCTTTCAAGATTCAGTCTATTACTTGGCGTTATGGAGAGCGATTTGGATCGGCTTGCTCGTAACGGGGCTAACGATCGTCGGCGGCTTCGCCGTCGCTTTGCTGATGAACTTGCCGCTGGCCGGCAAGGGTCTCTACCGGACGATGTGGTACATCCCCGTTGTGACGTCGGTGGTAGCCACGACCCAAATTTTCAACATCTTCCTGGACGCGAACAACGGCGTCATCAACAACATTCTTAAGAGCCTCGGGAAGGAGCCGATCCTGTGGCAATATTCGGTCGGTTGGGGCGTATTCTGGATCGTCGTTTATTCGATTTGGAAGGGAATCGGCGGCACGGCGCTCATCTGGCTGGCAGGCCTGCAGTCCGTGGATCCGGTCATGTACGAAGCGGCAGCGATCGACGGAGCGAACCGCCGGCAGCAATTTTGGCACGTGACGATTCCGGGCATCAAGCCGATCGCCACCTTTGTCGTCATTACAGGTTTAATCGGGGCGGTTCAGATTTACGAGCAAGTCATCTTTATCACGGGCGGAGGGCCCTTCGGACAAACCGAGGTGCTTGTGTATCGCATTTTGCGCGACGGCTTCTTCGACTTTAATTTAGGGATGGCCGGCGCTTCCTCGGTCGTCTTGGCCGCCGTCGTGTTTATCTTTACGGTCGTTTACTTCCGGTACGCGACGGAGAACGAACGGAACGAACGGAAGAAGGCGAAGGGAGGGAGAACCGCATGAGCCGGCAATGGCGGCCGATCCATGTATTCGGGCATGTCGTCCTCTTCTTCGGGGGGCTTGCGCTCGTATATCCGATTCTCTTCATGGTGATGACGGGCTTCATGACGGCAGAGGAGTACGCCGGCACCGTCATCGGACCGTTCCCGATCGCGAAAGATCCGACGATCGAGAATTTCATGACGCTCGTCGGGGGAGCCGGCGATCCGCTAGTACGGCTCTACTTTTTGAACTCCATCCTGCGCACGGCGTACGGGCTGGTATGGGCCGTGCTGACGGCGTTTCTCGGCGGATACGTCTTCTCCCGTCTGAAGTTCCGCGGAAGGGATACGCTGTTCCTCGTGCTTCTGGCGACGCAGATGGTGCCGCCCGTGGTGGCGATTATCCCGACGTTCATCGAGTTCGCCAGATGGCCGCTCGCCGGAGGCAACTACATTTTCACGGGCGGAGAAGGCATCTTGGACTCGTGGTGGGTGTACTTGGTCGGCGGTCCCGCCATTAACATCATGGGCACTTTCCTTGTGAAGCAATCGTTGGAGAAGGTTCCGTTCGAGCTGGACGAAGCGGCGAAAATCGACGGGGCAGGCACGTTCCGCATTATCTTCCAAATTTTAATGCCGCTGCAGTTCCCGATCTTGGCGTTCATCGCAATTACGACGTCCCAGGCGATTTGGAACGACTGGGCGACGCCGTTCTTCTTCACGACGAGCAACGAGCTGCAGACGCTACCCGCCGCAATCTCGCGGATGTCGTCGCTCGCGCAAAATCCGATGGGATTGCCGAATTATCCGTTGATGATCACGTTGGGTCTCGGCATCACGATTCCGATGCTGCTTATTTTCTTCTTCTTCCAACGCTACATCGTGCAGGGACTGGCGAACACCGGAATCAAAGGCTAATAAATTCCAAAAAATATATTCTATATGATTATGATGATGTTTGCGCTTTGAGTGTAACCACAATATGGAAGGGGTTTCTATATGCGGTTAAATAAGAAATGGATTTTATCATTTTTATCGGTCTTTGCATTCGTTACCGTTGTTGCTTGCTCCGGAGGCGGGGGCGACGGCGCCGATCCGGCCGCCGGCGATCCGGCCCCCGCGGAGATGCCCGCGAAAGAAACGAAGGAAGAGCCCGCCGCGGGCGAAGCGGAGCCGGAGAAGATCGCCGACATCGTCATCAATGTGAATGGTGCGGATAACGTGGCTGGCACAGGCGACGTAGACGACCAAATTAAAGCCCGCGAAGCGGACATCAAGAAGGCGACGGATCCGATGCCGAAGGATCAGTTGGCGCCGCTCGATATCGCGAAGGCGGTCAACCAGAAGCTGGCCGATCAAGGCTATAACTTGCTTCAAGAGGATTGGGGCTGGTCCGAGCCGCTTGTGCAAAAGCAAACGGCCGCGTTCATCGCGAAATCGACGCCGGACGTCATCACCGGCGAAACGCAATCCCCGGGTTACGCGGCACAGGGGTTGCTGGAGCCGTTCCCGGATTGGCTCGCGGAGAAAGTTCGCAACGAGGTCGTCGAAGGCGCTTGGAAACCGATGGAGTACGGCGGGAAGATTTACGGCGTAGCCTTCCAGCCAGGCGTATCGATCCTGTTTTGGAACAAGGACGTGTTTCGCAAAGCGGGTCTCGATCCCGAGAAGGGGCCGACGACTTGGGACGAAATGCTGGAGATGTCGAAGCAAATCACCGAAGCCGGCAAAGGCGAATATTGGGGCGGCGTTATCTACGCGGGGCCGAATAACGGCGGTTACCTCCGCGCCGGCATCTACCCGCTTATCAACGGCGGCGGCTTCGTAGACGAGAACAACCATCCGATATTCAACCATGAAAAGAACGTCGCGGCGTTTCAATTCCTGCGTGATTTGAATCAATACGCGCCGAAGGGCGTCATGGCCAACACGGGCGAAGGCGCTTATTGGGATCCTGTCAACAAGGGGCAGGTCGGCATCTGGGCGGAAGGTCCGTGGATGGTCTCCACTTGCGCGTCTCTGAACTTGGATTGCGGCACGGGACCGCTGCCGTTGTCCGAAGGCGGCCAGCAAGCCAATATTACGATCGGAGCGGCGTTCGCTTCCGTTCCGATCTACGCGAAGAACAAAGAGGGCGGCTTTAAATTCATCGAAGCGATGCTTAGCGAGGACGTGCAGCAAATCATCGCAGACGCCGGCGTACGCCCGCCTGTGCTGAAGAGCATCGGCGAGAGCGAAGCATACAAAACAGCGCATCCTGAAATTTACAAATTCTACGAAGCGATGGCCGGCAACGTCAAGGGCTTGCCGACGTTCGCGAAAGATAACACGCGTGCATGGCAAATCTACGGCGAGGCGATGTCCCGTACCCTCATGACGAACGAAGACGTCAAGTCGATCCTCGACGGCGCTCAGCAAAAGGTAGAAGCGCTCTTGAAATAAGGATAAGGAACCGGCAGGGAATCCCAGCGGCAGTCGAACAGTCGTTCCATTGGACTGATCGACTGCCGTAACTCGCTAACGAGGTGAATCATGACGAAAGCAACCGGTGAAATCAAGAAGGTGTATGTCGTGTCGCATACCCACTGGGATCGGGAATGGTATCAGGATTTTCAAGGCTACCGGGTGCGGCTGGTTTATTTGATCGACGAGCTGCTCGAAGTAATGGAAAGCGACCCGGGGTACCGTTACTTCATGATGGACGGCCAGACGATCGTTATCGACGATTACTTGGAAATTCGTCCGGAAAACCGCGATCGACTCCTGAAGCTCATTCGAGAGGGGCGAATTCGCGTAGGACCTTGGTATGTGATGCCTGACGAGTTTCTGGTCAGCGGCGAATCGCTGATCCGGAATTTGTCGACCGGCTTCCGGCGCGCCCGCAGCTGGGGCATCGAGCCGATGAAGTCAGGGTACGTCACGGACATCTTCGGCCACAACAGCCAGCTTCCTCAGCTCCTGCAAGGCTTCGGCATCGACAACGCGGTGCTGTTCCGCGGTTTCCGCGGCGACGCCGACGCCTCAGAGATGATTTGGGAAGGAGCGGACGGAAGCCGCGTGCTAGGGTTAAAGCTGGACGAGGACCGCTCCTATGGCGATTTTTACTTTTTCCTTCGGTGGCCTTTCGCGGAGCGCGGTTTCGCTTACGACGCCAAGGAGCTGATCGAGCGCGCGCAAACCATGCTGAAGTACAAATCGGTCCGAGCGACGACGGACTTGGCGCTCGGGCTTGACGGCGTCGATCATATCGAGGTCGAGCCTCGGCTTCCTTGGATGTTGCAGACGTTGAACGAGGCGGAGCAGCTGGGCGGCGTCGAATTCATACATACGCATCTTGAGCATTATCTTGAGGATATGCGGAAGCGGGTGCGGGACGTCGCGGTGCTCCGAGGCGAGCAGCGCTCTCCGGGATACTCTGGCGTCAACAATTGGCTGATGAATAACGTCTTGTCCTCCCGGATTCACCTTAAGCAACGAAATTACGATTGCGAGTCGACGCTCGAACGATGGGCAGAGCCATGGGGCGTCTTCGCCGCCTTGGAGGGACGGCCTTATCCCAAGGCGTTCTTCGACCGCGCGTGGGAACATCTCCTTCAAAATCATCCCCACGACTCCATCTGCGGTTGTTCGATCGATCAGGTGCACCGGGATATGATCTATCGCTTCGACCAGTCCAAGCTGATCGCGGAACGCATGATCGAAGAGCAGCTCCGCTACGTCTCAAATCATCTGAGTGCTAGCGGCGCTCCCGGCGAACGAGTGCTGACGCTGTTTAACGCGTCCGCTTCGGAGACGAACGGCGTCGTCGAGACGGAGTTCGCCTTGCCGACCGGCGTCGCCGGCGTCGCGACGGGATTGATGGGTACGTTGTTCCGCATCTTCGATGCCGACCGCCGGGAGATTCCCTATCAGCTGTTGGAGCTAATGAGGAACAGCGTGCAGAAACGCAGACCTTACCGGGACATTCCGCACGCCGATGCCGTCGACCGGTACCGGATCGCTCTGCCGGCGCGAATTCCCGCATACGGGTACGCATCCTATACGGTGGAGCTCGTGCAGCACGAAGGGCCGGGCCCCGGGGAATACGACGCTCCGCGCATGAGGAAGCCGGTCCGGTATCCGGGCACGATGCAGGTGAACGCGAATGCATGGGAGAACGAGCGGATTCGGCTCGAAGTGTATTCGAACGGCTCGATCCGGATTCACGACCGCGAGACCGGACGGGATTTCGGTCCGTTGCTTTTGTTCGAGGACGAGGCGGACATCGGGGAAGGCTGGAACCACGTTAGTCCGGTGACGAACGGCGTGTTCCGCACGACGGGGAATGCGGCGGATATTTCTACCGTCTTCGACGGGCCGTACATGACTCGAATCGAAATTCGGCTGACCTGGCGCCTTCCGAAGTCGATCGAAGCCGGCGGGACGAGGAGGCATAACGAGTTCGTAGAGCTTCCGATCGTCACCCGGATCGACCTGAAAAAGGATGATCCGGCGCTCGTCTGCCGGACGACGATCGATAACCGGGCGCGGGATCATCGGTTGAAGGTTCTGTTCGCGACGGGGCTTCGGACGGACGCGTACTACACGAGCACGCCGTTCGACTTCGTGCGGCGGAGCGTGAAGCGCCTGGATTATTCGGATTATATGGAAAAGGCGCGAGACGAGGTTCCCCACAACGGCATCGTCGCTCTAGCGGACGACCGTTCCGGTCTCGCCGTCTACAGCAAAGGATTGTACGAGGTCGCCGTGCGGAGCGACACGGAACGGACCGTCGCCTTGACATTATTCCGAAGCACGGGCCAGGAAGTGTTGAGCGACGGAAGCGACGGCGGGCAGCTGCTCCGCGAGCTGACGTTCGATTATGTGATTCGCCCGTTCGCAATGGACGAATCGTTCCCGGGTCGCTCGTTCCAAGAGCATCATGCTTTCGTCTGCGGCATCCGTTCCGTCGACCGGCCGATGGACCGCGCCTGCTTCGAGACGCCGCACCGGCGGAAGAATGCGGACCTGCCGCTCGCGAAGTCGTTCCTCTCGTCGAGCAATCCGAACGTACTCGTCAGCGCAGTCAAAGCTGCGGAGGATCGACCGGGACAATATGTCGTTCGCGTATGGAACGCCGCCGACAGGTCCGAGGAGGGAACGCTGTCTTTCGATAAGCCGCTGCGCTCGGCGATGCTCGTCGATTTGGACGAACGACCGCTATCGGATGCGGCGTTCGCGGAGCGAAGCGTGCCGATATCACTGAAGTCGAAGCAGATCGCGACGATCACCGTACAATTCGATATCTGATATGCATTGCGAGGGGTTCGAATGAATTTATGGGCCGATGCGCGGGGGCCGCGAGTCGCCGTTTTCGCCGGGATTGCCGTTCTCGCCTTCGTTCTCGCTCTGGTCTGGTTTCTGCTCGCAGCGGGGGAGGGCGACCCGCCGCCCCCGCTGCCGCCGGGCAGCAAATACGCATCCGCGGACGACGGCGCCCCGGCCACGCTGGCGCAGTATTGGAACGGCGAGGCGAAGTGGAACTATTTGCGCAAGGATACGCAGGCGAGCACCGGGGTGCGCAGTTTCTTCGACGGGACGCAGGTCAAGATCATGGACGACGGCACTTGGTATTTGTTCAACCGGAAAATTTTGGCCGCCGACGACGCTTGCAGTTCGCCGCTGGAAACGCAGGTGCGGAAATCGACCGACAAGGGCGTAACCTGGTCCGACCCGGTCGTCATCCTGCCGCATACTCCTGATACGCCATATTCCTGCGCGGCGACGGACGGTGACGTTTGGTATAACGAAGCGGAAAACAAATGGCATTATCTCTTCCAATGCTTGGAGGGGGGCAGCGGGGCGCGATGGCAGGGCTGTCTGTTGTCCCGCGAAGGAGAGGACCCGATGGGGCCGTTCACGATCGAGCCTCCCGGGGGCAATCCGGTCGTCTCTCCCGGCGAACTGTGGAACGAAATTTGCGACGAGTTCGAAGACGATTGCGTAAGCCTCAGCTTCGGGCCGCGATACGTGTTCGACGAAGGCACCTTCGACATTTTCGAGTACGACGGTTCCCATCATTGGGTTGCGTTCCACGGCTTCGATTCGACGCACGGCTTCCGCGGCATCGCCAAAACCGCAGACTTCCAAACGTGGATCGCTGGCGATCCTTCCCAAGGCGTGCCGGACGACGCGATCCACGATTTGAACGATTCGGCCGTCTGGCGCGAGGCGTGGGACGTCCCGTTCGGCAATATCGGCGCGGGAGCCGGCGCGATGCTGAAGGAAGGCGACTATTATTACCACCTGGTCGAAGCGTCCGACATCAATCTAGCCTGTAATTACAATCAAAACTGGAATTATGGCATATACCGAAGCACATCTTTGACGAACACGACATGGGAGCAGTTTCCCGAGGGCAATCCGATCATCTATTCCAGTAAGGCGGAGGAGGATCCCGATCGCGGCATTCTTCCGTGCAACGTGCAATACGCCGGGGTGTTTCAAGATCCGTCCGACGGATTTATATACCTGATGCACGGACGCCGCTCCAACGATCCGAACTATGACGGTCTGTATTGGTACCGGCTGGAAAGATCGAACAATTTGTTGACGAACGCCGATCTGTGGCGGGCGGATACGGAAGGGTGGACGGCGACGGGCGGAGCGTCCCTCGCGGCGCCGAGACTGCCGAACCGGTCGCCGAACGGGACGCCGTATTTACATATCGATTGCAGCGGTTGCGAAGCGAAGGCGAGCCCAGGCGCGTATCAAGACGTCGATATTCCGAGAATCGCGAATGGCAAAGCCAGGTTCGGGGGGGGATTTTACGCCGAGGAAGCGGAAGGCGGTCTGACGATCGCGCTGCACCAGATGGACGCGAATGGGAAGACGATCCGGAGCGACGAGCTCAACGTCGCCGCGACGCCGGAATGGGCGTCGTTCGACGATGTCGCCGAGCTATCTTCCAAGACGGTTCGATTGCGATTCGAGATTCGGGTACGAGACGCGGGAATCTCTTATCGGTCGGACGATCTGTACCTGTTGACATACATTGAGTAGGAGGTATTGGTCTTATGCAAAGGTTTCCCGGCCGTCGACCTGTTCGGTACTCTTTCGTTTGGTGCTTCGCCTTAATGATGCTGTTGTCTTTGGCGCCGCAGTCGCCGTTCCCCGCCGAAGACGCCTCCGCCGCGGTCGGGAACGGCGCGCCGGGTACGCTAGACGAATACTGGAACGGCGATGCAGAGTGGGTATTCGTTCGTAAGAATACCTGGGCATCTACCGGCGTGCAAAGCTATTTCGACGGTACGCAGGTCAAAACCATGATTGACGGAACGTGGTATCACTTTAACAGGAAATATGTTGCGGATTCGGCATGTACCTCGCTCGGCGGAGTCGCACTAGAGACGCAGGTTCGGAAATCGACGGACAAGGGAGCGACTTGGTCCGCGCCCGTCACGATCATTCCGCACGTTCCGGGAACGCCTTATTCGTGCGCGGCGACCGATGGGGACGCCTATTACAACGTTGCGGAAAATAAGTGGCATTACTTGTTTCAATGTCTCGACGGCACTAGTTGGAAGGGGTGCGCGTTGTCTAGATCGGGGGCGGATCCGATGGGTCCGTTCACGATTCAACCTGCGGGAGGCAACCCGGTCGTTACTCCGGGGGAGCTGTGGGATGACATCTGTGACAGCGCGTCGGACGATTGCTCGTCCTTGGCCGGCGGCCCGGGCAACGTGTTCGACGAGGGTACCTTCAATATTTTTCAATTCGACGGTACGTATTATTGGGTGGCGTTCCACGGGTACGACGGAATTCGTGGGTACCGGGGCATCGCGAAGACGAGCGACTTTCAGGCATGGATCGCCGGCGATCCTTCCCAAGGCGTGCCCAACGACGCGGTGGCGGATCGGTACGATTCCGCCGCATGGCGGGAAAGCTGGACGGCTGGAGGTACGATCGGAGCGGGGGCCGGAAATATGATCAAGGAGGGAGTTTACTATTATCACTTGATCGAGGCTTCCGATATCAATTTGGCGTGCAGCGCGAATCAGAATTGGAATTACGGTCTCTATCGCAGCGATTCGCTGACCGCGACGACGTGGAGCCAGTTCCCCGGCGGGAATCCGATGATTTACTCCAGCAGAGCTGTTGAGGACGCGAACGGGATATTGCCTTGCAACGTGCAGTACGCCGGATTGTTCAAAGACCCGACGGACGGATTCGTATATTTGGCGTTCGGACGCCGCTCGGCCGATCCGGATTACGACGGCCTCTATTGGTACCGGCTCGAGAAATCCGACAATTTGTTAGCGAACGGCGATTTTTGGCGTTCCGATACGTATGGGTGGAATCGATTGGGGCCAGGCACGAATTGGGCCGTCTATCGCCTGCCGAACAACTCCCCGGACGGTACGCCTTATTTCGCGACGAACTGCGGAGGTCTTTGTGCGCCTACCAATAGCATCTATCAAGATGTCGCGATCCCGAGCGGAGGCCCCGGCACCTTGCGATTCGGAGGGAAGTTTATGTCCGAAGGGGCGGGCGGGACATTGGAATTGGTCGTCAGGCAGTTTAACGGCTCGACGATCATACAAACCGATATTTTACCGATCGCGACCGGAACCGCATGGCAAAGCTACGGAGGTACGGCGACGTTAGCGCCCGGAACGACATGGATCCGGTACGAGTTTTATCTCCGGTCTGGCGTCACGTTCCGCGCGGACGATCTGTACCTTGAGCGTCGATAACGGAAGGGACGGCGACTGCCGTCCCTTGTTCGCAAACTCGTTACGTCGACCTGCCTTCGACTAGGCTGACGGGAATGACGATCCGTTCAATGATCGAGGGATCGGCGATGACCTGCAGGAGAAGTTCGACGGCGCTGACGCCGATCCGTTCCTCCTGCTGCTCGATGCGGCTGAAGTATAGACCTTGAAAATCCCGAATATTGGGCGTATCGAAAGACAGGATCGCCAAATCCTCGGGAACGCGCTTCCCGAGCTGTACGGCGATCTCCGCGACGTAGACGGCCATGGCGGAGCCGAAGGCGAAAACCGCCGTGAGCTCCTGCTGACCGTTCAGCCAATCCCGAATCATGTCCCGGGTCGGCTGCTCCTCGTGATACGAAATTTCGTCGATTCGCGTCAGCCAATGGAGCGGTTCGATCTTCAGCCCCGTCTTACGCGCCGCCTCGAGATAACCGGAAAAGCGGTCTTCCGAGCTGGCGGTTTTCGACTTCGTTCCGGAGACGATGCCGATCTGCCGATGCCCCTTATTGACTAAATACTCCGTACCGAGGTAGCCGCCTTGAAAGTTATCGGAGACGACGGCGTTCGTCTTGATGCCCGGCAAATACCGGTCGATCAGCACGAAGGGGAAGCCCTCGGTCTTTAAATCGAGGATCGCTTGGCTGTAGGCTTCGCCGTCCGCAGGAAAAATAATGAGTCCTTCGACGCCTTGCGAACGCAGAATGCGGATCGCTTCCTTTTCCTCGGATTGCGTGACCGCGGAGCGGAACAACATAATCAAGTTCTGTTCCTTGCATTGATCCTCGATGCTTCTTAAGAGGCCGAGCGTGTACGAATCGCTGGTCATCGGGCCGATGAGGCCGATTTTCCTGTAGTTGTCCGGGCCGGCCGGCTCGAGCGCCGCGGGCCGCTGCGGATCGGACACGAAGGTGCCCCTTCCTGCGGTGCGGTACACGAGTCCTTCGTCGACGAGCATCTTTAATGCGCTCTTAATCGTTATTCGGCTGACGTTAAATTGCTGCGCAAGCTCCGCTTCCACCGGAATTTGGTCTCCGGGCTTTAACTCGCCGGTTTCAATTTTATTACGCAGGAAGGTCCGAATTTGTAGATATAAAGGTTGATTTTGATTCGTCATACGGCCTCCGATAAAATGTTATAATTTAATTATAACATTTTTAATCGGAGTTATCTATGTTATACACCGATTGGTACTAATGCCAGTGCAACGGCTTGCCATATATTATAATGATCATAATTAAATGGCGAAAATCTTTCTATTAAATGAAAATGACTCCGGCAAAAGCAGAGGATGCCGAATCGAAAGGGGACGGGAACAGGGTGAAAATTGCAGTTACCGGCGGAGGAGGCTCCCTCGGCCAATGGGTGATCGACGAACTGCTCACTAACGGATACCAAGCCTTGTCCATCGACGTCAATCCGCCTAGTAAGAAGGTCTGTCCGCATCTCAAAGCGGAATTGAACGATCTTGGCCAAGTATACGGTGCGCTGAAGGGCTGCGACGCAGTCATTCACCTAGCCGCCATCCCCGCTCCCGTCCTGCGCACGCCGGAAGTGACCTTCGGCAATAACGCGATCTCAACGTTCAATGTGCTGGAAGCCGCCTCCTCTCTTGGCATGACCAAGGCTGTCGTCGGCTCCAGCGAATCGATCTACGGAATATGCTGGTCCTCGAAGCCGCAGTCTCCTCGTTATGTGCCTATGGACGAGGAGCACCCGTTCCAGATTGGCGACTGCTACGCGTTATCCAAACAAACCAACGAGCTTACTTGCGAGATGTATCACCGAAAAACGGGAATTCAAACGGTGTCTCTTCGGTTCGCGAACATCGTGAAGCCCGACCAGTATGAACACTTCCGCGGAATGATCGACGATCCCGGGCTTTACATGAAAAACTTGTGGAGCTACGTCGACGTCCGCGACGCCGCCGCCGCCTGCCGTGCGGCGATGGAAGCGGAGGGGCTCGGCGCTGTAGCGTTAAACATCACGGCGAACGAAACGATGGCCGAGGTGGAGACGATGGAGCTCATTAAGAGGTACTACCCGGCGCTGACGGACATCCGCGAACCGCTCGAGGGCCATGCGCTTATCTATACCAATCGGAAAGCGCGAGAGTTGCTGAACTGGAGTCCCATGCATTCTTGGCGAGATTATATCCGCAGATAAGGAGGCGTTCGATGTGACCAAAATCAAACGCATGCGTTGCATTCGCACAAGGCGCGACGCCAGCTGGACGATCATCAAGGTGGAGACGGACCAACCGGGTTTATACGGCATAGGCTCGGCGAACGACCACTTCAACCCGTCGGCTGTTGTATCGGTCGTGGAGGAACTGCTCGCACCGCTATTGATCGGTAAGGACGCCGGAGCGATCGAGGATTTGTGGCAGACGATGTACCAGAGCGGCTATTGGCGGAACGGGTCCCATCTCATGACAGCGATCGGCGGCATCGATATGGCGCTTTGGGATTTGAAGGGCAAGGAGGCCGGCATGCCGGTATACCGCTTGTTAGGCGGCCCTTGCCGTTCGGCGGTGCCGTGCTACGCTCATGCCGCCGGGCGCGACCAGACGGAATTGGAAGAGGATATCGCCAAGTATATGGAGGAAGGGTACGGCGTTATTCGCTGTCAATTAGGAGCTTACGGCGGAGGAGGGTTCATTCCCGCAAGCCGAGCGAATGTACCCGAACGCGCGCCGCCTGTGCCGCACGTCTTCGATGAAGAGGCGTACCTGAACGCCATTCCTCTTATGTTCGAGCGATTGCGCGTAAAGTTCGGAGATGCTCCGAAATTTACGCACGACGTCCACGAACATCTCAATCCCAGTAATGCCATTCAATTGGCGAAGCGGTTGGAGCCCTACCGATTGTTCTTTCTCGAAGATGTCCTCCCTCCGGAGCAGATCGTGTACTATCGGGACATTCGCCGCCAATGTGCGACGCCGCAGGCCGTCGGGGAATTGTTCACCCATCCCCATGAATGGCTGCCGTTGCTGCAAGAACGGCTGATCGATTATATCCGCGTCCGAGTTTCGAAAGTCGGGGGCATCACGCAGTGCCGGAAAATCGCGGCGGTGGCGGAGGCCTACGGCATCCGAACCGCTTGGCAGGAAGGCGGAGACAACGACCCGGTCAACCAGGCCGCGGCGATGCATCTGGATCTGGCGATCTGGAACTTCGGCATCCAGGAGGACAACGTCTTCCGACCGGAGGAGCGGGAGGCGTTCCCCGGCACCCCGGAATTAAAGAGGGGATATTTGTATGCGAACGAGTCTCCGGGACTCGGCGTCGATATCGACGAGGGGAAGGCGGCCCGCTTGCTTGCGGCCGAGGCGAAGTCGACGCCGTATCATAAGCCGTACCCTGTAGACCGGAAAGCGGATGGGACCGTTGTAAGGCCGTAAGACTGCCGCTTCCTGTCGTTTACGAGCCGGTGCCTGCAATGCGGATGCTTTTTGTGGCGGGCATCTTGCTCGCGGAAGCGGAAATGGCGCGATCGTCACCATTTTCTCGAGCACTAATGGGGACGACTTTGACATTTCATGGTTCCTCTTAATTGGTTCCTTGTATTATTTCGCGTTCCATCGATGAGGATTAGGGAGGTGCGCATCGAATGAAGTTGTATGGTAGAACATGGACGCGGCGCGAGCTGGAAGCTCGTGTCGGCCATCTGGGGCAGATCGGCGGCATTCGCAGAATGACGTTAACGGAAGGCAGAGAGGCCGGGACGGACATCATTCGAGTGCGAACGGGCGCGGGGCTCGCCTTCGACGTCGTTCCGTCCAATGGGCTCGATATTTCGCTTGCGGAATTTCTAGGCGCCTCAATGGCTTGGAAATCGCCGAATGGGGATGCGAACCCGGCTTTTTACGAACCGGAGGGAACGGGCTGGCTTCGGACAGCGTCGGGAGGATTGCTGATGACCTGCGGATTGGCTCATGTCGGGTCCCCGTCCGAGGACGAACACGGCGCTAACGGCCTTCATGGTCGGGCGCATCATACGCCGGCTTTACATATTGCCATATGCGAGCAATGGTCTGGAGATGAGGTCGAATGGAGCATCTCCGGCGTGATCGAAGAAAGCTCCATCTTCGGGTGCAAACTCAGGCTGTATCGGAGCATCTCGGGACGACTTGGAGAAAATCGGATCACGATCAAGGATCGTGTCGAAAACTTCGGGTTTCAACCCGCCGCGCATATGATGCTGTACCACTTCAACTTCGGATTTCCGTTACTGGATAAACATACGGAGATTGATTTACCGCCCGCCCAAAGCACGTCGAGAGACGAGCATGCAAGGCTTGCGGATTGTCTGAGGTGGCAGGATCCGGACCCTCGTTGCCGGGAGTCCGTCTATTACCATATGCTCGATCAAGAAGCGCTGAAGTCGGATCACATGGCTGAAGCGAGCCTCTTTAATCCAGCGTTTCCGGCGGGGACGGCGACAAAACCGGTTCGAGTGACGTTGCGCTGGTCGGCTGACACGCTGCCGATCCTTGTGCAGTGGCGGATGCCCGGGGCCGGGGAGCATGTCCTTGGACTGGAGCCATCCAATTGCTTGGTTGAAGGCCGAGAGGCGGAAACGCGGCGCGGGGGTGCCGCTGGTTTTGCAACCGGGAGAATCCGTTGCGTATGCTCTAGAGATGGTCGTTACAGAATCAAAATCAAAAAATAATATAGTCCCATTGACGAAATACTGAAGAATTGAAACCAGGTTATAAGGTTGACCCACTTTGGAGGTGCTGTAGAAAATGAAAAAGGTCGCATCGTTTCTCATGTTTGAAGGTAACGCCGAAGAAGCTATGAATTATTACGTTTCGCTTATCGAGGATTTGCAGAATGAAACGGCTACCTAACTGAGGCAGCCGTTTCTTTCATAAGGTGGTGCAATGAATGAATGTATGTTCCATCATCGACGAAGAGGGTCAAGTTCTCTCAATAGCCAATGTCAAGAACTTGATCCAATTTCCGATGCGTGTCAAGAACCTTGTCCTAGGCGTTCGTCCCAATGCGGATGCTCCCATTCGCTTGGCATCCCTGACGGCGTTCTTCGGCATTTTATACGGTTTGCCCGACCGCCACCGCGCAGGCACGTGTACATCGACTCCTTGCTCACCTGCAATTCCTCCTGCGGCGGTCAAATAGTCGGCAATCCGCCGTTCGAATTCGGCCGCTTCCTCCGGAGGTTCGCCCTCTCGCTGAAGCTGCGTAATCATCCGCTCCCCCCAGCCGGTCTGCTCGCGTAGATCGGAGCACAATCCCTTTAATACACGGATGGTCGGATAGTCGACAAGCTGCTGGTTTTCCGCCATATGCGGCGTATACGCTTCTAAAAGCGCCGGTTTCAAAACGCGATAAATGCCGACTAACAGCTCCATATCCGTTTGCGCACGGATCAGCTCTTCAAAGAGAAGCGGCAGCGTAACGTTAGGTTCTTTCTGCAATTGGGGCGGGGGCGTTCGCAACTCCAGAAATTCTCCGTCGGAGTGTTCCTGCAGCTTCCGCATCCTCGTAGAGATGCTTGTCCAGAGCCGCTTTCAGGTACCAATGCTCCCTAGCAGGCAACCCTGGCAGGCAACCCTGGCAGGCAACTGAGCCGCTTCACAGCGGAACAATTACTCGTGGATATATCGGTATCTTCTCAGCACCTTCGAGTTTGATCTACGCTATGCTTTCCAGGGCTATACGGGTTTGAACTGCCTGCAAATGCAATAATAAAAAAACCTCCTATAGTGAAGTGTATCGGATACCCTACATAATAAGAGGCTTTACGACAGACTGACTTTGTTAAAACGAGCAAGAATTGTATCCAAACCGCTTTTTCTTATCGATGCCTGATTTGGCTTGGAGGGCACCCGAAGCGGCTTTTGTACATTTTCGAAAAATGTTGAAAGATGTGCGGACGCAATTCCTGGCTCAAGGGGCGGGCGAACTTTTCTTTTTCAAATAAAATTATTAAAAAGCAGGGCTTGCCAACAGGAAGAAGCTGCCGTTTGGCAGCCTCCTTGAATTTAGGACAAACAAATCTCAAATGGGTTTGTAGATCGCAAGAAACCTAATAAAAAAACAAAATCGCACGATGGGATACGCTTTCGACCGATTTTATACTGGGGATAGTCACTATTAACCCAAACCGTCCGCTGAAAAGGAAGGATGTCATGGGTGTGACTGTCAAAACTGTTTACGCAAGCCCTGTCGCGACTCTGGACGCCGACGTCTTCACAGGCGGCGGCACAAACGTCACGCTGGAGCTTCAGGAGGTTCTTGACCGAGCCAAAGAAGACGGGGCACCGACCGGGACAAGAAGACTTCACGCCATTGAATTCGGGAAGGCGAAGCGCGGGTGTTCGCGGAGTACGATAAAAGCCGTGCCGGAGACCCCCACCGCGCTCCGGAACGGTCCAATTGCTCCTTGCGAAAACCGCGTTTATGGGATTCTACATGAAAATGCGTAAACTACTTACAGAATGAAGGAACCCTCTTGAAGACTGCTTTTTCGTTTCAACCTCAGCCTCGCTTCGGCATGCCGCTCGGCCCCGACGCATGGAACAACTTCCGCTGGGATTTCGGCGCGACCGTCGTGTTCAGCGCGTTCAACGTCGTCTTTAACCAATTCTATGTACCGATGGCTCTGCAGCAAGGGGCGACGAACGTTCAGGCCGGGATGCTGTCGGCGGCGCCGGCGATCGGGCTGTTGTTTTCGCCGCTGTGGGCCGCATGGATCGAGCGGATGAACCCAAAGCCGTTCGTCATCTGGCCGAACGTCGTCGGACGGGCGCTCATTCTCCTTCCGGCGTTCTTCGGCGCGCCGTGGGTGTTCGTCGCCACCGCGCTCGCGTTCCATTTGATGATGGGCATTCAAGCGCCGGCGTACGCGTCTCTAATGACTCGCATGTACCCGGCGCCGCTCCGCGGACGGCTGATGGGGTACGTGCGCGTCGCCATGGGCGTCCTCATGATCCCGATCGCGTATTTCATCGGCCTGTGGACGGATATCGCAGGTCCTTCGGGTCCGCTAATCTTAGCGTCTCTCACCGGACTCGCGTCGATCTCGATGTTCTTCGGCGTGCGTACGTCGGAGCCGGCGCCGGTCCGCCCCCCCGCCGCGAAGCGCGCGTCGCTGAAGGAGCAGTGGGCGGTCGTGAAGGAGAATCGGCCGCTGGCGATCTTTTTGATCGCGACGACGTTTTCCGGCTACGGCAACCTCTTCGCGCAGCCATTGTATCAGATCTTGCAGGTCGACATGCTGCAGCTGACCAACGTGGAGATCGGATACGCACGCATGACGTATTATGTATGTTTCATCGCCGCTCTGCTCGTCGTCGGCTGGGCGGTCGATCGGTATCCGCCCGAGCGGACGCTGACGTACGGCATCGCCGCGTTCGGCGTGGCGCCGCTTCTCTACGGCTTGTTCGGCAATTACCCGGCCGTCATCGCGGCGGGCGGGGTGCAAGGCGTCGGCGAAGCGATCTGGGACATCGGCATCCTTGCGTACGTCTTCCGCATCGCGCCGGGACGCGAGGCGGTCGTCTTCGGCCTCCACCTGCTGCTAGCCGGAATCCGCGGCTCGTTCGGCCCGATTATCAGCGCGGCACTCGTCGACGTCATCCCGATCTCGGCGCTGCTGCTCTTCGCCGCGGCTTGCGGCCTCATCGGCACGGCGATCTTCTGGCGCGAGACGAGCAAGCTGCCGCAGCCCGTATGAAGGCCTTATACATTGGACGACCCCCGCTCCGGTCCGGAACGGGGGTCTGTTTATGTGTCGCACAACCGCGTGTGTCGATCTGGGGAAGCGCAAGAAACCTAATAAAAGAACAAATTCACACGGTGTGAAACGCTTTCAGCCGATCTTATACTAGGGATGATCAAAAAAGACCCTATTGCCATTGAGCATAGAAGAAAGGATGGAATCGCATGGTTGTCAGAACGGTATACGCAAGCTCTGTCGCGACGCTGGACAGCAATGTATTTACAGGCGGCGGCACAAACGTCACAAGGCAGCTTCAAGAGGTTCTTGACAGAGCCAAATCAGACGGAGGCGTTCATCTCGTGATGGACGGCGTCGCGCTGGTGAGCGGTCTGGTCGTTCACTCCAATACGACGATCGAATGTCTGACGAAAGACTGCGGCTTCTTTCTGGACGATCAGTCCAATTGCTCCATCGTGATCAACGCCGACCGGGACAAAAAGTCGATCAAAACCCGCTGTATCTCGCTGTTGGGCGGCACGTACAACCACAACGCCAAAAACCAACTGCATCATGTCCCCACCGACCAACGCGACCTTGTGTTCGGCTCGCCCGGAGATCTTGAATATGTCGACGGCCGCATGGTGATGGCGCTGGAATTTTACGGCGTTGAATATTTGACGATCAAGGATATCACGATTCGCGATCAAAGAAGCTGGGCGGCCGTTATTTGCAACTGGCGGCATGTTGTCGTGGAAAACGTGCACATCGATCTGCAAGAGCATATGCCCGGCCAAAATCAGGACGGGTTGCACTTCTGGGGGCCGGGGCGGTTCCTCACGATCAAAAACCTCAGCGGCCGTACGGGGGACGATATTCTTGCGCTGGCGCCGGATGAGCTCGACCGGGAGTCGGATATTACCGATGTAGAGGTCGACGGCGTGTACATGGACGATGCCGATCAGGGCATACGGCTGCTTTCCAGAGCCAAGGGACGGCTCGACCGAGTAACGATTCGCAACGTCTATGGAACATACAAGTCCTTCGGATTTTACATCAATCCGTGGTTCAGCGACGGCTACGGGTCGTTCGGGAATATTTTGATTGAAAACGTGGATTTACGTCAGTCGGAGCCCAATTACCATTATACGAACCCGTTCCTCTTCCGCATCGGGGGAAATATTGAATGCCTTACGCTCAAAAATATCCGTCATCATTACCCGAGCGACGACCGTCCGATCGCCGAGATCGGCATTCCGTTCGTCGATAAAAAGAAAAACATAGAAAAAGCGCACGGCCAGCACATGAACACGATCATCATCGACGGCCTTACGATCTTGGAGGAAGGCAGCGCCACAGCCAATGCGGAGTATATTAAAGTGGTCGGCGCCGTGGACAATCTGGTGCTGAAAAACGTGATGGCCGTACGGAAAAACGATGCGCCTTGCGGCAAAATCGTTTCCTTCGACGAACAAACGGGCAGCGCCGAAAACTTCCTGATCGACGGGGTTTATTGCAAGGGATACGAAATATTCGCCGATACGCGCGGCAAGGCACCCCATACGAATATCCTCAATGCGATATGCGACGGCGAGCCCTTGAAGTGAGCAGGCGATGCCTTACAAAGAGGGGCCGCTTTCCGGAGCGGCTCCTTACCACTTTTTCGGAAAGAAGGTGTTCCGCGTGGGCGGTCATCGAGGTCAAGAAACATGGAGCAAAGAAGATATTTGCGCGCATCTCGGGGACGACTACGATCGGTTTCTCGGGGCTGTCGTCCCGCCGATCTTTCAAAATTCGCTCTTTACGCGGAAAACGGTCAATCACGGCTATACCTATACTCGCGTGACGAATCCCACGACCGAAATCGCGGAGAAAAAAATCGCCGCTTTAGAGGAAGGGGAAGAAGCCAAGTGCTTCGCTTCCGGCATGGCCGCCATCACTTCGGCGCTTCTGCATGCGTTGGAGCAGGGCAGCCATGTCATATGTCCGAAAAGCGTATACACGCCGACGCGCGGTTTTTTGGAAACGTACCTGACTCGCTTCGGCGTGGAGGCGACGTTCGTCGAATCGGAGTCCGTGGAAGCGTTCGAGCGGGAGATTCGCCCGAATACGAAGGTGATTTTCTTGGAGAGTCCGGTGTCCAACTTGTTCAGTCTGCAGGACTTGGGGGAGCTGTCCCGGTTGGCCCGCGCACACAACATTACGACGATCATAGACAATACGTGGGCTACTCCGATGTATCAAAATCCGATCCGGTTCGGGATCGACCTGGTCGTCCATTCGGCTTCCAAATATTTGGGCGGGCACAGCGATATTGTCGGGGGCGTCGTGATCGGCCGGAAGGAAACGATGACCGAAATGATGCACCGCGAGCGAGGGATGCTCGGCGGGATCATGGACCCTCACCAGTCCTGGCTGCTGCTGCGCGGTCTCCGCACGCTGCCGATCCGGATGCGCCAGCATCAGGAAAATGGGATGAAAGTGGCGAAGTTTCTGGAAGAGCACCCGGCCGTGGAGCGCGTCTATTACCCGGGGCTTCCGAGCCACCCGCAATATGAGCTCGGCCGCAAACAGATGACCGGGTACTCCGGTTTGATGAGCTTCGTGCCGAAAGGCAATGACGAGCAAATCTGGGCGTTCATCAAGTCCTTGCGCTTCTTCGAGGAAGGGCCGAGCTGGGGCGGCTTCGAAAGCCTGATCAATTCACCCGGCATCGGGATTTCGGAGGAAAGCTCCGGGCGAACCGGCATTCCTTCGGGCTTGGTCCGAATTTCGATCGGCTTGGAACAGGTCGATTCGCTCATTGACGATTTGGATAGAGGGTTACGTTCGATGAAGGTGTAACATGGAGGGAAAGCAGATGTTGACAGGGAATGAAATGGCCAAATATCGGGACGAGATCGTTCATCATATCGCCGAGCTCGTCCGGATCCGAAGCGTCCTGGAGGAACCCGAGGAGGGCAAGCCTTTCGGCGGCGGGGTGAACCGGGCGCTGGAGTACATGCTTGAATTGGCGGCTTCGATGGGGTTTCAGACGAAAAATGTGGACGGATACGCCGGCTATGCGGAATACGGAAGCGGCGACCTTCAGACGGCGGTATTGGTTCATCTGGACACGGTTCACGAAGGGGAAGGGTGGACGTATCCGCCGTTCGGCGGCTTGATCGAGGACGACCGGATTATCGGAAGAGGAGCGTCCGACAATAAAGGGCCGTCTGTCGTCGCATTATATTGCTTGAAGGCGATTCGCGACCTCGGCCTTCCGATCCGGACCCGCATCCGGGTCATCTTCGGAACGAACGAAGAAAGCGGCATGAAAGATATGGATTATTATTTTTCCAAAGAGCCGCAGCCGGATTTCGCGTTCGTCCCGGATGCCGGCTATCCGATGTTTAACGTAGAAATGGGCAACGCGATGGTCGAAATCTCGCATACCCCAGATCGCCGTCAAGAGACGGAACGGCTCCGCATCGTCGGCTTGACGGGCGGGATGCCGCTTATTATGCAGCCGGATACGTGCGAAGTCCGGATCGCCGCAGGGCATGTCTCCGAAGGCGAATGGCGCGAGCTGTTGAACGGCCGAACGAACCTGAAGGTGGAGATGAGCGCGGACGGGCATATCGCGATCACGGCAAACGGTAAAACCGGAGACAAACCGACCAATGCGATCGCGGATCTGATGGAATGGCTCGCCGGTCTCCCCGTTGCGACCGATGCCGCGCCGCTTGTCTGTTTTCTGCATGAGAAGCTCGGACATGAGACGAACGGGCAGTCGCTGGACATTCAACACAGCGACGAGGCTTCGGGGTCTACGCTTGTATTTCTCAAGCAAATCGTCACGAAAGAGGATACCGTAACCGCCATTATCAATGTTCGTTATCCGGTAACCGCGGACGGCGATCGGCTGCTCGGCCGCGTCGCGGAGCAAGGGCAATCGTATGGGCTGAAGATGAATATTACTAGGCATCTCCATCCGGTGTACGTCCCTCCCGAGCATCCCGTCATCCGCATCTTAAGCCGAGTGTACGAGCGCGCGACAGGAGAGAAGGCCGAGCTGCTGCGGATGGGAGCGGGCACGTATGCCCGAAAGCTTAACAACAATGGCGTCGCCTTCGGCGCAGGACTGGTGGGCGGGGTCGATAACAACGTGCATCGGCCGGACGAGTATGTCCGCATCGAGGATATGATGAAGCATGCGGAAATCTGTTTGCAGGGCATGTATGAATTAGCGATACAAGGTGGGGAATCAGATGAATACTTCTAAGAAAATATCGGAACTGACCGTAACCGTCGACGGGCTGCGCGGTTCGTTGCGAGCGAAGAAGGAGCAGCTTCAGGCGATCGCCTCGCTGAGCAAGTGGCAATATACGAATGAGATCGTTTCGGTAGAGCAATGCCCCGCGTTGCATCGGAATTGGGAAGAAGCTCGCATTCGATACGCATGGCCTCCTCAAAAAAGCGACAAAACCTTTTACCGCCAAGTCCGAATTCCGGCGGAGTTCATGGGTCTGAAGCTCACCGGCTCCGAGGCGCTTCTCGAGATTTGTTTGCTGATCGGCTCCGACATCTTCATCAATGGCGAGCGGGTGTATGCGGTCGACTATTGGGCCGATACGAAGGTCGTTCCGATCCCGCTGACTGCTGCGGTGAACGGCAATGAAGTGTACGATATCGTCATTCACTGCCGCAAAGGGGACGGCCTCGGATACTTTCATGATGCGGATCTTCGAATCGGCGTCGTGGAGGAATGGCTGTACACGCTCGATACGTTCTCGGAAGAGCTTCGCTTCGTTCTCTTTCTGCTGCAGAACGGGGATGCGAATACGGAGAGTCATGTTCGGGCTGTGAAGGACTCTCTGGCTGCATTTTCTGTATCGGCTCTTGAGGAAAACCGATGGGAGGAGCTTGAACGCTCCATCGCGTCGGTGCGGGAGAAGCTTCGTTCGTTCGAGCCGTATGCGAAGAAGTATCGCATTTATTTGGTCGGACACGCTCATATCGATATGAATTGGTTATGGCCGTGGAGCGAAACGGAGGACTTGATCCGCAGAGACTTCGAATCGGTCGACGGTATGATGGAGGAATATCCGGACGTCTGTTTCTCGCATAGTCAAGCCGCCACGTACAGAGCCATGCAAGAGCGGTATCCGGAGCTGTGGGCTCGGGTCAAAGCCCGGATCGATCAAGGGCGCTGGGACGTAACGGCCTCGACCTGGGTGGAGGGCGATTTGAACATGGCCGGCTACGAGACGATGATCCGGCAGCTCGTCGAAGGCATCTCGTATTGCCGGGATGAACTGGGCGTATCTCCGGAAATTTGTTGGGAGCCGGATACGTTCGGGCACCCGGCGACGATGCCGGACATTTTGTCTCAGGCCGGGCTAAAATACTATTACTTTTGCAGAGCAGGCAAAGGGGCTTCGCTGTTCTGGTGGGAAGGGGAACACGGCTCTCGCGTGCTCGCCTTTCAAGATCCCCGTCATTATAACGGAAGAATTTATGCCTCCGATATCGTTCCGGGCACGATCGAGATGGCCAAGGATTACGGATTGTCCTGCAATATGTATGTGTACGGGATCGGCGACCACGGGGGCGGCGTGACCAAACAAGATATTCGCAGAGGAATACGACTGAACGAAAGCCGTCTCTTGCCTCGCTTTATATTCTCGGGTAGTACCGCGTTCTATCGGGATGTCGAGTCATCCGGCGTTCGCCTCCCTGTCATTCAAGGGGAGCTTAACACGATTTTCGAAGGCTGCTATACGTCTCACGGCGATATCAAGCGCGCGAATCGGGAAACGGAGCATGCGCTTGTTCAGGCGGAAAGCCTCACCGTTATTGCCGATGCTTACTCGCTTGCATCCGGAACGAATCCGCCGCCGCCCGCGGAGACGGAGCATGCGCTTCGGGAGCCGTGGCGTACGCAATGCTTTAACCAATTCCATGATATCGTCTGCGGCTGCGCCATTCAGGTGACGTATCAGGAGGCGGTGCCCGCGTCTCGTGACGCTCGTTCGATCGCCGAGAGCCGAGCGCGCCGCGCGATGGAGCGGACGATCCCCGGCAGCCGTGGGGCCTCGGACCCGGTCGTTACCGTGTTCAACTCGCTGTCGTGGAGCCGGACCGATATCGTCACGCTACAGCGAAGCGATTTCCCGCAAATAGAAGGCTGGGAAACCGGCGATGAAATGATAAATTCCTCCGGGAACCGGACGCCGATTCAAAAAATGAATGACGGTTCCGTAGTTTTCTTGGCGGAAGAAATCCCTGCTTACGGCTTCGCGTCTTATCGTTATTCCAAAGCTGCCGGAGCCAAAGCTGACGGCAGTAACGTCGTTTCCGCCGGCGGAGGCAGAACGCACATACTTGAGAACAATCGGTATCGTCTCGCGGTGGACAGCGGTTCCGGCACGATCACAAGCCTCTTGGACAAGACGCTTCAACGCGAATTGACGAGCAAGGCCGGCTTTAATTTGTTGGAGGTGCATGATGAAGCACCGCACGGCATGTCGGCCTGGCATATCGGTCCCATCACCCGAATCCACCGGCTTGTTCGCGGAGCCGAGGTGTCCGCGGTGACCAATGGACCTGTCGTTCAATCGATCGCCGTCGTTCACCGCCATCAGTCCTCGGAAATCCGTCAAGAGATCCGGATGTACGCCGGGATCGAACGGATCGATGTTCTGACCCGCGTGAACTGGCAGGAGAAGGGGACGGCCGAAGCGGATGCCCCGATGCTAAAGGTGTCGTTCGCGACGCAGCTCCAATCGCCGGACGCCGTATTCGATATTCCGTTCGGCACGATTCGACGCGAGGCGAACGGACAAGAGGTGCCGGCCATCCATTGGTGCGGTGTATCGGAAGCCGAATCTCCTTCAAGCTGCGGGGTCACGCTGCTTAATAACGGGAAATTCGGCTGCTCGATCCAAGGCTCTACGATCTCGCTGACGCTCCTGAGAAGCTCTTACGAGCCCGACAATCTCCCGGATCTCGGGTTACACGAGTTTGCCTACTCGGTATATCCCCATGCGTCCGATTGGAAGGCGGGGCAAGCGGATCGAAGGGCATGGGAATTCAATCAGCCCATGGCCGCGCATATGAGCGAATCGGGCGATGCGCCGCTATCGGAACCGTTCGGGGCGATCCGCATCGAGGAGCTTGGTTCTTCGGGGTGGCAGCCGTCCGAGGGCTTGCTTGCAACGGCATTCAAGCCGGCTTTCGGAAGCTCCGGAACGGAAGCGGACTACGTGCTTCGGCTCTTCGAGCCTCACAATAGGCCGACGCGCGCTAGGATTGCGTTCTCGTTCCCCGTCGAATTCGCGGAAGAAGTGAATCTGGTGGAGGACAAGATCAGGCGTCTAGCTTTGGAAGATGATCGCAGGCTCGATCTGGGCAACCTATCGCCGGGGGCGATCGTTACCCTTCGACTGCGGGCTGCGAAGAGCGAAAGACCGAATTAATGCGATCGAGTATGGGAAAGATCAGGGGGAAGTCCCCTATCTCTCCCATCTGTATGGATGGCGGGAACGATAGCGGCGTCGGAAGCCCCTGTGTTAAGATGAAAGATAGCGCTATTTTTCATGATTGGGCGGGGTGACAACGTTGAATACTATAGTGGAAAAAATACACGACATGAAGCTCCGCACAAAATTTCTGCTTTCCTTCGTGTTGATCATCTTGATTCTCGTGTTAACGATTGCGACAGTCCTCTACAATGTGTCGGTCAATACGATTAAAAACAATACGGCGAGCTACTCCCGTTTCCTCATCGATCAAATCGGCATCAACCTCGAGAAACGGACTTCGGATATCGAAGAGCTGGCCTTCGAGGTGTTCAGGCTCTCGAACTTGGATCAAGTTCCAATCCAAGAAAGCGACGATCATACCGGCAGTGTTCTTCGAAGCAAAGACATCGCCGATTATTTGTCCAACCTGCTCTATTCGCAACCCTATATCGTTCGAGCTGCTTATATCGAACCGAACGGCGCTCCCCGCCATATCGGCAAAACATTGGATTCCGATTTGGCCGGGATCGGCCTCGACAGGGTCGACATTGAGCGAGTGAAGCAGATGAGAGGCAAAGCGATATGGGTCCCGGGTTCGGAAGGAACCCTATTGATGTTCAAGTCGCTATACGGATTGACGACAGGCGCTTATGTCGGGACCGTCGTGCTAGGGATCGAGAGCAATCAAATCGAAAACATCTATACGGAAATCAATCGGTTGACCAGCTCGAATATTTTGATTTTGAACGAGGATCATCAGATCATGAACAGCGGCGGCATCGTTCCGGAATTAGCCGCGTTTTTTATGGACAATCATTTTTACTTACATCGCGACAGCTCTACCCATTCTTTCCAGTGGAATAATACGAACTATTTATATACGGTTCTTTCGACATCCAGCGATAAATGGAGCATCGTTCAAATCATTTCGGTAGACGAGCTGACCCGGGGGACGTCCGTCATCAAGTATTGGACGATCCACATTACGATCATCGCGCTGATCGCCGCCTTCCTGCTTGCGGCCTTCTTGTCCAAAAGCATAACGAGCAACGTTAGGCTGCTTCTGCACAGCATGACGATTTTCACGATGGATTTCTCCCATCGGATTATCGTGCCGAGGAATCGGGATGAAGTCGGGTTGTTGGCGGAGAAGTTCAATCTGATGGCGGATAAAATCAGTGAACTCGTCAATACGGTATATAAAGAAAAGCTGCTGAAGCAGAAGGCGGAGTATCGGACGCTGCAGTTCGAGTATAAAGCGTTACAGGCTCAAATCAATCCGCATTTTTTATACAATACGTTGGAATCGATTTACGCCTTGGCCAAGCTGAAGGGCGAGGAGCAGATCGGGGAATTGATTTATTTGCTCGGCTCCTTGCTGCGCGAAAGCATCGGGAAGAAGGGCGATACTATCCCGCTCAGAGAAGAGCTTGATTTTATCCGCGACTATTTAACGATTCATCAAATCATCTACGAGGATAAAATCGCGGTTTGTTATGAGCTCGATGAACGATGGATGGACTGCGTCGTGCCTAAATTCATTTTGCAGCCGCTTGTAGAGAATGCGATAAAGCATGGAATCGAAGAAAAACCCGGGAAAGGGACGATCCGAATCGCCTGTCGATCCGAAGGGGAGACATTGATTCTGGAAGTGACCGATAACGGGATCGGCATGGACGAAGCGACGATCGACAAAGTGATGAACCCGGGGAATGATCCCGGCCTGCCCGTGAAGGATAAGCATACGAGGGTCGGTATCATCAGTGTTCACAAACGCATTGGCATCCTATACGGAGGCGAATACGGATTATCGATCCGAAGCGTTCCCGGCGAATATACGACGATTCTGATCCGATTGCCTATCATGCGGGGAGAAGAGCGAGATGAAAAAGAAAGTGATCGTCATTGACGATAAGCCGATTATCGTCAGATCCATCGTCCAGACGATGGACTGGGAACGTCTGGGCTGCGAAGTGGTCGGCCATGCGGAAGACGGCTTCGAAGGAGAGCGGCTGATTCTGGACATGCGACCCGACATCCTCATTACGGATATTCGGATGCCCGGTCATGACGGCTTGTATTTGACGGAAGTCATGCACACGAACTTGCCGCTTTCGAAAACGATTCTCATCACCGGCTATCAGGAATTTGAATACGCGCAACGGGCGATTCGTCTGGGCGCTTTCGATTTTATCGTAAAACCGCTTCGAAATGATGAGCTTTATAAGGTTGTAGAAGCAGCCGCCCGCGAAATCGACGCAATGCGATCCGAGAAGCTGGCCGTCGAGCGGCTCAGCCGCGAATACAACGTTCTGGAGCAACGCCACAACAGCAGCTTGCCGGCATTGCGCAGCAAATGGATGACCGATCTGATCGGCGGGAAAGCGATGGAGGAAGACGGCATCCAGTCCGTGCAGAAGGAGCTTGGGATTCATTACAGCCGGTTTTCGTTGATTGCGGTAAATCCGTTGCCCTTGGGATCTCAAGAACGGGACCCGGCGTTCACCGCCTATCGCGAGCGGATCGTCGAAACCGTGTTATCCGCGACCGAAAAAGACGAACTCCAAATCATCCCCGCTTATCGAAATGACGAATTATTGTTCGTCTGCCTGTTTCCCCGTATTCCGACGACGCGCGAAGCGCGTATGAAGCTGCAATCGCTTGCGTCGGATTGGCTCGAGCGGATACGGCGATGGAACGGCGTACGCTGCCATATCGCCGTGGGCATCCTCCGTAAGTCGCTGATGGAGCTGAACCAAGCCTACGGGGAGGTCAAGGGACTGATCAATTCCGGATTTTTCCTGGAGGCAGACCATATTTTGCTTCAGGATGCAAGTTCGGAATTCCGAGAAGCCGGGAAATTTTCCATTATGCAAGATCTCGAACAGTTTAATCGGATGCTCGAGCAGTCTACCGGCGAGGAAGTCGTCGGCTATTTGGAACGGTTTTTAGAACAGATTCGCGTGTACAGCGAGGGCAATATTTTGGTGGTAAAGGGACTGTTGTCGGAACTTTGCATCGCAACCGCCCGATACTATTTCCGTTTGACCGGAGACGAATTCGGACTCGGCAAGAGCATCGACCAGGTGCTGGACGATGTGTTCCGACTAAATAGTCTTAAAGAAGCATCGGACTATTTGGCCGAATGGATCGGAGTCGTCAAGCGCAAGGTGGAAGGAGGAGAGAAAGAGTACAGTCTAATGGTCAGGAAGGTTATCGACTACATCAACACTCATTTCTCGGAGCCGATCAACTTGACCTCCGTCGCCGAACATTTCGGGATCAGCCACAGCTATCTCAGTCGGCTGCTGCGGACGGAAACCGGCATCAATTTCGTCGATCTGGTATCGAAGGCAAGAATCGAAGCCGCGAAACGGCTGCTGCGGGATCCAAGATATAAGGTCAACGAAGTCGGCGAGATGGTCGGATATAAAGAGTACGCTTATTTCTATCAAGTATTTAAGCGAATCGAAGGGCGATCGCCCAAGGAGTACAAAAACGGAGTGAAAGAAAACTAATAAAAACGTAAGAATCCCGTATGTAAACCTCCCTCGCCCTATTTTAAAGTGGTAAGTGAACAAGGGAGGAGAATAAGGATGCCAAAACAACAGCTAGATCGGAACGAAATCGAAGGATTGATCCAGAACGTCATCTCAGGCATGCAAAACCTTGAAATTACGATCCAAGAGGACACGCCCGTAAGCATCATATCGATGGATAAGTGGGATTGGTCGCAAGGCGTCGGCCTGTTCTCGTTGTATCGGTACTATTTGGAGACGGGGAATGAATCGATCCTGACCTACCTGACGGATTGGTTCGACAACCGCATTCGGGAAGGTCTTCCCGCGAAAAACGTCAACACGATGTGCCCGCTGTTAACGCTGAGCTATCTCTACGATCTCACCGGAAATCCCGAATATTTACGGATTTGCGAGGAGTGGGCAAGCTATGCGGTGAATGAGATGCCGCGGACGAAAGAGTTCGGCATTACGCATAATGCGATCGATAATCCGAATCAAGGCGAGCTTTGGGACGACACCCTGTACATGACGGTACTCTTCATGGGGCGAATGGGAATCCTTCTGAACAAAGAGCATTACGTACAGGAGAGCATTCGTCAATTCCTCGTGCACCTCAAATATTTGACGGATACCCGGACGGGCTTGTTCTTCCACGGCTGGACGTTCGAGGGCAACCATAATTTTGCGGAAGTGCTGTGGGGACGAGGGAACGCGTGGTATACTGCCGGTCTGGTCGATTTTCTCGATATGGTCCGCCTGCCGCTCGGCGTCGAGTTGTTCCTCCTATCCTCTTTGGAACGTCAGGTGCAGACGCTCGCGGAATACCAGGCCTCCAGCGGGATGTGGCACACGCTTCTGGATGATCCGTCCTCTTACGAGGAAACGTCGGCGACCGCCGGATTTGCATACGGAATCCTGAAGGCGATCCGCAAAGGTTATTTGAGCGAGTCGTACCGGGAAATCGGGATGAAAGCGTTGCATGCGGTAATCGGCAAAATCGACGAACGAGGTACGGTTCAAGGGGTTTCCTACGGGACGAGAATGGGGCGCACCTTGGATTTCTACAAGGAAATCCCGATCTGTCCGATGCCGTACGGACAATCCATGACGCTGCTGATGCTGGTCGAAAGCTTGAGACATGCGGAGGACGGACAAGTCTAGTTGTCACGAGTCTGATTCGAATAACTAATAAAATGTAAAGATTATCACATTTGAAACGCTTACATTTATTCATATACTGAATCCATAGCAATGGCGGCGGGGTTCTACATCGGTTGTAAGCGTTTCCTTTACTCGTTTCATTTATCAATTCGTAAGGAGGGATCCGAAGTATGGACAAAGCCGAAGTCCATGTGAAGCTGGGACCTTTTCGGAAAGAAATAAAGAAAAATTATGATCTGTATTTGCTGCTCGTTCCCGGTTTTTTGTTTTTTCTGATCTTCTCCTACATCCCGATGGGCGGCTTGATCATCGCATTCAAAGATTACAATATATTTAAAGGTATTTTCGCGAGCGATTGGGTTGGATTGGATCATTTCAAGGAAATGTTGGATATCCCTGCTTTCTGGCAGATGATTCGGAATACACTGACGCTGAACGTTCTCAGTTTGGTTATCGGCTTTCCGGCCCCGATCATCCTTGCATTGATGCTGAATGAAGTCAGGGCCAAATACTTCAAGAAAATATCTCAATCGCTCCTGTATTTGCCTCACTTTATGTCGTGGATCGTGCTTGGCGGCATCGTGTACAATCTGTTGTCTCCCGAAAACGGGGTTGTGAACGAAATCATGCGGCAGATCGGCTTGCCAGAAATTTATTTTATGGTCGATAAAGTGTGGTGGATCGTCGCTTATACGTTTTCGGGCGTCTGGGCGGCAGCGGGATGGGGTACGATCATTTATTTGGCGGCCATGACGGCCATCGACCCGCATCTGTATGAAGCGGCGGTGATCGACGGGGCAGGCCGCTTCCGTAAAATTTGGAATATTACCCTTCCCGGCATTATGTCGACCATCGTTGTATTGCTAATCTTGAACATTGGGCATATGGTTTCAATCGGGATCGAGCAGCCGCTCGCGCTCACCAATCCCGTCGTCACCGATGTTTCGGAGGTCATCAGTACTTATATTTATTCCGTCGGGATTAAACAAGGCGAATTCGGTCTGACGACCGCCGTCGGCATGGTTCAATCCGTCATCAATCTCATTCTCGTCCTTGGTGCGAACTATACGGCCAAGAGGCTGGGGAACGAGGGAATATGGTAATGCGAGCTTTGGAAGGAGGCCGGCTATGACGCAAACAAATGTTCAAACAAGGTCGCGAAGTTTTTTCCGGAAATATACGACGGGCGACATCATCTTCAATGTGATCAACTACGGCATGCTCGCGCTGATTACGTTTGCCTGTGTGTTTCCTTTTCTAAACTCCCTTGCGAACGCTTTCAGCAGTAATCATGCGATCCAGACCGGAGCGGTCACCATCTTCCCGGTGGACTGGCAATGGGATGCGATGAAGACCGTGCTCGGCGACGAGCAGGTAATTCGGTCATTACTAGTAACCGTATTTATTACGGTCGTCGGTACGTTGCTGAATTTGCTGTTTACGGTCATTACCGCTTATCCGTTATCCAGGCGCGATTTGAAGGGCCGTACGTTTTTCATGAACTATATGATTATCACGATGTTGTTCGGCGGGGGCTTAATTCCGTTCTTCTTATTGGTGAAGGCTCTCGGCTTGCTGGATTCGATTTGGTCGCTCATCATTCCCGGACTCATCAGCTCATTCAACGTCATTATTATGAAGACATTTCTCCAAAATATACCGGACGAATTGCGCGAGGCCGCCGTGGTCGACGGCTGCGGCAACATCCGCTACCTGATCCGTATCCTATTGCCGTTGTCGGGCGCTTCGCTCGCGACGATCGGGTTGTTTTATGCCGTGGGCCACTGGAATTCTTATTTTAATGCAGTGCTGTTTATCAACGATCCCGACTATTACCCGCTGCAGGTCAAGTTGAGAAATATCCTGCTTCTGGCACAGATGGATACTTCGCTCGAGACGCTGCAGCAGCAAAATGATCTGCAAATAATCGCGGAATCGCTTAAGGCCGCCACTGTCGTATTTGCTACATTGCCGATCCTGATCGTTTATCCGTTCCTGCAGAAGTACTTTGTCAAGGGTGCCATGCTGGGCTCCATCAAAGGCTGACAGGGAGTACCTTCCGCATCAGCTGACGGAAGAGCTTCCTTTAATCATATACCTGTAGATGAAAAAAGGGAGGAAAAGACGTGAAAAAAGGTCTTATGCTTGGCATGGCGCTCGCCATGGTCACGACTGTTTTTGCAGGCTGCTCTCAGGGCAACGAAGCCGGCACTGGAAATTCCGAGAGTACGAAACCTGGGACTACTACATCAGAGCAACCTGCGGCGAATGCTTCGGAGAAACCTCAGAAGGTACGCGTTTCACTCTGGGATCGCTCCAATTCTCCGGACGGAACGAAGATCACAGACAGCATCGTCGTAAAATGGCTGCAAGAAAAAGCATTGGAAGAAGCAAATCTGGAAGTGGAATACGTCACGCTGCCCCGTTCGCAGGAAACCGACAAGCTGAACGTGTGGATGGCTTCCGGTGAAGCTCCTGACATTGTCATTACGTACAATCAAGATTTGATGTTCCAGTATGCCGAGCAGGGCGGACTTTGGGAACTCGACGATCTGCTTGATCAATATGGTCCAGATATCAAGAACCTGATCCAACCGTCACTTGAAGCTGCGGGCACTTATAAAGGTGTGCGCTACGGAATTCCGGCCCTCCGGATGAATCGGAACAGCGGCCCTTCGATGAAGATCCGTCAAGATTGGCTCGATAAGCTGGGCATGCAAGCTCCGACTACCCTTGACGAGCTCTACACCGTACTGAAAGCGTTTAAGGAACAGGATCCCGGCGGCATCGGCAAGGAGAACGTCGTACCGTGGGCTTTGCCGGCCATTAACCAATCGATGAAAGGATTCTTATTCGGTCCGATGTGGGGCGCCGGCGTGAACAGCGACGGTCCGGGGTTGGTGGATCTCTATATGCCTAAAGGCAACCTGGTGGACGGTCAGTTCCATTCGGCCATCGACACGCCGGAAGGGAAAGAGTTCTTCGCCTTTTTGAATAAGCTGTACAAAGAAGGGCTCATTTCCAAAGAGTTCGTAACGGACGTTAACGGGCAGATGTTTACCCAGCATCTTACATCGGGCCAAGCCGGCTTCGTAGATTCCAACGAAGATCCGTATGTCATGACGACGAATACGAGGAAGTCGGTTCCCGAAGCCAAGTGGGTAACGGTCATGCCGTTCAAACAGAAAGACGGCAGCCAGTACATGGACAAGGTCCCCGCCAATGGGTTGTTGAATCTGATCCCGAAGAGCACCAAAAATCCGGAAGCGGCGGTTAAATATTTGAACTTCTTGGCCAAAAATATTACCGTCGTCCAGAGCGGATTCGAGGGTCAGCATTACAATGTCGAAGACGGGCTTCGCGTTCCGATCGATATCGAGAAGAACAAGAAGGAAATCGACTGGTATCTCGGCGACTTGAACTTGCTGACGCAGGGCTACATGAGCTCGCCGTCGAAAGAACAGATGCTGAAATTGAACCCCGATCCGGAATATGCCGAATTGATGTCGCCTCACTATGAGCAATTCGAAAAATTCGGCGGTTCGGGTAAGGGGATCGACAGCCCTCGTCCGGTTGCTCAAGAGAAATCCGTCAATCTTACCAAATACGCATATGAGGCGCTCTCCAAGGCGGTAATCGCCCCTGATTTCGAGAAGGAATGGGCGAATGTGCTGGACGGTTGGTATAAACTCGGCGGTAAAGAGTTCGACCAGGAAATTACGGAGAAGCTTGCCGAACTCAACAACAGGTAATTATCAATAAGTAATGAAGCATGAAAAAGCCTGCACCGACCGGTAACCCGGAAGGCGCAGGCTGCTTTTTTTGATGCCTCATGCGAAGGAAATGACGGTTTCGTACATCGTCTTGTCCGAAGCTTGAATCAGCTTGATCAATAGTTCTTTGGCCGCATCATAATCGTCCGTATGAATCATGGAAGCCGGCGTATGGATGTAGCGGGCGCAGATTCCAAGCACCGCGGTCGGCACGCCCCGGCCGTGCAGTTGAATTTTGCCTCCGTCGGTCGCCCCCGGCGAGATGAAATATTGGTACGGGATCTTATGGGTTTCGGCAAGATCGAGAATGAATTCGGTCAACGTGCGGTTCGGGACGATGGCGCTGTCCAAGATCCGAACGACGGCGCCTTTCCCGATGCGGCCGAGAGCATGCGGGTCTCCGCCGGTATCTCCCGCGGGTCCCGCTTCCAGCGTATAACACAGATCCGGATCGATCAGCGCGGCCGCGGTCTGGGCTCCGCGCATACCGACTTCTTCCTGAACGGTCGCTCCGGCATATAACGTGTTCGGCAGCGGCGCGGACTTCAGTTCTCGCGCCAGCTCGATGGCGAGGCCGACGCCGAACCGGTTGTCCCACGCTTTGGACAATATTTTCTTTTCGTTGCTTAGCGGCGTAAACGCGCTCACGGGCACGATGGACAGTCCCGGCCGCACGCCCATGCTCATTGCATGATCGCGGTTGTCCGCGCCGATATCCAAATGCATCGCGGCGATCTCGACCGGTTTGCTTCGCTGCGCCTCGTCAAGCAGGTGACGCGGCGTGGACGCGACGACCCCCAGTACGGGTCCGCGAGGGGTGACGATCTGCAATCGCTGCGCGAGCAACACCTGATTCCACCAGCCGCCTAACGGTTGAAAGCGGATCATCCCGTTGTCGAGAACGGCCGTTACCATGAAACCGACTTCGTCCATATGGCCGGCCGCCATGATACGGGGACCGGCCGGATCCCCGTGCAGCACTCCGAATATACTGCCTAACCGATCCTCCACAAACTCATCGGTGTGTTTCGCCAATTCCCCGCGTACGAACCTGCGCACTTCGTGCTCGAAGCCCGGCGCTCCCGGAAGCTCCGTCAAGGTCCGAAACATGTTCATTGTTTCCTGATCCATTCCAAAACTCCTCCCATCTGCTCATCGCTTTTTCAACTTATCCCGTGCCCGCCGGCCTGTCAATCATCGCGAGCGCAAAGCGCAATAAACCTAATAAAAGAACAAGATCACATGATGTGAAACGCTTTCAGCCGATTTTATACTGGGGATGTCCAATAAACCGAAACAGGAGTTGAGCCTTTTGAATAGTTCCACCGCGGAGACGGTTCGCGAGATTGTGAAGCTACAAGATGAACGTTTACGCCAGTTTCGAAGTAGGCGCCAGGAGGCAATCGCTTCGGGAGCAGCTCCCGAGCCGCTCGGACTCGTCTCCGCTTCCCTCATGCTGCCCTTGTTTGCGAACCCGGAGTCCGGCTATTACCGAGATGCATCGCTATTGATTGACATCGAAGAAGCGATGGCGCAATTTTTGAAATCTCAGCTGGCGAGCGGCTGCATCTCGTTGGTGAACTGCAATATCGATTCGCCGCCGGATACGGCCTTTACCTCGCATCTTGCGGCGTTGCTCTATCAGATCGCTGAGCGATCCGGGCTGGACGAGCTGGCGGAGGCTCGCGCGTCGCTGCTTCTTTTTCTCGAACGGGCGAAGCCCTGCCTGCTGAACGGAGGTATTCATACGCCGAACCATCGCTGGGTGATGGCGGGGGCGCTTGCGAAGTTGTATGAGATTTTCGGCGACGAAGCGTTCCGCGACCGCGCGTTTCAATTTCTGGACGAGGGCCTCGATATTACGGATTACGGCGAATGGACGGAGCGCAGCAACGCGATTTACAACGGCGCGTGCGCGATCCACTTGTACGACGTCGGGCTGATTTTCGGATACGAGCCGGCGTTCGAAGCGATTCGTTCGAATTTGAATATGATGCAGTACATGCTGCATCCGGATGATTCCATCGTCACCGAGTATTCCGGACGCCAGGATTTTGGGCAGACGATGATGATGGACGACTGGTATTACGTGATTTATCATCTGATGGCGAAGCAGGACCGGAATCCCGTATTCGGGGCGATGGCCGGCGTCGCCGCAAAGACCGCGCCTCGCGGTTCGCATGCATTGATTTTTTGGATGCTGTATCCGGAAGAGATGAACGCGTTGGACTTGATCGGGCCGCTTTCGGACGACTACACGATGTTATTCGGCGAAGAGAACGAGGTTCCGGTACCGAAGAACGTTCCGTATCTCGGCAAGCTTGTGCAGCATCCGCACGGGGCCTCCGTACTTCGTCACCGGAAGGGAAAGATCAGCGTAACGGCCATGGCAGGGCAGCCGGAGCTGCTGCATATCCGATACGGCAAAGCGGCGATGTACGGCTTGAAGCTCGGTGCAGGGTGGTTCGGCGTCGGCGCCGCGGCGTTCCCCTCGATCAAGAAGGTCGGCGAGCATACGTACCGGATGGATGTGGAGCTGGAAGGCTGTTACTGGAACCCGCTTCCGAAGCACTTGACGGAAGGGACGAACGGCATGTACGTCAAGATGCCCAATCATTTGCGCGAGAAAACGCATGTTCAGTTTTTAACGGTAGCGGTAGAAATTACGCTGCTGGAACGCGGCGTAGACGTTCGCGTTCGGTCCGAATCCATCCCGAACATCTATTTGCAAGCGGTCTGTATGTTTGACCCCAAAGGCGAACTATCCGGTCAAGGCTTGAAGGAAGCCGCCCCTAGCGTTGTACAGCTGACGGAAGGCGACGCTGTATTCGCGGTCGGAGAGGACGCCATCCGGATTTCGGCGGGGGCTCTCGAACATCGTGATGTCTCGATGCGCAACGATAAGATCAACCGCGATGCGCTGAACTTGACCGTCAACTGGGTGACTCCGACGGACCGGACGCTCCGTATCCGATTCCCTGAGACGGAGGACAACCGGTAGATGAATCGGCAATCGTACCTGAAATACATTCAAGAGGCTGTCCTGGAAGCGCGTCGGCAGTACGAGAAGCAAATCGAAAGTTGGAAATCGTCCTTCGATCCGAATCGTTTTCTGGGCATGTACTCTCCTCCGGGGATTATCCCGCAACGAGCTCACACCGAAGGCTTTCTGTACCGGGTAACCGGCGAACGCGAATATGGAGAGCAGGCGAAGCGGATGCTGCTCGCGATCGAGGAGTTCAAGGCGATTGTGCCTGCAGACCTTGCGCAGCGGCATCCCGAATACGCCAAGGGGATTCCGTCCTTCGAGACGATGTTCCAAGGGACGCACTATATTCAAGGGTACTTATTCATGAAAGGGTCGGAGCTGTTAAGCGAAGCGGAAACGAGCCGGATCGAGGATTCGATCCGCAGCGCCATTCACGGCATGCTGCATTATCCCGAATGGGGGGCTCACAACCGTTCGATGCTGCGGGTATTCGCGCTGTCTTTGGCCATAACCGCACTTGGGGATACGGAGGAAACGAGGCAGTGGGCCCAGCTTCGCGACTTGCTTGCCGAGGAATCGTACGGCCGTTGGTCGATCGAGGATTCGGAGCTGTACCTGCCGCTATGGCTGATTTCGTGCATCGTGTACGCCGAGCAAACGGGAAAGGAAGCGGACTATTTCGCCAAGCCGCAGACGAAATATTATTTCGATTTCATGACGCGCGCGATTACGCCGTACGGGCTCATTCCGGATTACGGGGATGCGATGTTCAACAGTCATTGGCTGCTCTGGTCCGTCTATTTGGAAAAGGGAGCGGCGCGCTACCGCTGCGGGCACATGAAGTACGCGGCGAAACAGATCCGCGAGTACGGAATGGGTCAGCTGGATGGACCGCCGTCGCTATTTGTGGCTGCTTATTTCACCTATGCCTATCTGTGGGGGGACGATACGCTGGACCCGGTGAAGCCGGACTGGAAAAGCGAGCTGCTTCTTGAAGACGTGATCGGCAAGAAGATCGTCTTCCGCGACGGCGCTCAAGATGACTCTTCCTATATGCTCTATAATTACCGGGACGAAGGCGATTACGCGTTTACGCCGCGCGAATATTTGCGCCGTACGATTAACGCCCCTGCGGAGAAAGCGCATCACGGCCATGCCGATGAAAATTCGATTCTGATGCTGGTCAAGGAGCAAAACATTTTGCTGCACGACGGCGGATACCGCGACCAGGCTCCTAACGGCAAATACCGGGCGGACATTTATCACAACCGTCTCGTATTCCGCAGCGGACGTCCCGACCCGGAAGGGAGCATGTATGATTTTATACATGACGACGGGACCTATAGACGTGTATCCACGGAGCTGCTGCATTTCCACTCCTTCGACGGAATCGAGTATAGCAGAACCCGATTAAACGATCCGTACCGCCAGGTGATATGGGACCGCTGCATCACGTATTTGAAGGAAGACGGGGCATATATCGTCGTGGATTGGACGATGTCGCAGGCCGATCAATCGCTTAGCACGGTAAATCTATGGCATCCCGGTACGGTGATGGAGGCGAACAAAGATTTCTATGTCGGGCAGGTTCGGCACATTCACAGCGCTGCCGGCGATCCGAAGCCGTTCGCGAACCGGCGGGAGCTCGCCTTGCTGATCGAATTTCCCGGCAGCAGTCGTCCCACCGGGCATGAGCGGATCAGGCGCTGCTACGCCGAAAGCGATATGATCTTCGAAGCGGACAGCCGGTACATAGCGGCAGGCGGCATGAATTGTTTCGTGACGACGCTGACCCCGATTCCGGTACGCCAGAACGCTCAGGAATTCATCGGCAGAACGACGGTAACAGCGCTTTCTCCAGCCAACGATCAACTCGCAGTCGCCTACTCCGGACCAGACAAAACGAATGAATTGACGTATAAATTGGATTTGAATAAGGGATTTCTCGATGTTCCGCATTACCCTAAATATTCATGGGATCAAAGCCGCCTTTCTTACGGAAGCATCGAAACGGATGCCGATTTCTCGTGTGTGACAACGGAAGGCTCCGGCTCTAGGAGGTACGGATTCGTCAACGGCATCGGGCTTCGCTACAAGGGATCGGATCTGTTCGTGACGCCGGCGATGTCCTCCTATCAATTCCAAACCGGTACCTATCATGAAGCGAATCACAAATGGCGGGCATGGCACGGCTCGATCCGCTGAGGGCGAGGAGTTCCTTCAAATACATTAAGGAGGTGCAAGATGTCTGCGCTTACGGGAAAAGTAGCGGTCGTAACCGGCGCCGGCCGCGGAATCGGCAAGAAAATCGCGATCGAGCTGGCGAATTCGGGAGTATGCGTTGTGGTGAATTACGCTCACAGCGAGCAGGGAGCTTTGGAGATCGTAGACGAAATATCGAACAGGAACGGCTCCGCCATCGCCGTGAAGGCGGATATTTCTTCGCTCGAAGGAGTCGACCGTTTGGTACGGCAAGCCGTCGGCGCATTCGGCCGAATCGATATGCTGGTGAACAATGCAGCCGTCGATCCGACGGAGGATTTCTTTGAAGTGACGGAATCGTTCTGGGATCGGGTCGTCGATACGAATTTGAAAGGCGCCTTTTTCTGCGCGCAAGCGTGCGCAAGGGAGATGGTCAAGACGGGAAAAGGGAAGATTATTAATATCAGCTCGGTGCACGGGTCGCTCACGATGCCTCGTTACGCCGTGTACGCTGCCACCAAAGGGGGGATCAACGCGATGACCCGGCAGCTGGCTCTGGACTTGGCGAAATATAACATCCAAGTCAATGCGGTCGCTCCGGGGGCGACGGAGGTGGAGAAGCTAGCGGACGATCCCTTGTACGACAAAGAACATATCGGCGGCTTGATCCCGCTCGGCCGCATCGGTGAACCGGAGGATGTCGCGAACGTCGTCGCGTTCCTGGCGTCCCCGGCTGCGGACTACGTCACAGGGCAGATTATCACGGTCGACGGAGGCTCCAGCACCCGATTTTTTCTTTATTGAAGACGCTTTATTATGAGAGCAAGCCGTCGAACTCCCGCGTCCGGTCGGACCCGGTTGCGCTGACGGAGGAAGTACGGAAAGAGATGAAGCTGTTCGCCTTCTGCGTTACCTATTTACTCGAAACGGCAATCCTGTGAAAATAACATATGTGGAGACGCGTATTCGGCTGTGGGAAGACAATATGCATCCGCCCAACGACGGCGGTTGGTTAAGAAATAAGCAACGGCAACCGACTGGATAATCGGTTGCCGTTTGTTTTGTCGATTTCACTACTTGAGAAAACTCAATTGAATGGATCATCGGATGATTTCAAGGCCATAAGGGAATAACAAAACTTTTATCTTCCAGAACACATTCGAAGGATGATTATGGTGTCCCTCGCGGTTCTTGCGTTAATGGCATGGTTTGTACTCCTTGTATTCGGTATGGTTCCTAAGGGATTGTCGCTGCTGGACTTGGTATTTCTGTATTTCGTGATCGTGATTATGACGATTGCCGTATTCACCACGCTGGACGCCAATTTGCACTGGGTTCCGCTCACACGAAGTGTGGAAGGTGCCCTCGCTATGTACATTTGTCGATTTTTTTTCATCCCCCCTCTTGTTCTCTTGGCTGTATGCGTCCTCCTTTCGCGATTGAAAACGCAGTGGCGCATAGCGTTATCGGCAACCATCGTATTCATTTTGAGCGGGGCAGACTGGGTCTATTTGCGGCTTGAACTCATGGAGTACGAGAGATGGAACGCAGTCATTTCGATTTTGATGTACGGGGTATTCGTCATCTTGATCTGGCGGATTGCCCGTTGGTATATCGGCTTTGGCAAGGAGGTTCTGAGTCAATCTTGAGTGAAGTTCGTTACGACCATGATTTCAATCTGAACGAGTGGTTTATCGTTGTTTCCCTCCTCGTTGGAATTCTAGCGGTGTTATGGCTGCCGCGTCGCTTTGATAAAAAGACCACCGGCTTGTACCTCATTTGCGGCGCGTTTATCGGGTTCTTCTTCGACCATACCTTAAGCGTGCTTCCGGTAAGTTATTATGTCATTAATGATTCGTCCCGCTTCGAGGTGATGGATTTCTTTTCAGATGTCATGTATGCCCCGTACAGTTATATTTTCTTTTATCTATATGATTTCATTCGCATCAAGCCGCGTCATTCGCTGTTGTATATTTTGGTTTGGGCGTTCGTGAGCGCCGGGATCGAGCGATTGTCCGTGATCGTCGGGATCTTCCATTACAGACATGGTTATAACCTCTATTATTCTTTCGTGATATATTTGATGGTCTTGAGTTTATGGGTGACCCTGTATCATGTGTTGAAGCATTACGGAAACAAACGCTTTTAGCGGTTCAATGGGGCACGTTAGACGTTCAGGGGCAGGTTCGAACTTGCGTTATTTACAGCGCAGCAGCAGTCTAGGACGCATCTTTCAGTCCTAGGCACCTGCTGTTTTGTTATCCTTTAGCCAATGGGCTTACCTTAGTTTTCTTAAAAATTCACTGTGCTCTCATCGATTTACGGGCTTCGGGAAGTCAGTGAAATTGATGAAAACGTTTTCCGGCTGAGGTCGTATCCTCATGACGCATGGGTACGACGCAGCTCATCGCAAGACGCACAATACATTCCAGCTCGTGGATGCGTACGGCCGTCGGTTTTTTCGTCTGCAAGAGAAGTATGGGGTTTAGTCTAATCAGCTTTGGTTAGAGAGTTACAGGCAACGTATCTTCGGGTCGATGTCGTTAAGCAGGCTATGCGGGCTGCTGGAACGTGGGTCGATGGACCTGCGGGGCTACATAGTTTGTTATGCAATTGCATCGCAAAATCTCCGATTGGGCCTCGACGTGATAGTAGATACGGTCAATCCTATACAAGTAACGCGCCAAGCTTGGCGATTTTTTATAACGTCAACAAATGCTATTGGGTTCACATTATGCTTTAGTGTCATGGTGAATTTTTATGCATTCGATGAATAAATGGGGGTTGGAGCCATCATTTATTCATGAAACAATCGGTTTGCTTTGATGATTTTTCATGCTCTTTACAGTTAATTATGAAACACCAACAGCGGAGCCACGCGGTTTTTCGTGCTCCGATTTATAATTTTTGGTGAAACAACACACGATTTGCGATGTTTCACCAAAAGTTGTAAATGGTTCACAATAAGTTGTAAATTTTGTTTAAAAATTTGAGATATAAAACCCGGTTTTATAATTATGCAGCGCATAGAAACCCGACCAACGTCAAAAAGTTGGTTGGGTTTCTTACTTATTAAACGTAAATGAAAAGTTCAATAGTAGGTAGGTACCTTCTTCTCGGCAATCTGCATTGGGACAATAAAGTATTGGCCTAAAAAATTGATGTTGCTTATTAAAAGGGCAGGAGAACTTAAAAGCCAGTCTGATCAGGCTAGCAGCAGATGCTCAACGGTCATGTCTATTATGGTGCATTTATTTGTTGCAAGTTTCGTTCCTCGTCCGTTGCTTCCTTGCACTCATTTTCGCTGGAATAAGAGGAATGTAAGCAAGCAGGCAGCACAAGGAACCATGGATTTTTCGACTGCGTCGTTCAGTCACTTAGGTATGTCCGCCTTGGGTTCGCTTGGTACCTTCCTTCGGAAATATCGGAATTCGCGGGAAATGTCCGAAATTCGTTGAGAAATGTCCGAACCGGCTTTCGGTCGTCGCCTATAATTAGGCCATCTAGCAAGCATTGGAGGGGCATGGATGAATATCGGTATCGTTGGATGCGGTACGATGGGCAAAATTTATGCCGATAACTTCGCATCAATAGAAGGTGTGCAAATTCAAGCTGTGTGCCATTATCGAATGGAGCAAGCGAAAGCCTTTGCCCTTAAGTACGGGGCTCATCCCTACGAGGACTACTTAAGGTTCCTGCAACACCCACATCTTGACGCAGTCTGTATCACCCTGCCTACCCACTTGCACAAACTGTATGTCATACAGGCACTAGAACGAAAGAAGCACGTCATTTGCGAAAAGCCGCTGGCCCTCGACCCGATCGATGGAGCGGCTATGGAACAAGCGTGCCGGAGTATGGGGGTGCACCTCTTCGTCGCACATGTCGTGCGTTTCTTCCCCGAATATCACAATGTCTTCGTAGGCGTTCGACAAGGAGATATCGGCCCATTGCGCGTCATTCATGCGAAGAGGGCTAGCGCTTATCCGCTATGGAATAGTTGGTTCCTCGATGAGGAGAAGAGCGGAGGGGTGATCTTCGATCTCATGATTCACGATCTCGACTTCGTTCGGTGGATTGCCGACGACCCTGTGGAATCTGTGTACGCAGTCGAACGGAAGTCCGAAGGGAAGGCATACGCCAATGCTACGCTTCGCTTTTCGAACGGCATACTTGCCAACGTGGAAGCGATGTGGGGATACCCCGGGCCATTCACGACACAGATGGAGGTCGCGGGACGGCAAGGCGTCATCCATGTCGACAATCAGATTTCGAAACCAATGATCATAAGGAAAACGGCGGATGCGGACAATTCCGGGCGGAAAGGGACATTGATCCCCGATCAACCGCTGACGCGATCCCCGTACTTGAGGCAATTCATGCACTTTATGGACTGTATCCGAAGCGGAGCAACTCCGCGAATTACGGTCGGCGAAGCATGCAATGCAGTCGCGCTGGCGAAAGCGGCGGCAATGTCGGTCAAGTCGGGCGTACCTATCCCGGTGGAGGAATTTCAATGAACGGGTTTAACGTAGGAATCATAACTGCCGCTTTTTCCGATGCGGAGGGGTACCTCTTCGCTCTGCTTCGCAGAGCGGATGTGTCTTCCGTGAGCGTAAGCGCGTTTCCCCCGGAAGCGACAGGCGTTCGTTCGCTCGATACTGGAAAGGTTCGTTACGGCCTGGACCCAAGGCGTATATGGGAGTCGGAACAGGATCTAATCCTCATTTGTCCCGAGTTCTACTTTCAAATACCGGGTGAGGGGACGGATGGAGCGGCAATCGGATGGCTTTCAGGGAGGTCGAACGCGGTTGAGGCGTTCCCCTTTAGGACGTTGTCGTCTGTGATAGAAACGAAGAAAGCGATCGCGCGCGGAGACATCGGCGAAATCATGGCCGTGAAAGCATTTCATCGGGGCGGGGAAGCGGCCTGGAGGAGCGAAAGGGTTCATGGCTATGGGGGCGCATTCCAAGACGTCGTTCACATGGCGGACGCATTGGTATGGATGATTGAGAGTCCGATCGTAGAGGTCTACGCTGAAGCTGGCTGCGATTGTGCAGCGGAAGCGGGAAGCGGCCCTGATGCGGTATTCTTGCACGCTGCTTTCGCCAACGGCGCAACGGCGACGATCGATCTAACCCGTTCGTCGCCTCTTATCTCCCCGGTCGGCCGGGAGTTCAGACTGGAACTCGTCGGCACCGAAGGAAATCTGACGTTGGACGCCTTCCGGCAAAGGAACGAATCGTCCGGGGGCATTCATTCGACCCGAGCGTGGTCGCATTGGGGGGATGACCTTCATGCCACCTTCGTGGATGCGGCGATCGCTTCGACCCGAACCGACGGGTATGACTTCCGGTCGGACGACAGTCGAGTTTATGAGGCGGCGGCGGCCGCTCAGGAGTCGGCCCGAATCGGTAAACCGGTGCGGTTAGGAAGCCTGTTTCGGAACTCGCGCGGGGAAACGCCATGAATCCTTTTAAATACTCTGGAGAAAGTTCGAAACGACTGAAAGCCGGTCTCGATCGCGACATCCATGATCGACATCGTCGTATTCGACAGCAGTCCCTCCGCGCGGCGGATCCTTAGCGTGTGGAGGTACTGAAGTAACGTAGTCCCCAACGCCTCTTTAATTAGAGTGCTGATCGTCGAAACGCTCGATCCGTATTTTCGTGCCAAATCCTCAAGGGAAATATCGTCCATATAACGCGTGTTCAGAAACTGAATGACTTCCCAGATCATTTTGTTGGAACGGATACGGTTGTCCGAAAGCGTCTCGTGTTCGCTTTGACGGTACATTCTCATGTACAAGATTAGCGCCTCGATCAGCTTGCAGCGAACGAAATTGTTCTTGGCGAAGGCATTGCCCCGATATTCGGCTAACATCTGCTTAAAGATTCGAGTCATGTTATCGAGCTGCATGTCATTCAAGTCGACGTATGATGGCTGATCGATGTTGTGGTAGAAAGTCGCTCTTCCGAAATCATTGTCGATATCCGCGCCGAAGAGGACGCTGATGTCGAACATGCAGCAGTAGATTTCAACCTCTAGATTGTCGGAATCGCAGAAAATCTCGTGCATCTGGTTAGGTCGCAAAAACGTAACCGAGCCGGGTTGCAGGCGATGCGGTTCGCCATTAATGTATTCGACTCCTGTCCCCCTCACAACTAGGGCTAGTTCCAGCATGTCATGATAATGGAGGGGGTAATGTTTCTTAATGGTATGCGTTGTGACAACGCAGGAGAATCGCTTGTCCTGTACATTGGAGGCGACTAAGATTTCCTCGTATTCCGGAAACGAGACCATGTGGATGCCCTCCTACCGTTGTTGTGCTACGAATTGACTTAATGGGCAAAAAAAATGACCTATAAAGATATAGTAAATCATTTAACATGATGTTCATAGTACATTTCAGTTTATCCTTGGGCTTGGTAATAGAGGGTTAAGAAGGGGATGACGTATGAGACTCGGAGTCGCGAAACGGGATATCACCCCTTGGGGATCGGTCCCCCTCGCAGGATTTGCGAGCCGGAACGGGAAAGGTTTCGATGGGATCGACAAGCGTCTTTACGTAAGGACATTTTACTTTGAACGTAGGACGGAAACGAATGCGGTTGAGAAAGCCCTTCTTGCGATTGCGGACATTTTGTTTTGGGACAGCCGCAGAGTGAAAGCGCTTCAAAGAATGATTCATCGGACTTGGGGGATCCCGGAGGAGGCGATTATCCTTCATGCGACGCATACGCACTCCGGGCCTTCCGTATCGTATCGGACGATTCATATCGGCGACCCGGTACCGGAATATGTATCTTTCCTTGAAACCGAAACGCTCGCCAGCGTTGAGGCGGCCATCGCTTGCGCAGAACCGGTCACGATCGAGCGCGGCGTCGGCAGCTGCGATATCGGGGTGAACCGGCGAGTAAAGATTGGCGATGCGATCGAGATCGGATTGAACGAATCCGGAATTCGAGATCAGGAGCTTACGGTCGTGCGGTTTGCCGTGGAAGGGACGAATCGAACGAAAGCGCTGTTGACGCATTACGCCTGTCATCCGACCGTAACGAATGCCAATCGGGTCTCCTCCGAATTTATCGGGGTCGCTATGGATCTACTGGAGGAGCAGGAGGGTGGGGTCAGCGGTTATTTACAGGGCTGTTGCGGCGATATCAATCCCGCCGTCCGAAGCGATCTGGACACCGTCGATTCCTTAGGGCGACGATTGGCCGATTCGGTCCGACTTACGCTGCGATCCGGTTTGGAGTCTGTCGGACCTGCAGCGATTCGGTATCGAAGGGTTTACGTGGACCTCCCCTTCGACCGATTACCGGCGCCGGAGCAGCTTCGCGACATGCTAACTTCCGCGCAACCACCCGAAATTCGAGCGTGGGCCGAACGATTATTGGACGAACCCGATGCGCTCTCCCCATCCATCCCTCTTGAACTCGGCAGAGTCGATATCGCTGACGGGTTGGCCTTGTTATCTATGAGCGGAGAGATGGTCGTAGAATATGGGTTATTCATTAAACAACTCTCAGGTAACAAGATTATTCCGGTCGCGTATTCCAATGGAATGTCAGGGTATGTGACGACGGCGAAGCAACGCGAAGAAGGCGGTTACGAGCCGATCGGTTCAACCCTATATTTCGGGTTGCCCGCGCCGTTCCGCCATGATGCCGAGAGAATGGTTTTACATAGTCTTTCAGATTTGATAGATGGTCAACATTAATTCGAGTCTATTACCGGCGGCTATTCCAACCAAAAATGGCCGCTTTATTAATAGAAACTATTTGATAAGGGGAAGGGGTTTCAAGAATGCGGAAAACACTCGTTTTTGCAATTCTGGCAACAGTCGTCTTCGCTGGGTGCTCGCAGGGGGCCGGTTCCGGCCCGAAAGAAAACCGGGAAGCAAACTCCGGAAAGCAAGACGGCGCATCGGGGGATACGTCCATCAGCGTGCTGCTCTCTCACGCGGAAGCCGAGTATGCGAAGACCGTCGAACCCGGCGATAAGTACATTAAAAAACTCAATGAATTGTCCGGCTTCAACTTATCATTCGAGTTCTTAGGACACGCGGATTATGATCAGCAGCTATCGTTACGGTTCGCATCCGGAGAGTTGGCGGACCTGGTACGCACGTCGGGCATTAATTCCACCGTGCACGAGGGTGCCGTGGAGCAAGGGATCTTTAAAGAATTGGGTCCGTTACTGGAGCAATACGGCAGCAATCTCATGTCCAAAATTCCCGCTACCGCCTGGAATAGCCCCAGAGTGTCGAAGGACGGGAAAATCTATGGAATCCCGGTATTGGTCGGAACGGCGAACGACCGCATCGGACTCATTCGAAAGGACTGGCTTGACACGTTAGGCATGGGTACTCCCGAAACGATGGAGGATTGGCTAGCCTATTTCGAAGCAGTAAAGAAGGAAGATATGAACGGGAACGGCGATCCGGACGACGAATACGGCGTCACGATGTTCGAAGGGATCGGTTGGAGTTCTATGTTCTTCGGCTCCTTCGGCGTCGATCCCGGCGTGTGGCACATGGAGGACGGGAAGCTGGTTCCGGATATGATCAGCCCGAAGATGAAAGAAGCCTTCGCCTTCTTTAGGAAGCTTTATGAGAACGGATATGTGAATCGCGATTTATTTACAAAGAAAGAATCCGACTTCAGAGCAGATATCTATAACGGGAAGTCGGGCAGTCTCGCCGCAGCCGTATACCAATATCTTCCTGATTTCAGTGAAGCTAATGCGCCGAAGCGTTTCGTGAATCAACCCGACCAAGTCGAATACGAAATGGTAGCTCCGCCGGTGGGGCCGTACGGAGATCGCAGCATGGGCGTCGTCGGCGACGGCATCTATTTCGTCTGGGTCATACCGGAAACGGTAAAGAATCCGGAGAAAATCATTTCGTATTTAAACTGGGCATGGGGGAACGAAGAGGCGGATAACTTTTTCGCATATGGAATCGAAGGGGAAAACTATACGGTCGAGAACGGCGAAATCCGATACGATTCTTCGGCCCCGATCAATTCGGATAAGAACGCGTTCCAGATGTATCAATTATCCGTCAATCCGAGAGAAATCGGTTTTAACAACGAGCTTGTGTTGAAGATGCTGCCCGAGTCCGAAAAAATTATTTCGGGCTACAAGCTGTCGGCCGAAATCGCGCTCGAACACGACAGCTTATATATGCCCGCGCTGGAAACCTTCAAGATGAATCCGGAAATATCGACCTGGGGCAGTATGTTCGTGGAAGTATTCGCCAACGTTATGACCGGTAAGGCGCCGCTGGATTCGTTCGATACATTCGTGGAGGATTGGAAGAAGCGGGGCGGCGACAAGGCGATCGAGGAAGCGACCGCCTGGTATAACGAGTTTCATTAAGTAAAGGACGGAAGGCCACGGTACGGGAGAACCGCAAGGTGGCCTTCCCCTCTATTACAGATCGCGAGAAAAAGGGTGATCGGGTGATCAAGCGACTGGCGTCTAGAGACGAGTTCATCTTGATGTTGTTTGCCGTGCCGGGCTTGCTCTACTTCCTGGTGTTTAAGTACATGCCATTGCTAGGGAACGTCATTGCCTTCCAAAATTACAATATTTTCAAAGGGATATGGGATAGTCCATGGGTCGGTTTCGCTCATTTTTCTCGAATGTTTACGTTCGATGAATTTTTCCGCGTACTCATGAATTCGATCCGATTGGGTTTCTTTTCTTTGCTGTTCGGATTTCCGGCACCGATTGTACTCGCATTGCTCATTAATGAAGTAAAGCATCTATGGTTTAAGAAGACAGTACAGACAATTGTATACATGCCGCATTTTCTGTCGTGGGTGATCGTCGGATCGATTTTTATTAACCTTCTCTCTTATGAAGGCATCGTGAATCAATTCCTTCACTGGCTGGGCTTGTCACGGACGGATTTCGTGACGGAGGACAATTTCTTCCTGAGCGTCTTAATCGGAACCGGAATATGGAAAGAGGTAGGGTGGGGCACGATTATCTACTTGGCGGCGTTATCGGGCATTAACCCGAACTTATACGAAGCGGCTATGGTGGACGGCGCGGGAAGATGGAAACAGATGTGGTACGTCACGTTGCCTTGTCTATGGCCTACGATGATCGTCGTGCTGCTGCTTTCGGTCGGTCAAATTCTTGACGCGAACGTAGAGCAAGTACTTATCTTTTTGAATCCCTTAGTTCGGGATGTCGGGGAAGTCTTCGATACGTATGTGTATAACATCGGTCTGGTCGGCGGGCAGTACAGCTATACGACGGCGATCGGTCTCTTTAAAGCAACGATAGGCATTGCGCTCGTGTTCGGCCTTAATGCGCTGAGCAGAAGACTAACGGGAGAGAGCATTTACTAGTGGAGGGTATATGACGAAACGCGTATCCGTCTTTGACGTCGGTCTGGCCACTGTCCTCTTGTTCTTATGCGGGCTGATGTTGGCGCCATTGATCCACATCATCTCCATTTCATTAAGCGATCCGCTGTTCGCCCAAGCGAAGCTTGTGTACTTCTGGCCGAAAGGCTTGCAGTTCGGCGTGTACCAGAAAATCTTCGCTATGGATGAGATGTGGAGGGCGATGGGCGTCAGCATCGTCGTGACCGTTGGCGGAACATTGATTACGCTTGTGCTGACATCCATGCTTTCCTACTCCTTGACGAGGGGGAGGATGCCTTACCGCAAGCTCGTCATGAAGTTGATCTTGATCACGTTCGTTTTCCCGGCGCCGATCATCCCCAGCTTTCTGTTAGTCAAGTCGATAGGGATGCTAGATACGCTGTGGGCGCTGATGATTCCGGCCGCTACGAGCGCTTTCGGCGTCATTATTATGAAAACTTTTTTTCAAGGGGTTTCCAATGAATTGCTCGATGCCGCTAAAATCGACGGCTGCACCGAGGCGGGCATTTTCACGAGAATCGTATTGCCTCTGTCGAAATCAGTTCTTGCGACGATCGGTTTGTTCCAAGCCGTGTATCATTGGAACGCTTATTTTCCGGCATTGATGTTTATCCGGTCCAAGGAACTCTATCCGCTTCAGGTGCTGCTGCAAAATCTCGTCGTCAAGAAGGGCGTAAACAACTTTATGGGCGACGTACAGTTCGAATTGAGCATGCCGGTCACCCCGGAAATGATGAGCGCGGGCATCATCGTATTCGCAACGATCCCGATTTTGCTGGTATATCCATTCCTACAAAAATATTTCGTTAAGGGGGCAATGCTGGGATCGCTGAAGGAGTGATCCATACGTGCAATTATAAACGTACAAAAATCGGGTTGTTCCAGTCGATTTTAGGCATTGTCGTCGTCCTGGCGATTATCTTCGCATTCGGTAAGGCGGAGACCGCCCATGCCATCTCGGAAGTCGAGAAAATCGTCCTTACGCCTCAACAGGTCACTTATACGGAGCAGTTCCTTCCGCTTCGTCAGGGGGGAGTGTTCCAGGCTGCGATCGTCATCGGGAGAGATGCTTCCCAGGCAGAGCTGGAAGGCGCCCAATTGCTTCAGCGGGTCATCGCGAGGCAATCCGGGGGGAGCATTCCGGTTCTGTATGACGATCAACCTCATGGCGGGTATTCGGTATTGATCGCCGTAGGGACGGAAGGTTCCAACGCGGTGAACGGCGCTCACCGAATCGACGTTCCGGATCATACCGAGGGGTATGCCATCGAACGGCACCAGGTACAAAGCCGAGATTTGTACTTGATCACGGGCCGGGAAGGAATCGGCGCCTACTACGGAGCGACGAGCGCGGCTCAATTGATCCAGACGAGCGGCGATTCGACGTCGATCCGAGTCGTATCGGTTCGGGACTTCCCGGATCTGAACGGAGCGAGGGCGATCGAGGACGCGACATCCTCCAACGGGAAGAAAGCAGGGTACATCGATGCCGCGAACAGCTACGTGGAATTCAATGTGGCAGTGGAGAATGCGGGGAGCTACGTCCTGCTCATCCCGTACCGGCAACGGAACGTCGGGCTCGCCTACGGCCACGCACATGATGTCTGTAAACGGAGGGGCGAGTATTCCTGTTGCAATCGCTTATTCGGGGTGGGATCAATGGGGAATCGAGACCGTAGAAGTTCAGTTCGCGGCAGGAAGCAACATCGTTCGATTCGCCAAAGGAAACCATTACGCGGAAATCGACGTCATGGACGTCATTCCGAAGCAGCCGTAGCGGCGTGCGGACGTACGGTGACCTGTCCCAGCACGGAGTTTTCAAATTCATGATATACGGAGGAACAAAACATGAGCAACAACGATCAAACCCTAGCCATTCATGGAGGAACGCCCGTCAGGAAGGAAGGCTTCGCCGAGTGGCCGATTTACGACGAGCTCGAGGAGCAGTATCTGCTTCGCGTGCTTCATTCCTCGAAGTGGGGCGGCGTTGGACCGGTCAAGTCGGATGACTATTCCCCCATGATTCCGCAGGCCGAGAAGAAGTTCGCGGAGCTTCACGACGCTGATTTCGCGGTGGCTTGTTGCAATGGGACCGTAGCGTTGACGATCGCGCTTCAAGCCGCAGGCGTTAGGCCGGGGGACGAAGTGATCGTTCCGCCCTATACGTTCATCGCCACAGCCTTCGGCGCGTTGGCTTACGGCGTCATTCCCGTGTTCGCGGATATCGACGAGAATACGCTATTAATCGATCCCGAAGCGGTAGAGCGCGCGGTGACGCCGAAGACGAGAGCCGTCATCGCGGTGCACATTGCGGGAGCCCCCGCCGATTTGACGAAACTCAAGGAGGTCACGACGAAGCACGGACTGGTCTTGATCGAAGACGCCGCGCAGGCTGTGGGCGCCGAATGGGAAGGACGGAAGATCGGCGCGATCGGGGATATCGGCACCTTCTCTTTCCAATCCTCCAAGAATCTAAATTCGGGGGAAGGAGGCATGATCGTTACCAATTCGCGCGAACTGTGGGAGAGGGTGTGGTCGATCGTCAACGTAGGCCGGATCCCAGGCGGCGCATGGTACCAACACGAGCTTGTCGGTCAGAATTATCGGATTACGGAATTTCAAGCCGCGATCTTGTTGGCGCAGATGACTCGCTTGGAAGAGCAAATGCAAATAAGGGAGAGCAGAACGGCGCTGTTAGACTCGTTGCTGTCGACCATAGACGGAATTTCACCCGTACCGGCACCGGAGGGGACGACGAAGCATGCGCACCACTTATATATGTTGACGCTCGATAAAGAATTTGCGGGCCGGATCGATAAGGACGAATTTATTCGGAGGATGAACGCAGAGGGCATTCCATTGGCTTACGGATATGTACCGCTAAACCAGAACCGAGCAATATTGTCTTCGATTCGGGAATGGACGGGACAGGAGCGGTATGATGCATGCCCGGTGTGCGAAGAGCTGTGCGCAAAGAGGGTGTTATGGCTTCACCAGAACGTGCTCTTGAGCGACGAATCGGCGATTGAGGATATTGCCAAGGCGTTCCGGAAGGTCATCGCCTCGTATCATGTCAACACCTGAATACTGGCGGTGGTTTCAGAGAAGAAGGTACGACTTAGCATATGCAGTTCGCGGCGGATACGTTGAATTCAGCGTGTCCGCTATTTTCAAAATGAAAAATGTTGTGCAGAGGCAAGGGAGCTGATTCCTCGCAGGGCGGAGCGTTACAAACGACTGGCAATAGGTACAACCAACTCCGGCAATCGGAAAAGGCTAATTGTCGCGTTTGAGGGATAAGGATCAAAGGGGGTGATCAATCGCTAGCTTAGTGTACGGATAGAAGCAATATCATGGGTAGAGAAGGTGTAAATCATATGAATGGGTTTCGTGTAATTTTGAGGAGGTGGCGTATGACGATGATGTTCCTGTCGAAACATCGTGTGTTTCATGTACTCTTGTACATTACATTCATCGTAGGGCTCTGTACGCCGGCAGCTCCAAACGCTGCGAACGCAACGCCGGTGGTTCCTTTGCCGAGAGTATCGCCTCCTCCGCAATCGATGGAGTCGAACGGGGCGAGTATTACATTGCCGAAGCAGGCGAAGCTGGTTTTCGGAATGGGGGCGGACCTGACAGCCGTTGCCCTTGTGCGGGAAACGCTCGAGAATCACGGCGTACGAATTAATGATAAAGCAGGAAATTTTGAAATTTATGTGGGCGGTCCTGAAGAAACGCCGGAATCGGAAGGCATCTTAGCGAAGCTAGGACGCGAAGGCCCCGAAGCATTGCCGGCCGATGGATACGTGCTTGCGATCGAGCGGAGTCAAGGCATCAAGATTGTATTATCTGGGAAAGATGCGACCGGCACCTATTATGCGGCACTCACGATGAGTCAACTGATCCAACGCCAGGGAGAGTCGGTGCGACTGCCCGCGGTATATATTCGAGATTATCCTAACTTTCCTTTCCGAGGAGGTGAAGAATCGTTTTACGGTCCGCAGTGGTCATGGGAAGATCGGTACGATCAGGTAGATTTTCTATCCGAGCACAAGATGAACTATTTCTTCTATGGGCCAGCGGAGGATGATCGTACGACCGGACGCGCATGGCGTGACTTGTATCCGCCGGAAGAGTTGGAGAAATTCCGCCGACTCGTGGAGTACTCGCGTGCCAAACATGTGAATTTTCTGTACCGGATCGGACCCGAATCGCCGCAGATCGGCGGCAGCGCCTTAGGAATATGTCATGCACGAACCGCCGATCGGGATGCGCTCATTCAACGGCTTGAACAGATGTATTCGATCGGCGTGCGCACATTCGTCATTTCGTGGGATGACGTTACCGAGACGTTCACCTGCGAGGAGGACGCTCAGCGTTACGGATCCGGCCCCATCGCATTGGCCACCGCGCAAGCGGAGGTGCTGAACGACATTCAGGAGCGGTTCTTTGATGTTTTTCCGGATGTCGAACGCGGAATTACGATTCCGTCGCAATATTGGTTGAACGAGCCGACTCCGTACCGTAGTACCTTTGACGAACTGGTGACGGAATCGATGGATTTCTACTGGACTGGGCCGCATGTCATGTCACTTCGTTGGAAATCGAGGAGCCGGATGTCATTGCTGCGCAACAGGCATTCCCTCGTCACAGACTTCTTGTCTTCGATAATTATCCGGTCAACGATTATAACCGGAATCGATTATTGCTCGGCCCGCTAGATCGGAGGGCGGCTTCGCTGTCGCATTATCTCGCAGGTATTTCATGGAACGAAATGAATGAACAAAAAGCCTCTCAAATTGCGTTGTTCACCGAGGCCGAATATGCTTGGAATCCTGCGGTATATTCGCCAGACCTGGCATGGGAGGCTGCGCTTCAAGAGATCGGAGGAGAAGCGTACGAAGCGCTCAAGGTGTTCGCGGACGCGAATCGGTCCGGTCGGTTTCTGGGTAATTTACAAGCCCCGACGTTAGCTAGCTTGACCCAAGCAGTACGGGAGGCGTACGAAGCGGGGGCAGATCTCTCGGTTCCGGCCGGAGCATTGAAGGAATACGTACAAAAGATGTCTAACGCGCCGGATGAATTGCGGCGGAAGTTGCCCGGCTTGGCGGATGAAACAGCGCCTTGGTTGGATAAGTTAGAACGATCCGCCGTTGCCGTAAACGATGCGCTCGATTTGCTTCAAGCCATGGCAGATCGGGATGACCCTTCCGCTGACGCCGCTCTAAAGCGTTTAGAGCAATCTCTAGAAGCGCTGCGTGCGAACCCTAAGGAGACTGCAACTGGGGTCGTCGATCCCTTCGTCGCTTTTGCTTCGGAAGAATATCACAAGTTGAAACAGCGATATCTTGCCCTGGCATTGCCTTACGGTATGCGAGCTTTCCCTGTCGGAGTGGCCACGGAGGCTGAAGTTATTCTATATGCGTCGTCTCCGGACGAAGTGAGAGGAACGCTCAAGGTCGAGTTTCCCGAGGGATGGATAGTCAAGGACGCGGTTCAGCAAATAGCGCTCCCCGGTAATGGAAGGACTTCCGCTTATGCCTACGGAGCGGACGTGACCGTTCCGGCCGGTGCTTTACCGGGATATATCCATTTCCGCTTCGAAGAAGACGAAGGTCGCGTCGTTACGGCAAGTATGTATGTACAGCCTGCAAACATGACGAACGAAGGATACCGCGAGCTGGTTCTTGCGGACGCGCCGAACGCGTTTTGGAGACTTGACGATCTATCGAATACGTTAGTCGACATATCCGGCAATGACCTGCACGGGATTTACCGTTCCGAGGTAGAACGAGGTGTTCCTGGAGCGACAAACGACGGTAACGCAGCGGTACGTTTCGCAGGAGGCTATGCCGAGGTGCCAAGCACATCCGAAGTATCGCCCGTAGGTCCCTTTACGATCGAAGCGTGGATCCGGCCGGAGGTTGTAGCCGGGGGCGACGGTCAGGGCATCGTGGAGAAGTATTCAGCACCGGCCCGCAACGGTTATCTAATTCGTCTGGACGGAGGCAATCGGTTAATGGCATTTACGATGTCGAGCACCGATGCAAGCTACGTCGTCGGCGGCCCGAGCATTGGCCTAGGCGAATGGCATCATGTGGCTGCCGTATTTGACGGTGTGTCGCTAGTCATCTACCTCGACGGGATCGAGGTCGGGCGCAATGAGAAAGCGATAATACCGGAAGCGGGACCGATCTCGCTCAAGATCGGAGCGCGGGGCGACGATCGCGTTCGAAGGTTTACGGGTGGAATAGACGATGTCGCCTTCTACTCAAAGGCGCTTTCCGCAGCCGAAATCGCGGAACATTTTTTAGTCGGGGTCAGGTGAATAATTCAGGTTTATTAAGATGGGGGAGGCTCTATCTCGGAGAAGAAAACAATCGGATATGCCGATTCTGCAGAGAAGGCTCGGGGAGGTAAAGACTTGTGCACGTATTAGGAATGTGAAGAATGCAAATAAGCGCTTTTCCAAGCTTGAAAATGATTAGGTTAATATATAAACAGCCGCATCGTTATGAAACCGGTCTCAACTCCCATTATGAATGGGACGGCAATGAGGTTGCGGTGCGTACGAAAGATTGCTGAAATCAACCGGCAGAAGGGAAGAGAGATGAACGATTCATGTCAGATTTGATGAAACGGAGTAATCGACATACTTTGCTAAGGATGCGTAATGAAGGGAGACCGGGAACAGCCTATTGACCGTTATACCAAAATTGAAGGGCGTGAGCCCGGTGTAATACCGGACTTGCGCCCTTCAAGCGTTCTTTCCCTATGCGAAATCGGGGGGGATTCTCTTGGCTACGCCGGTCTGAATGGCTGACGCAATAACCGATGCGCGTACTTGTTGAACGACTTTTTCATTAAAGATGCTGGGGATGATGTATTGTTCGTTCCTTTCCTCATCGGTAACGATCGAAGCGATCGCTTGAGCGGCGGCCAGCTTCATCTCCATGGTAATCCGGGAGGCTCGGCAGTCTAGGACGCCGCGGAACATGCCGGGGAAACACAGCACATTATTGATTTGATTCGGGTAGTCGCTTCGTCCCGTAGCCAACACCTTCACCGCTGGTTCTGCGATCTCGGGTTCGATTTCAGGTTCAGGGTTAGCCATCGCAAAGACGATCGGATCCGGGGCCATTCGTTCGATATCGTTCACAGTCAATACTCCGGGTCCGGAAACTCCGATGAACACGTCTGCGCCTGCAATGACATCCGTCAAGGCGCCGCCGCGCTTTTCGGGGTTCGTCATAGCTGCGATACGCCGCCAATTCGGGTCGTCATACGACGTATCCGGAAGCAGCGCGCCGTACCGATCAACGGCAATGACTTGACGCGATCCGGCTGCGAGGAGCAGATCAATGCATGCGCTGCCGGCTGCGCCAACGCCGCATACGACGATTTTGGCGGACGGTAACGACTTATGTACCAGTTTTAACGAGTTATAGAGTCCGGCCAACATGACAACCGCCGTTCCGTGTTGGTCGTCATGAAAGACGGGGATGTCCAACTTCTCCTCTAGTTTCCTTTCGATCTCGAAACAGCGAGGAGCGCTAATATCTTCTAGATTGATGCCGCCGAACATAGGAGAAATCAATTGGACGGTATTAACGATTTCCTCCACGTCTTTCGTTTGCAAACAGATCGGGAAGGCGTCTACGTCCGCAAACTGTTTAAACAGTGCCGATTTCCCTTCCATTACGGGAATGGCAGCTTTGGGACCGATATCGCCAAGCCCGAGTACGGCGCTTCCGTCCGTAATTACGGCGACTAAATTACGTTTCGCAGTTAACGTATATACTTTGGAGGGATCGTCATGTATCGCCATGCACACTCTAGCAACGCCGGGGGTGTAAATTCTCGATAAATCGTCTCGGTTTTTAATCGGCATCTTCGGCAGCACCTGAATTTTACCCCCAAGGTGATCCAGGAATGTGCGGTCGGATGAGTGAAGGACATGAATGCCATTCATTCCTTGAAGTAACAGGTGGATTCGTTCATGGGCGTCTACATTGAACTGTATTGTAACATCCCTAACGGTTCCTTGCTTCGACGTTCGAATCATGTCCACGGCAATGATATCGCCGCCGGCCTCGTTGACCGCCGTCGCTACTTCACCGAACGTTACTCGTTTCGTGTCCATCTCGATTCGAAAAACTACCGTAGTGCTCATTGCCACGAAGAAACCCACCCGCCTCGCCTATATGATGTCTGAGTTATCCCTTCACGCCTCCGGCGGTTAATCCGGAGATAAAAAAACGTTGGAAAGCAGCAAACAAAACAACAATCGGAACAATGGAAAGAACGGCCCCCGACAGGAGCATGTCGTAATTGTTACCGTAAGGCGTAATCATCGAAGCGAGACCGATCGGCAGAGTAAGCATGTCGTCCGTGCGCAGTACGATCAGCGGCCACAAGAAGTTATTCCAACTGTGCAGCGCCTGAAGGATCGCCATCGCTCCGAATGCGGGGAGCATCAGCGGCATCATTAAACGAAAGAAGATGCCAAGCTCCGTACATCCATCGACCCTGCCCGCATCGAGGTAATCCTTCGGCAATGAACTGGCAAACTGTCGAAAGAAGAAAATAGGCAGCGGCGCGACGACAAAAGGAAGGATAACTCCCCAGTAGTTATTGATTAGTTGTAATGAAATGGTAAGTTTGTATAACGGAAGAATGATAATTTCAACGGGAATCATCATGACCACGAGTACGAGAACGAACAGTATATTCTTACCCTTGAATTGATAAATCGCAAGGCCGTACCCGACCATGGCCGATAGCAGCAGCGATAGCAAAGTAAATAAGGAGGTAATTACCAAGCTGTTTCGGTACCAGAAGAAATATTTGCGACCGGCATCGGAAAATAGATACGAGTAATTATTTAATGTAAACAGTTCTGTTTGCAACTTGAGGCTTAATCCGTTCCTGAGCAATTCCGTCGCGGGTTTGAAGGAGGCAAGAAGCAAGCCGACCAACGGATACAAAACGATAATGCTTAACGACACAAAAAAGAAAAGAAATAGACACGTTGCCCATCGACTGCGTGTAGACATCCTAGCTCTCCTTCCTAAAAAGACCGAAGAATTTGAGCTGTACGATATTAATGGCTAGGATCAGAGCGAGGAGCGTGATGCCGATCGCAGAACCGTATCCCAGTTCAAAGAACTCGAACCCTTGTTTGTACAAATAACCGACAATCGTTAAACCGATATCTCCTGGGGAGTTGTTCGTCCAGAAGACGTAACTTTCGGTAAACATGGCGAAGCCGCCATAAATACTAATCGTTAGGACATATATTGTAATCGGCTTTAAGAGAGGCAATGTAATTTTCCAAAACTTGTCGAATACTCCGGCCCCGTCGATTTCCGCGGATTCATAAAGCTCCTTCGGAATATTTTGCAGGGCGGATAGGAAATACACGATGTTAATCCCCATCCATCTCCAACTTGCTAAAAGCACTAAAACTAACATGCCGGTCTCTGAATGAAACAGCCATTTTTGCGCGGGGATCCCGAACCAACCAACGATCGTATTCATTACCGATCCTTCTACTTCTCCGAAAATGAGCCGGAAAATGACCCCCGCTACAACGACTGAAGTTAAAGCGGGGACGAATAATACGGATCGGAAGAAGTTTCGAGCGAGAACCAGTTTGGAATTCAGAAACACCGCCAGCACAAGCGGGACCGGAATCAGTACCAATAACGTCCAAAACGTATACTTCGTGCTGACGATTAACGCCTGCCGAAACTGTGCATTCCATAGTTTGTGATAATTTTCAAAGCCTATGAATCGAACGTCTCCGGGCAACACAAGTTGAAAGCTCATGACGACCGTGTTTACCGCAGGATAAGCAAAGAAGAGCAGGAACGTGACAATAAAAGGCCATACAAATAGAAAAGGGGCAAAACGTTGGGAATACAGCAATGATCTTAGAGTATGCGTTATCTTGCGGTGAGGAACGGCCGTCGATACTACTCGCACTCAATATCCCCCTCTAGAAATCGCTAGCTTCGCCGGCGGGGTCCTCCGTACAAAGCTAGCGATTGATTATTCAGGAAAGTATGGTTATTACTTTCTGATCACGTCCGCAACAGTCTTCAAGGTTGTTAACGTGTCTTTACCTTCCTGAATGGCTTGGAACAAGGCGATCGTCTTCACAGCGGCGTTAATTTGGGGCGTCTTGTCTTTAATGTTTACGGTGTGAATTTCGTCTTTCACTTCCATTAGAGTATCGAACAAGTTGGTGCCGAAGTAAGCTGTGAATTTGTTCTCCTCTTTCAACTCCGGCAATTCCCATACGTCCTTGCGGATGGGATCGAATCCGAGCTGCTTCCAAATTTCAATGTTCCCCTCTTTCGAAAGCTTGGTGTACGCCAGAAACTCCTTCGCGAGCTCCGCGTTAGGAGAGGATTTGATGACGGCCGTACCGGTTCCGCCCATACCGGCGGAACGATTGCCTCCCGGTTCCCAGCTCGGCAGCGGACGAATGATCATCTTGCCGGACAGATCGGGCATGTAGTCGGTAAATCTGCCCATGAACCACATCGGCATTGCGATCGCGGCGGCTCCTCCGCCATTCATAAACCCATAGAAATCTTCGGTATGGTATTTTCCTCCGGGCGCGATTACCGCTACTTCGTCCTTAATCATTTGCTTTAAGAAATCGACGGTCTTCACATTAATTTCATTATCAAGAATGACGTTGCCGTCGGCGTCAAGGAAATCGGAACCTTGTTGCGAGATCATTTGCCAGAATTGCCATTCGCCGATCGTCTCTACTGCGGTCATCGGTTTACCGGTCTTGGCGAGAACGGTTTTGCCGGCCTCCACGAAGTCCGCCCACGTAACGATATCATCCGCATTCACGCCCGCTTGATCGAGAATTTCCTTGTTGTAGTACATTACAGACGCACCGACGTGGAAGTCTACGCCGTAGTACTTCCCATCCTTGGCGTACATGTCTACCCGGGCTTGAACGATGTTATCTTTCACCGGGTCTATAACATCGTTCAATTCGGCTAACGGGATATCTCCCCGCAGGAAATTAGGGAATTTGCTAATCTCAATATCGGAAAGATCAGGGGCGCCTACTCCCGATTGCAGGGAGATCAATAACTTGCTATGCATATCCGCATCAGGTAACGTTGTGACCTCGAGTTCAATCGGTTTGTTCGGGTTTGCGGCATTCCAAGATTCGGCCATGCCGTTGTAATATTTCGCATGCACTTCTTGGAACGTCCAAAGCGCTAGCTTGGTAGGCGCTGCGGGTTTCGGCGCGTCCGTGCTCGGTTCCGCATCGCTGTTATTCGCGTCGGCGACCGCTTTGCCACTCGCGTTATCGACGGTCGCCGGGTTGGCGGTTCCACCGGTGCATGCGCCAAGCATGAGCGTCATGGCCGACAACAGAACTGCTAATACCTTAGGTTGCTTACCCATTCCAACACGTCCTCCCTGATTTCATTTTCCTCAACTCTGTTAACACACCTTGCTCCGGCGAACTAATTCCTTGGATGCACCTGAATGTGCGCACAAGCGGTGCGATGTTCTGAAATTTCCTGCTGCATGAAGGGTCGACGCCCTCAACTCAAGCTAAATATACATTTCCGGTGTAATCGCTGTCAACGAAGAAAAAAAATAAATTAACTCCTCGTTGACAGTAAAAATACCAAGGTGATAGTATGTATCACATAACACATCGTATGACATGTGGCGTGAAAATTTACATGTGTACGGTGGAGGGCGCCGGTGCTGCCGCTATCAAACGTAAGTTGGCGTCCGCAAACGAATGCGGTTTCACCGAGGCTGAAATCGCGGGAGGGAAGGGGGGGCGGAACCGGCAAAACGCGACAACTCAGATGCGAGCATGTATACAATGGTCTTATTCTGAAAGGAGCTGTGCCAGGTATGACGATGAGAATCAAACGGAATTTACTTATTTGCATAATGGGGGCTACCCTTTTTGCATTATTGTTTTCTAGTATCGTATTCATGGGGGGAAAAATGACGAAAGCCGCACAGCTTCCCCTAACCGGTTCAACGAATCAGCATGATCCGACCTTATTCAAGGATGGGGACACCTACTATATTTCCGCAACGGGCGGAGGGCTCTATCGATCGAACAGTTTGAACGGGCCATGGATCGGAATCGGTGGGGTACCTAAGGCGGAGTGGACGAATGAAGTAAGTCGCGGGGGACTTTGGGCGCCTCACGTAAGGAAGGTCGGGGACACGTTTTATTATTATTATTCGCAGTCCAACTTCGGAACGAACGATTCCGCTATCGGGGTGAAAACGACGAAGACGCCGGGGGATCCCAGCAGCTGGACGGACTTGGGGCGACCGATCATTGCGTCAGGCAACATGAGCCGCCTGACGGGCGAAACGCATACAACCATGAATGCCATCGATGCAGCGGTTCATCAAGATCGGAATGGGACTTGGTGGATCGTGTGGGGATCCCATTTCGACGGCATCTATGTACAGCAATTGGAAGAAGACATGGTCACTCTCGTGCCGGGTACCCGCAAGCTGGTAGCTTCGCGCGATAGCGAACGCTTCCCGGTGCCGCAACCGAACTTTAATCGTATCGAAGGCCCAGCCATCTTCGAACGCGACGGGTATTATTACCTTGTCGTGGCATGGGACTGGTGCTGTCGCGGAAACGGTAACGACAATACATATAAGGTCGTTATCGGCCGTTCCCAAACGATCGACGGCCCTTACCTTGATAAGGGCGGGGTGGATATGGCTCAAGGGGGGGGGAGCATCATATTAAATAGCCGCACGACGCAGGAAGGCGTTACGCCGGCAGGATTGCACCGAGCTCCGGGCGGAATGGATTTCTTCATCGAAGATGGAACGTATTACATGGTATATCATTCGTACCGCCCCCAAACCGTACTTGGAATTCGGGAGATGGATTGGCACGACCACTGGCCGTATTTCTACGAGGACGACGGCGGTCCGTACGACCTTCGAGACGGAGCCTATTACAAGCTTGTAAACCAGGACGGCATCATTTCGGATCCGAACACCTTGCAAAACCCTGTTGCCGGCAATCGCTGTTTAACAGCGGTAAATGAAGGTAATCGAGGAAATCTAAATGTGATACAATCTGAATGCAACGACGCTCAGGAGCAAATCTGGCAATTGGAACAGGAATACGACGGTTTCTACAGGTTAAGGAGTACACTGGATGACCGGGCTTATTGCCTGACGATGTCTAACGCATCCGGCGCCGATTACACCGACGTATCGCTTAAGCCGTGCCGCGGCGGCGACAACCCGTTGCAACAATGGTATTTCGATGACACGGGTCATGGGTTCCATCGGCTCGTCGTCAAGAACGCCAACCTTGCTTTGGAAATCGAGAACGAAAACGGCGTAATCGGTACCGCTGTCGTCGGTAATTATCGGAGAGACGGCGATCATCAGGCAGGAAATCTTACGCAAGCGGCTAAGTGGCCTCCGCAGCAGTGGAAATTTACGATGGTAGCTCCGGGCGATAACTAGGCATAAATGTAGGCGTGTATGAGCGGGTAACGCAAGTGGGCGAGTCTTCTCGTCCGCTTGCGTGACCGAACGAGGTCGGAAGGTTTATACAGAGACTGTAGACAACGGGGAGAAAAACATGAAAGTTCTAGTAAGTACTAAAGTACTCAGCGAGATCACGGAAAAGATTGAAAAAGGGGATTGGAAGCCGGGAGAGAAGCTTCCTTCGTTATCCGCTTTAGCCTCCGAATTTTCTATAAGCGTATCCACGCTGCGCGAAGTCATGCGAATTCTGGAAGAGAAGGGGTACGTCCTCATTGAGCACGGCAGGGGAATGTTCGTCAGGGCGCAAAGCTATTGGCGTTCCGATGATATGTTCGAATTGAGCGGGCTGCCGATCGGGAATATGACCTCCTTGTTAGAGTTTAGAAATTTGTTGGAGCCTGAGATGGCTCGCCTTGCCGCGGAACGGGGGTCGACCGGTCAAATCCGATTAATTAAAGATGCGGCGAGCCGGATGATTGCGAATATTGAGAAGGGCGAGGATTACTTCGAGGCCGATATCGCCTTTCACGAGTATATTGCCGAAGCTTGCGCGAACGAAATCATGGCGAAAGTGATGAAGGATATTTCAGATTTGCTTCTAGAGAGCCGAAGAAACACGATCCGGATCCCGGGGAGCGCTCAACGCGCATCGCATTTCCACATGTTGATTGCCCTAGCTATCGAGCAACGCAATCCTCAGATGGCGAAGGATATGATGAGCTTCCACTTGAACGACGTTAAACAAGATTTCTTGCGATTGAGAGAACTGGACGCCATGAAAGATGGAATGGAGGAGGAGTTGCCATGAACGAATCGCGCGATTTCCTGCGTGCCCTTGGTTACCCGGGGCAAGACTTGTATGATCTTCCATCCTCGACGAAGAGATTTCCGGACGGAGCGCAGTACCGAGTGGAACTTCCCAGCGTCGAAGGAGCCGCTGCTTTAGAAGCGACTTTGGAGGAAATCGACAATTACGGGATCACGGTGCATCGAATCTCCCAAGGAAGCGGCATTATGCTGTTGTCCGACGATGAAATTCGCGAGATGGGCTCCATGTGCGAATCGAGAGGCATGGAGCTCAGTTTATTTGTAGGTCCGCGAGGGACATGGGACATTAGTCCGCTGCCGATGACGCCCGCAGGCAAAGCGGTCGGTATCCGTCACGAAGGCTCCGATCAACTCGTATATGCAATGGAGGACTTGAAGAGGGCGGCCCGATTAGGAATAAGAGGCGCGCTAGTCGGGGATGAAGGATTGTTGCTCTTAACTAAAGAGATGAAACGAAGCGGCGTCCTCCCTTCCGATTTTATCATTAAATGTTCCGTACAGATGATGGCGTCGAATCCGGTTTCGGTGAAGATCATGGAGGATCTGGGTGCGGATACATACAATCTGCCCACAGCTCTTACGCTTCCCAAGCTTGCGGCCATTCGTCAATCGGTAGACCTGCCGTTGGACCTCTACGTCGAAGTTCCCGATACGTTCGGCGGGTTCATTCGGCATTACGAAATCCCTGAAATCATTCGGATTCTTTCTCCAGTGTACATAAAGTTCGGCCTCCGCAATCACCCCGACGTGTATCCTTCCGGTAAACATCTAGAATCCGTAAACGTATCGTTGTGCCGAGAAAGAGTTCGTCGAGCTGCGCTTGGCCTTGCCATGGTGGAGCGGTATTACCCGAATGCCGTTGTATCGGCACCGGGAGCGCCGGATTTAGGGATTCCCATTGTAAGTAAGGAGCGAGTGTAGATGTTTCATGCGAAGCTATATATAAACGGCGAGTGGTTGGACGGAGCATCAGGGGAAAAACAGAATCGAAGCAACCCTGCAAATCTGTACGAAACGATCGGCGAATACACGCTTGCTACGAAAGAAGAAGCGGAACTCGCCATTACAGCCGCGAAGGCAGCCTCGAAGGCTTGGCGATCATTGTCCGGGACGTCAAGAGGCGAGGTGTTGTTTCGCGCTGCGCAACAGTTGGAAAACGAGATTGCGGATATCGCGAACATTGTGTGCCGAGAAATGGGGAAACCGGTCGGTGAGGCCATCGCCGAAGTCAAACGCGGCGTCGCGCTTCTGCGCTACTATGCGGGGGAAGGCATGAGAGCCCTCGGAGAAACTTATCCGGCTTCCGACGGCAAATCGTTGCTTTACACGAACCGGGTACCGTTAGGTGTCATCGGCGCGATTACGCCATGGAACTTCCCGGTGGCAATACCGATATGGAAGATTGCGCCTGCGCTGATTTATGGGAATGCGGTCGTATGGAAACCTGCCGATCCCGCTTCGATTACCGCTTTCCGACTGATGCAAGTGTTAGAGAAGGCGGGCTTCCCTAAGGGCGTAATCAACATGGTTACCGGGAAAGGGAGCATCGTGGGTCAAACCATCATCTCCCATCCTCTCGTGGATGGGATCACCTTCACCGGCTCGAACGAGGTGGGGAAGCTGGTTGCTCGTGCAGCCGTGGAGCGAGGGGCTAAATATCAATTAGAGATGGGCGGGAAAAATCCGACGATCGTAGCTGCAGACGCCGATCTTGAGAAGGCCAGTGCGCTGACTCTAAGCGCGGCTATGCGTTCCGCCGGCCAGAAATGTACAGCGACAAGCCGAGTAATCGTCGAGCAAAGCGTTCTGGAATCGTTCACCGCGCTGCTGTTGCAGAAGGCAAAGGAAATAAGGCTTTCGGATCCGTTGGAGCCTGACTGTTATTTGGGGCCGGTCGTCAATGAGAACCAACAGCGATCGATACTTGCCGCAATCGAGCAGGGCGTGCGGGACGGGGCGCGATTGTTAATCGGCGGTAAAGCCCCCGAGGGGAGCTTGTCTAACGGCTGTTTTATCGAGCCCACGATTTTCGACCGGGTACACCCGAGATCCGAATTGGCGCAGCATGAGATTTTCGGGCCGGTGTTATCGATCATTCCAGCGGATGATTTAGAGCAAGCTCTGGAAATTGCTAACGATGTCGAATTCGGGTTAAGCGCATCCATCTTCACGAAGGACATCGATCGAATGTTTACGTTCCTTAATCGGATTGAAGCTGGACTCATAAAAATTAACGGCGAAACTGCAGGGGTAGAACCGCACGCTCCATTCGGAGGGATGAAAAGGTCGAGCTCCCATTCCCGGGAACAAGGCAGGGCGGCCATCGAGTTCTTCACTGCGCTGCAGACGATATCGATATCCACATCTAGGCAGTAACGGCAAAAGGGAGGTGATCGAATGATCGTAATACCTAGTCCAGTGAATGCTTATAAGCATAATGTCCAAGGAAAGGCGAATGAACCGATCACGGTGGCGGGATTGTTGGATCGATCACGAAGGGAGTTGGGGGAGCAATTTACCGGAGTCCCGGATTGGACGCTCGATCGTATATACGACCGATTAGAACAAAACTCCCCCCGGGTAGCAATCATCGGCGGGTCCGCCGATCATCCTGCGCATATTCTCGATCATCAGACGGTTTCTAAAGCGGCAATAACGATTTGGCAGGCAGGCGGATTGCCTTTTTATTTCAGCACGCCCGTATTATGCGACGGGACGGCCCAAAACAACATTGGAATGTCTTATTCGCTTCAAAGTCGGAATGCCATCGCAGAGATGGTCGTAAATCAAATGGAAGCCCATTCTTATCATGGGGCGTTCGTCATTCAAGGTTGCGATAAGCAACCGCTTGGCGTCTTAAGCGGACTTGCGCACTTAGACCGACTTAGGAGATTTAGAGGGGAACACCCGGTCTTCGCGACGTTCGCGCCTTCACATGTGTTGAAAGGCGGAACGATTCCTCCGGAGTTGAAGCTGGAGCTCCGGCAATTGTCCGAATATGCCTTGGAACAAGGTTACCCGGACGTGGCAGCCGACATCGACGACGCGATGAGCTACATCTTGCAATGTTCGTCGAATACATCGTTTCAAGGGGTCCTTCAACGCGCCGTGGACTATAAGCTTCTAAGCGAAGAGGAGCACAAACGGATTGAAAAACAATTAGCCGTGAATACATGCGATTCCAAGGGCGGCATCTGCGCTTTCCACGGAACGGGAAACAGTTCGCGGGAAATCACGGCGGGTCTCGGGTTCGTAAGTCCTGAGGTCGAATTGTTGGTCGCCCCGCCTACGCTTGAGCAGGTTCGAAAGAGCGTGAATGGCCTTTTCTCTATTTTCTTAAGACCGGAATGCAGTGTAAGCGAGCTTATGAAAGCAAATATTCGGAATGCCATCCGGATTCACAGCGCCAGCGGCGGATCGTCAAACCTTGTGATGCATATCGTTGGGGCGATGATTTACGCCGGATACGATTTTTCCTTGAAGGATATGGAAGAAATACTTATGGAACAACCGGTCCCGGATTTATTCGATTACAGTCTTACGGATGGTCGGGACATCTTCGCGCTCGCGCAGCAATGCTGTTCCGGACAGATTAGAGGCATGGAAACGTTGATATATGAATTGAATCGTAATGGGGTATCCATGGACTTGGATGCGTTAACGGTTACCGGACAATCTTGGAAGGAGCGGCTTTCCTTCGAGAAGGGTCTAAGTGCGGAGGGAGTGCGCGAGAACAGGATTATTCTGAGTACACCTAAGCGCAGTTTTAGCGGAGTCGATGTGCTGCGCGGAAACTTCTTCGATTCGGCCGTCGTGAAAATCAGCGGAATGGAGAGCAAACAACTCGATCGGTTCGATAGTAAAGTTTCATTCGTGCTTTATTACGAGAACGAAGAGCAGGCAAACCGCGAATTACTGAACGTGAAATTGATCGACAATTTAAAAATAAACCGGACGTTACCCATGGCGCGTCTACGCCAAATGGCTGCCTTCAATGCTGCCGATCCATCGTATTATGAAGCTATGACCGATTACGATAGCTTGTTCGACTGTATGGTAGAGGAAGGCGTAATGCGCTTGACCGTAGTGATCTCGGGTCAAGGGCCTGAAGCTTTCGGCATGCCGGAGATGATGACGCCGATGCAACATATTAACGCAGACCGGAGACTAAGAAAGCTCGTGACTTTGATCAGCGACGGACGTTATTCCGGCGTTACCCAAGGCGCGGCAATAGGCCATATGACGCCGGAAGCGCTGCACGGCGGAGGAATACTTTATTTGGAAGACGCAGACGTACTTCGTCTTCAACTCCGAAATAAACAAATTATTTTGCTAGATCCGAATCAGTTCGAGCTGGGGCATATCGTCCCTTACTCGGGCGATTTGCAGCGGGACCGGGGAGCTTTAGGACAATCGCGCATCGAGAGCATTCGGTTGCGTCAGCGCAGCGTCGCGGCATCCAACCGTCTGCGCGATTGCAGCGACGCCTCCCGCGGCGTCGTCCCGATGGGAGTGCTCAAGGAGGCGGAACTCTCCTGGAAGTAAGTGATTGCAAACACTGTGGATTACAACATTGCATATTTATGCATAGTTGTATAATCCACAGTGTTTTTTATTGAGTTGGGGCAGCGGCTACATGAATGCCCCTTTGTTATCATAAAACTAAAATAAAATAAGAAGCGGGGGAGAAATGAAGAAACGACGAGGATACGACAAGGCATACAACGATGCTGTTTATGAAGATCTATCAGAACCTACGGCATCGGCCGGAAGGCAATCTTCGATTGCGATGGACAGCGGACAGAGCCTATAATGAATACCTAAGACATTATTACGGGGACATGAATCGAGAAAGGGTGCGGAGGATGCATGAATATAGAATACAAGAAGAAGCTTTGGTTTTATAAGACTCTATTTTCCTATCTTCCCGTTTTTTTTCTTGTGACCTCCATATTGTTTCTGATCTTGTTTTTGGCGTTCAGCGAAAATATCAAGAAGACGACCACGAAATCGAACGAATTTTTCGTGATGCAAATCAACCAGTCCGTCAACAATATTCTTTCTCCCGTCGAGAAGATGGTCGTCAACGAAATGTTGACCAACGGGACGCTGAATCGATCGTTCGAAGCCGAAGACCTTCAAAAATACGATATTTACGAGATCTCAAAAGCACTGAAGAAACTCATCCTCAATTTCCCCATTATTGAATCCGCTTACATCTATTATCAAGGGAACCGCCTCGTGATCAGCGACAGCGTCTTTACGCCGTTGGAACAATTCAGCGATCAAGCGTTCATCGAAGAGCAATTAAGCGAAAGACAGATCGGTTCGTCGTGGACCGGACGAAGGATGTATACGGACGTAAGGAAGAACGATACGCAATCGGTGGTCTCTCTCGTAAAGAAATATCCGTTCCACACCGGTTCGCAAGGACTTGTCGTCATCAACATTCGCGTGGATACGGTCCAGGCGATGGTTGCCGAGATGTCGAGCCTGGAGACCGGCGTCGTTCATATCTTCGACGGGGAAGGGAGCTTTATTCTTAGCACGGAACAATCGGCGTCGACGGCCTATCGCGCGGCGGACGTCGACGATGCATATGCGAAATCGACGTCCGACTATACCGGTTGGGAAGTGTACAGCGGGTTTCAGAACGGGAGAATGTTCGCCTTTTTTGCGGTGTTCCCCTATTTCTGGGTCGTTCTGGGTCTCGTGTCCATTGGAGTCGGGGCCATCTGGATCATCTTCATTACCCGAAGAAATTATAAACCGATCGAGACGATCATGAAACGGCTCAATGAGACGTTCAGCCTGAAGAATCGGGATTTGTTCGCCAAAGGCAACCCCGACGAGATTCGATTTATCGAATTAGCGATCGTAGATTTAATGGAGCAAGCGAACAAATTCCAAAGTCGGCAGGAGGAGGATCTCATTCGGATCCGGAAAGGTTTCTTCAAGGAGACCGTCGAGGGAAACCGTCCGATCGAGCTTGAAGAGTGGAAACATGAGATGCGGCGACTAGGGCTGAAAGAAACGTTCGACAAGATTGCCTTTAACGTGTTGGAGATCGATAAATACTACGAGTTTACCGCCGTCTATTCCGATAAAGATCAGTACTTGCTCAAGTTCATTTTGAACAGCGTAGTGCAAGAAATCGCACAAAACCACGGAATTCACGCTTGGACGGAATGGTTGTCCAACGAACGACTCGGTATTCTGTATATGATCGACGATCCGGACGAAGAAGCGGCCAAAATTTCATCGCAAAAAATACGGCAAATGCCGGAAAATTACATCTCTTGGATCAAGGATAATCTGAAGTTTACCGCGACCGTCGGCATCGGCGGCGAGACGGATCAGATCGACGACGTTCCGGATTTATACGAGAGCGCTATGCAGGCGCTGAAGTACAAGCCTATTTTCGGAAATGATCGCGTCATTCATCCGGAGGAGCTGTTGGCGAAGCCGAAGACCGAGATTTTCAACCATGTAGAGTTCGTAGGCACGCTTGCTCATACTTATCGTTCGGGCAATCCGACGTGGCATTCGCAATATCAAGCATTTTTCCAAAACTTAAGATCGGGCATGTTCCCGCGGGAGGATATCGTTAGTATCATCCATTATTTCCTCTATTACTTGGATCGAAGCATGAATGAACTCTCGAATAAGCTGCGGGAGAGCTGGCAACAACGGACGATGCCCGCTTTGGCCGAGCTGCTGGACCGCTTCGAAACCTTAGAAGAATTCGAGAAGCGGTCGTATCCGCTGCTGGAGTCGATGAGCGACGAAATCCAACGCCAACGCGATAATCAGAACAATAATCAAATGATTCATGATGTCAGGCAATATATAGACGAAAATTACGCGAGTCCCGACTTGTCCTTGAATCTTCTAAGTCGCACATACAATTTAAGTCCCAGCTATCTAAGCCAGTTATTTAAGGACGAGTTCGGCGAAAAATTCGTAGATTATCTAGTGGGAATCAGGATCGAGAAAGCAAAGAAGCTGTTGCAGAACACGTCCGAGCCGATTCAGGACATCGCCAATAAAGTCGGCTATCTGCATGCCTTCTCCTTTATCAGAGCCTTCAAAAAGCTCGTGGGGAAGACCCCGGGAGAATTTCGGAAATAGCGAAAAAAAGCGGGACGGTCGAAAAAAAGTGTATCCATAGCGATGTCATTGGCGCGAGGGCTCCGAGGGGGCTCTTTTTTCTTGTGCATTGCGGCGGAGAATGGTGTATTGCGAAAAGAAAGACGCAAAAAAACCGCATTCGGGGAGCTGCCGTTTTCCGGCGGAATCATTCGGTTCCGGCGCCATTCCGTGGCGGAAATTCAGTGAATTGTGTATCGGGAGAAAACGTGTTCATTGAGTTTCGTTCCATGCATGTCATACAGTAATAACCAATCGGTACCACGGGTGTGCGTACGCTTCAACCAAATGATACGAAAGGAAGGTATCGACCGGAATCTCGAACGAACGGTTGAAAGCGGTTTAAGACACCTTATAACAGTTTTCGATGACGTTCGAATCGGAGGTGTGCGATGATGCGGCAAAATCAGTTGGTCAGAGAAATCATTAAGCATAAATACATGTACTTATTTTTATTCCCGGCGATCGTTTGGTTTTTTATCTTTTATTACATTCCGATCTACGGCGTCACCATCGCTTTTAAAGATTTCTCCATTATGGACGGCATTCTGGGGAGCGAGTGGATCGGTTTCGATCACTTCGAGCGCATGTTCGGAGCGCCCGAGTTTACTAGGGTATTGAGGAACACCTTGATCATTTCCTTCTTGAAGCTCATCTTCGTGTATACCTCCGGCTTGTTCTTGGCGCTAGCGTTGAACGAGTTGTTTCACGACAAATTCAAGAAGATCGTCCAGAGCATCTCGTATCTTCCGCATTTTTTATCCTGGGTCATCATCGGCAGCATCATGGTGGAGATTCTTTCTCCCTCCAGCGGATTGGTTAACTACATGATTAAAGCGTTCGGCGGGAAGCCGATTTATTTCTTGGCGGAAACCGAGTGGTTCGTACCCGTCTTGATCTTGTCGGACGTATGGCAGAGCGTAGGCTGGGGTTCGATTATTTATTTGGCGGCGATCGCGGGCGTGGACCCGCAGCTGTATGAAGCGGCAACGATGGACGGGGCGGGACGATTCAAGAAAATTTGGCACATCACGCTGCCCTCCATCGCGAATGTCATCATTATCATGATGATCTTCAACGTAGGGAATATGATGAACGCCGGGTTCGATCAAATCTTCAACTTATATAACCCGATGGTGTACGAAGTGGCCGATATCATCGATACGTACGTGTACCGCGTCGGTCTCGTACAGATGGATTTCAGTTTTTCCACGGCGGTCGGATTGTTCAAGAACGTTATAGGCTTGATCCTTGTCTTGCTCGTCAATCGCATGGCGAATCGGTACGGTCAAACCGGATTATGGTAGGAGGCGATGGAAGTTGGCCATCGTAGGACAAAGAAGACGATTTACGCTCTTCGATTACGTCAATTATTTGTTCATGGTCGTCCTTTGCGCTTCCGTGCTTTATCCGATCATGTATCTCTTCTTTCTATCGGTAAGCACGCGCGAGGGCTTGGCCGAGGCAAGCAGCTCCATATTGCTGTGGCCGCAAGGGTTTTCTTGGGGGGCGTACGAGGGGTTCGTAAAACAAAGCTATATTTACACCGGCTACGCTTATACCGTAGGCCGAACGCTGATCGGCACCTTCCTTTCCGTCCTGTTTATGTCCTTGGCGGGTTATGCGTTGTCGAAATATATCCCGTTTAAGAAATCGATTACGTTTTACTTTATCCTAACGATGTTTTTCAGCGGAGGGTTAATCCCGACTTATCTGCTCATTAAAAATGTGGGACTCATCGATAATCCGCTGGTGTACATCTTGGCTCCGCCGTTCTTATATAACACGTTCTATATGCTGATCTTGAGAAACTTCTTCATGACGATCCCCGGCAGCCTCGAAGAATCGGCGAAGATCGACGGGGCGAACGACCTGCGCCTCTTCTTTACGATCATGGTTCCGCTCGCGGCGCCGGCCATCGCGACGATCAGTCTTTGGGTGGCGGTAAACCATTGGAACTCGTGGTTCGATTCGATCATCTACATGCAGTCCCCGGAAAAACAAGTGATTCAGGTGCATATTCGGAAGTTAATTATCGAACAAAGCGCGCGAATGATGAGCCAAACGGTGAGTTTCTTCGATAAAGCCGAGGCGCCGACCGGGGAAAGCATCAAGGCCGCCGCCATTCTTATTACGATGTTTCCGATTCTATGCGTATACCCGTTCGTCCAGCGATATTTCGTGAAGGGCGTCGTCATGGGGGCCGTGAAAGGATAGTGTCCCTTGCGAAATCGATCTCTCTCGAGGGAGGTGAGGCAAGCGATTTCCCGCATCGGCAACGTTCGCGGCGACGAAAGGAGGCGATTGCATGGAAAACGAGAAGCGTCGAAAGCGCAGGTAGGAGTGCTCCCGAACCATCGGATACTGGACTTGGCGGTTGCAATAACCATGAATAGGGAAGCACCCGACTTGAAGTATAGTAAATCTCATTCCGTAAATCAATCGTTGCCTTATAGGAGGATGTCCAATGACTACTATTAAAGGAAAGTTGATCCCCTTAGCATTGATAACATGTTTGATCGGCGGGTTGCTGGCCGGCTGTAACGACAGCGGCGCGGAAACCGGAACGGCGAACGAATCCGGCGACGCGGATAGTCCTTCGACCGGCAATGCCGACGACCCCTTGTCCAAAGCATACGCCGAACAAATCTTTCAGAAGACGTTGGACGAAACCGTTACGCCGGACTACTTCAAGAATACGCCGGCCTACGAATATACGATACAGCTCGGCGACAGCGTGACGAACGACGAGACGTTCGGTCAACGGTATTTCGAGAAGAAGTTTAATGTGAAGTTAAAGGTGATCCGACTCGACGGCGGAGACCGGATCGAGCAGTTGAACCTGATGTACGCCACGGGGACGATCCCCGATCTCGTCGCCGGGACTTTAAATCTGGTCCCGGAATACGCCAAGCAAGGGCTGCTCGCGGAGATCCCCGAGGACATGCTTAAGGAGCATATGCCGGAATATTACAATACGCTGCAAACCTATGACCCGGGTTTGTTGTCGGTCGCCAGAGTGGACGGGAAGAACATGGGCTTGCCGAGATTTTACCCGAACGGCGGCGTTCCGCGCCCCGCGGCGATCCGCGCGGATTGGCTCGAAAACGTAGGCATTACGAAGCTGCCGGAAACGCTGGACGAACTGGAAGCGGCCTTCTTGAAATTCCGAAACGAAGATCCGGACGGCAACGGAGTCAAGGACACGTACGCGCTTTCCAATCCGAGCGATTACGACGGCCAATATTGGTTCCAGTCTATCTTCGGAGCGTTCGGCGCCAATCCCTTCATGTGGGTCGAACGGGACGGCAAGCTGCAGTTCGGCTTAACGACGGAGGAGGCGAAACAGGCGTTAAAGCGTCTCCATAGCTGGTACGAACAAGAGCTGATCGATCCGGAATTCATCACGGATTTGGGGAGAAGCGTGGATCAAGAAGACGTGGCCGCCAAGTTCGCGAAACACAAGATCGGTTATATGGACCATGTCTCCTTCGATGATTATCAGTGGGATTACGACGGTCACGTCAATTATAAATGGGTCACGAACACTCCCGAATGGAAACAGTGGTTCGACGAGAGACAAGGAAACCCGGAGGAGTTTTATTCCAAAACCGTCGACGTCGACTTCTCGGATCATCCGGTAGCTCCTTACTACATTCTCTTGCCCCCCGTGAAAGGACCGAACGGGCAAGCCGGTTATCAGCGCCAGGGTTATCAGGAGACCATTCTCTTGTTCGGCAAGCCGTTGGAAGAGGACCCGGGGAAATACGAAAAGCTTTTGAAAATCATGGAGTTTTTGCACACCGACGAAGAGACTTACAAGATGCTCGAAGCCGGCCCCGAGGGAGTGCTGTTGGTCAAGGACGCCGACGGCGAACTGATCTACAATCCGAAATGGAACGAGCATGAGCTCTACGATGCGCAGTTGGCCAACGTCGGCCTCGAATGGAAAGTGAATCCGATGCGATGGACGAATCCCGACTGGCTTGCGATCGTCGGCGGGGCGCGGCCGAAACAACGATACGAGAAAACCGCGGACGTCGTCAGAGATCGGGCGTTCTACGAAAACAAACTTAAGGTATCCTTGCCTTCTCAGGCGACCTACTCGGAACTCTTGGATACTCGGGTGAAGGAGTACGTGATCAAGACGATCGCCGGCGATATCGACATCGATTCCACGTTCGACGACATGGTCGCGAGATGGTATCAAGACGGCGGGGAGCAGTTGACGAAGGAAGCGAACGATTGGTACGAAAGCGCGAAATAAGAAGGCCAATATGAAACCGTTGGTGGTGAGACTGTGAACATTGTCGGATTGGAATCCATCGTGCTGCAGTCCGAAGTGAAGCGTCCCGTGTCGGACGCGCTGCATACGTTCGACGCGGGGACGACGGTCGTCACGAAGGTGCATACCGACGAAGGGATCGTCGGCTGCGCGACGACTCACTTCGGCAGAGCGAAAGCCGGAGCGGCGATCCTTAAGACGATATTGGATAAAGAGATCGCTCCGCTCTTGATCGGCGAAGACCCGCATTTTTCCCGCAAAGTCAGAGAGAAGCTTTGGTTTGCGACGGAATATTACGGTGTGACCGGGATTACGCAGTTCGCCGTCGCGGCCGTCGACATCTGTCTATGGGATATTGTCGGGAAGGCCAGCGGGAAACCGGTCTGTCATCTGCTTGGCGGCGCGCGCGACAGGATTCCGGCGTACGCGATGGTGGGGTGGTACTACGAACGCGAACGGGATTATTTGGAACATTGCGTCGCCGCGGTGGAGGAAGGCTTTAAAGCGATTAAACTCAAGGTCGGCAAGCATTCGTTGGAGGACGACATTCGGCGAATCGAATCCGTCCGGAACGAAGTCGGTCCGGACGTGACGCTGATGGTCGACGCGAACCAGATTTTCGACGAGACGGAAGCGTTGCGCAGGGGAAGAGCATATCAGGAACTGGGGATCTATTGGTACGAAGAACCGCTTGCCCCGTATCGTACGGAAGGCTACGTCCGCTTGTCCCAAAAGTTGGACATTCCGATCGCTCTCGGAGAAAACTATTACACGCGGCACCAGTTTTATGACGCCATCCGCATGAACGCCGGAGCGATCTATCAACCGGATAATCGAAGAACCGGCGGCGTAACGGAATGGATGGAGATCGGTGCGCTGGCTGAGGCGGCCGGGAGGAAAATCGCCAGCCACGGAGGCGGAGCCGGGAACGTGAACATTCTTTGCGCTCTCCCGAACGCCGTCTTCCTTGAGTCGGGCAGTTTAAAGCACCAAGAACAAGGAATGTTCGCGACCGAACTGCAATTGATTGACGGAAGCATATTGCTGCCCTCCGTTCCCGGCATGGGAACGGAGGTGCGGGAAGCTTATATCCAAAAACACAGAGTATCTTGATCGACGGGAGGACTACGATGGAACAGGTTGAAGAGATGAAGGCGACCAGAAGCACAGGGAGAGCGATCATCGATTGCGACGTTCACCCTTATCCGAAGAGCGTCGACGAAATCCGTTCGTACATGCAGGAGCCGTGGAAGAGCCGGTACAGAGGGAGCGGCAGAGGGTTCTTCGACAATCCCGTGCACGGCATGCGGCTGGATGCGACGCCGCCGAACGGCGGCGGGGCCGGGACGGACCCGGATTTCGTGCGGGAACAGCTTTTGAAACCGTTCGGCCACGAGTACGCCGTCCTGATGCCGAGAGCCTTTTGCAATCTGCTGCCCGATCCGGATTACGCGACAGCGATCGCGGCGGCTTATAACGAATGGCTGGCGGACACTTGGCTCGGTAAACATAACGCCGACGGCGTATTCAAGGGTTCAATCACCATCGCCCATCAGGACCCGCATGCCGCTGCGCGGGAAATCGAACGATGGGCCGGTCATCCGCATTTCGTGCAGGTCATGACGGATTCGGGGGCGCGCGCTCCGTTCGGACAACGGCAATATTACCCGATATACGAAGCGTGCGAGAAACATGGTCTGCCGTTCGCGATTCATCCGGGGACGGACGGCATGGGGATCAATGTTCAGCCGTCGCCGGGTTATCCGACGCATTACATCGAGTGGCATACCTGCCTCTCGCTTGCGTTCCAAGCGCATCTCGTCAGTTTCTTGACGGAGGGCGTGTTCGAACGGTTTCCGGGATTCAAGATCGTTTTGGTGGAAGGCGGCGTCTCCTGGCTGCCCGGATTGATGTGGCGTCTGGACCAGGAGTACAAGGCGCTCCGGTATGAGGTGCCTTGGATGACCAAGCGGCCCAGCGAATATTTGCGCGATCACGTCCGCATCTCGTCGCAGCCGTTGGAGCGGCCGGACGACGACGGCCATCTGCTCCAAATGTTGACGATGATGGACGCGGAGCATATCCTCATGTTCGCGAGCGACTACCCGCATTGGGATTTCGATTCGCCGAAGCACGCGTTTCCCAAGCTGCCGGACGCCATGGCGCGGCGGATCTTCTACGAGAACGCGAAGGAATTTTACAAATTGTAGAGCGTCGGGAGGAATGGTGCGAAGTGGGAAGACATGTCGTCGGGAATGCCGCGGAGCTTCCGCCGGGGTCCCGTAAGATCGTAACGCTGGAAAATCGAAGCATCGGCGTATTTAATGTGAACGGCGCTTACTACGCCCTGAAGAACAGTTGTCCTCACCAGGCGGCGCCGCTGTGCGCCGGTCCGATCAAGGGAACGAATTTACCCTCTAAGCCGGGCGAGTACCGGTATGCGCGCGAAGGAGAAATTATTCGCTGTCCTTGGCATGGCTGGGAATTCGATCTGACCAACGGCAAATCCTTGTTCGATCCGCACAAATGCTTGGTGAAGACGTACGAGGTGGCCGTGGAAGAAGTGCGGGAAGAGCAAGAAGAGCCTTCGGTAGAAACTTATAGGGTGCAGATCGAGGCGAATAAAGTCGTCGTATACATCTAATCGTACAACGTATGGAACCTCTCTTCGTCCGATCCGGGACGAAGAGAGGTTCCATCTCTATGCAACGAGGGGGGATCCATGTTGAACATCGTCGTTTTGGACGGTTATGCTCTGAATCCGGGCGATCTCGACTGGGCGCCGTTGGGCGCGCTCGGAAAGTTGCAAGTGTTCGAGCGCACGTCTCCTGAGCAAGTCATGGAACGAGCCCGGGGCGCGCATATCATCCTGACCAATAAGACGCGCCTACCTGGAGACGTGTTGTCGAAGCTGCCGGAATTGGGCTATATCGGCCTGCTCGCCACGGGGTACGACGTCGTGGATACGAAGGCGGCGCGCGAGCGCGGCATGATCGTAACGAACGTCCCCGGCTACGGTTCCGCTTCGGTCGCTCAGCACGTGTTCGCGCTCCTCTTAGAGCTCACTAATCAGGTCGGTCTCCATTCCCGATCCGTGACGGACGGGGAGTGGAGCCGAAGCGGCGACTGGTGCCGCCGGATGTCTTCGCTGGCGGAGCTCGAGGGGAAGACGATGGGCATCGTCGGGTACGGAGCGATCGGGGAACGAACGGCTCGGATTGCCCATGGATTCGGCATGAAGGTCGCCGCGTACCGCAGGTCGCCCCCGACGGAGCTTCCGTCCCCGGATTTCGCCTGGGTGGGCTTGCACGAGCTGTTTTCCGTTTCCGACGTCGTCAGCTTGCATTGCCCGTTAACCGCCGAGACGGAAGGGATGATCAACGCGTCGACGATCGCTATGATGAAGCCCGGGGCATTGTTGATCAATACGGCCCGCGGCAAGCTGATCGCGGAGCGGGATCTTGCAGACGCCTTGAACGAGGGGAGGATCGCCGGCGCGGGCCTGGACGTCTTGTCGGCGGAGCCACCGGATCCGGATCACCCGCTGGCGTCGGCGAAGCGCTGCGTGATCACGCCGCATGTGGCATGGGCGACGCAGGAGGCGCGGAGCCGGTTGCTGCAATCCGTCGTTCGAAATATAAGCGCATATCAAGCCGGCGCCCCGGTAAACGTCGTGAACCGATAATCCCCCTCGCCGCGACCCCGCCGTCACCCGATCCCGAACGCCTCCGCCGGCAACGCGTGCGAGCGGACGCGCGCGGCATTTCTTTACGAGTTGTTCCGCTGATTGAAAATGGATGGCGCTGCCGAAACGCCGGTATTACGGAAGGACGACGCTCATGCCGACTTCCATCGGGTACTCGGGAGGAATCCGCTTGGCGACGCCGGTTCGGACGGCGGCGGCGACGACGGCCGCCTGCACGTGTTTAACCACTTTTTCGTTGAAAATGCTGGGAATGATGTATTGCTCGTTCAATTCCTCGTCCGTTACGAGCGAAGCGATCGCTTTGGCGGCCGCCAGCTTCATCTCGTCGTTAATGCGCGAAGCGCGGCAGTCGAGCGCGCCGCGGAAAATGCCGGGGAAGCAGAGAACGTTGTTGATTTGGTTCGGGTAGTCGCTGCGGCCCGTCGCCAGCACGCGGACGAACGGCTCCGCCAGCTCGGGATCGATCTCCGGCTCCGGATTCGCCATGGCGAAGACGATCGCGTCCCGCGCCATGCTTCGTACGTCGGCGACGGTCAACACGCCCGGACCGGACACGCCGATGAACACGTCCGCGCCGCGGATCGCTTCGTCGACGGGTCCGCTCAGCCGCTCGGGATTAGTCCGGGCGGCGATTCGGTTCAACGTCGGCTGTCCGTAATCGACGCCCGGCAGCAGCGCGCCGCAACGATCCACGGCGATCAGCCGCCGCGCGCCGGCGGCCAGCAGCATCTCGATGCAAGCGGCGCCTGCCGCGCCTACGCCGCAAACCACGACCTTGACGGTCTCGATCGTCTTGCCGACGAGCCGCAGCGCGTTGAGCAGCCCGGCCAGCATGACGACCGCGGTGCCGTGCTGGTCGTCATGAAAGACCGGGATGTCCAGCGCTTCCTGAAGACGCCGTTCGATCTCGAAGCAGCGTGGAGAACTGATATCTTCCAGATTGATGCCGCCGAACGTAGGGGAGATGCCCTTCACGATCTCGACGATCTCGTCAGGATCTTGCGTCCGCAGGCAGATCGGGAACGCGTCGACGTCGGCGAACTGCTTGAACAGCACGGCTTTCCCTTCCATGACCGGCATGGCGGCCTCGGGTCCGATGTTGCCGAGGCCCAGCACCGCGGAGCCATCCGTGACGACGGCGACGGTGTTCCGCTTGGCTGTTAACGTGAACGCCTTGGAAGGGTCCTCGTGGATCGCCATGCTCACCCGCGCGACGCCCGGCGTGTACACCTTGGACAAGTCGTCCCGGTTCTTGATCGGCGTCTTCGGCACCACTTCGATTTTGCCGCCGAGATGTGCAAGGAAGGTGCTGTCCGACTCGTGGACGAGCCGAACGCCGGGAAGCGATGCGACGGCTTCGGCCACGCGCCGGTGAACGTCGACTTTCAGCTGTACGGTAATATCCCGGACGGTATAAGGCTTCCCGGCGCGGATGACGTCCACGGCGATCACGTCGCCGCCCGCCCCGTTCACCGCCGTCGCGACTTCCCCGAACGTGACTTGCTCCGTATTCATCTCGATGCGATAGATCATCGTCGTACTGATAGACATGTCGAGATCCCCCTTATGGATTATTTCGCGTCAGCGCCTAGCACCGGATTGCTCAAGCTCCCTAGCCCTTCGATCGAACAGATGACGGTATCGCCGCCCCGGATGACGTCGGCGCCCGGAGGCGTTCCCGTCAGCAGGACGTCTCCCGGCTGTAAAGTCATAAATTCGCTTACGCGGCTGATCATATGGCGTACCGGCGTAATCATCCGCTCGACGGAGCCGTTCTGCTTCTCGGCGCCGTTCACGGTCGCTCGGATGCGGGCGTCGCGATCGTCGAACGCCGTGTCGAGCCAGGGTCCCAACGGACAGAACGTATCGAACGACTTGCCGACCGTCCAATGGCCGTTCGGGTGGAAGAATTCGGGCGCGCTGACGTCGTTGGCGACGGTAAAGCCGAAGATGTACTCCCCCGCGCGTTCCGGATCGACCCGTCTGGCCGTTCGGCCGATGACGACGGCGAGCTCCGCCTCGAATTTCACGTTCTTCGCGCCGGGCGGCAGCCGGATCGGCGCGCCGGGACCGATAACCGCGGTCGTCGGTTTGAAGAATAGAACCGGGAGCTCCGGCATGTCGGGCTTCGGGACGCCCTCCGGGGCGAAGTTCGCGCCGATGCCGATAATATGCCGGGGCGAGAACGGCGCGTGCAGCGTTACCTCCTCCAATCGGCAGGTTCTCCCCGTGAGCTCGATGCCCTCGAACAAATCGCCGGCATATTCGCGGATGACGTCCCCCTCGAGCGTTCCGCCGCGGACGGAAGCTTCGCCCGCGATCGAATACCGAACCAACTTCATCAGGAATGACCCCTTTTCGTTCATAATACGGAACAATGTTCCAGATGTTGATAAGACCATCGTCTACCAATTCGGTTGGAAAGTCAATGGGCAAATAAAAAAAGACGCGCCCGAAATTTCGGGACGCGTCCGACTTGCCGCACGTTATAAGGGGGATAACCGTTTCGCCAGCTCCTGCATTTCTCGCAACGCCGTTTCTTTCTTGCCCTCCCACCGGTGAATCGGCATGGAGCAGCTCACCGCCGCGACGACCCCGCCGCCCGAAGCGCGAACGGGGGCGGCCACGCAGCAGAAGCCCATGACCCCTTCCTGGATATCCGTCGTATACCCCTCCCGCTCGCCTTTTCTCACTTCTTGAAGCAGCGCTTCGCGGGAGCCTACCGTGTGAACCGTAATTTTCGGCAGCGATTCTTCGGGAAACAGTTCCCTTATTCGATCTTCCGTCGTTCCGGCCAGGAGCGCCTTCCCGAGTCCGGTCGCATGGGCGGGGAACCGTACGCCGGGGCCGGACACCATTTGCACCGGGCCCGGGGCCTCCACCTTCGCCAAATAAAGGACGTCGGATCCCTCGAGCACCGCGAGCTGAATCGATTCCTCGAGCTTGCGCATCGCGGGATCGGCCAGCGTGCGGAACGCCTCGACAAGATCGTATTGACGAAAATAAGCGCCGCCGAGCCGCCCCATGGCGCTTCCGATCGCGTAAGCGTCGTTGCGGTCGCGGGCGATCCATTGCAACCGCTCCATCGTGGCGAGCAGCGAGTACAACGTGCTCTTGCTGATGTCGAGCTTTTTCGATAGGTCGGACAGCTTCCAACGGTACGGTTCGTCCACGAGCGCCGTCAGCACCGCGTTGGCCCGGTCCAGGGCGGGAACGCTATATTTTTGCTCATCCACGCGAACACGTCTCCTTCCTTTGGGTTATCGTTCCGTATTTTGAACTAAGTTGATCCTACCACTGCGGTCTTTTCGCGTCAAAGGTGCCGGTGTCCCGATCCGATTTTCCGATTGACCCTCCGAAATGCCGATGGTAAACTGAACCAAACATCTTGATGAACTTGGTTCATTATTATGAACAACAAGGAGGTCGTTTCAATGTCCGAGTACGTGACGGTCGGGAACCTTAAGGTGGCCGCGACGCTTTACGAATTTATTCGCGCGGAGGCGCTGCCGGGCAGCGGGGTGGACGAGGAAGCGTTCTGGAGCGGATTCGATGCGTTGATTCACGAGCTGTCGCCGCGGAACCGGGCGCTCCTCGAGAAGCGCGACGACCTGCAAGCGCGAATCGACGCGTGGCACAAGCGGAACCGTGTCTCCGCGCCGGAGGAGTACAAGGCGTTCCTGCAGGAGATCGGCTACCTGGAGCCGGAACCCGCGGATTTCGAAGTCGCGACCGAAGGCGTCGACGACGAGATCGCGCGTTTGGCCGGGCCGCAGCTCGTCGTTCCGGTCAATAACGCGCGCTACGCGCTGAACGCCGCCAACGCGCGTTGGGGGAGCCTGTACGACGCCTTGTACGGCACGGACGCGATCGACGATGCGGACGGGGCCGAGCGGCGGAACGACTATAACCCGATTCGCGGGGAACGCGTCATCGCCTTCGCCAAGTCGTTCCTGGATCGAACGGCGCCGCTCGGCGAAGGCTCGCATGCCGAGGCGGCCGGTTATGCCGTCGAGGACGGCCGGCTGCGCGTCGCGCTGCGGAGCGGATCGACGACCGGCCTACAGGATGAAAGCCGTCTCGCCGGTTATCGAGGCGATCCGTCCGCTCCGGAGGCGGTGCTGCTCCGGAATCACGGGCTTCATTTCGAGATCCAGATCGACCGCGAGCATCCCGTCGGCCGGACGGACGGCGCCGGAGTGAAAGATATTCTGCTGGAAGCCGCGCTTACGACCATTATGGATTGCGAGGATTCGGTCGCGGCCGTGGACGCGGACGACAAGGTGGCGGTGTACCGGAATTGGCTGGGGCTCATGCGAGGGGATTTAACCGCCGTCTTCGAGAAAGGGGGGCGCCGGACGACGCGGACGCTGCAGCCGGACCGCGAATATCGCGCTCCGTCCGGCGAGCCGATTCGCTTGCCCGGACGGTCGCTGTTGTTCGTACGGAACGTCGGGCATCTGATGGCGATCGACGCGATTCTCGACAAGGACGGCAGGGAAATCCCCGAAGGGATCTTGGACGGCGTCGTCACGAGCCTGATCGCCAAGCGGAACGCCGAAGGTTGGACGCCGTATCCGAACGGCAAGCGCGGTTCGATCTATATCGTCAAGCCGAAGATGCACGGTTCGGAGGAAGTCGCCTTCGCGAACGTATTGTTCGATCGGATCGAAGATATGCTCGGCATGCGACGATATACGCTGAAGATCGGCGTGATGGATGAAGAGCGGCGCACTTCGCTCAACCTGAAGGCTTGTATTCGAGCGGTGAAAGACCGCATCGTCTTCATTAATACGGGTTTCCTCGATCGCACCGGGGACGAGATCCATACGTCCATGGAAGCGGGGGCGATGATTCGCAAGGGCGACATGAAATCCTCCGCATGGCTGCAAACCTATGAAGCGGCCAACGTATACACGGGCCTGGAATGCGGCTTGCAAGGTCGCGCCCAGATCGGCAAGGGCATGTGGGCGATGCCGGACCTGATGAAGGAGATGCTGGTTCAGAAGGTCGCGCATCCCGGGGCCGGGGCGAATACGGCTTGGGTGCCGTCGCCGACGGCGGCGACGCTCCATGCGCTCCATTATCATGAGGTGAACGTCGCCGACGTCCAACGGGCGAAGCGGGCGGCCACCCGCCCCGAGAAGGACGGCATGCTCGAATTGCCTTCGGCGGCGTCGACGTCGTGGTCGGAGGAACAAATACAAGAGGAGCTGGACAATAACGTCCAAGGCATTCTGGGGTACGTCGTCCGTTGGATCGATCACGGCGTCGGCTGCTCGAAGGTGCCCGATGTCCGCAACGTCGGCCTGATGGAGGATCGGGCGACGCTGCGCATCTCCAGCCAGCATATCGCGAACTGGCTGCATCACGGCGTCTGTACGGAGGAGCAAGTGAAGGAGACGCTGCGGCGGATGGCGAGCGTGGTGGATGCGCAGAACGCCGCGGATCCGTCGTACCGTCCGATGACCGAGGACTTGGAACGCTCGATCGCGTTCCAAGCGGCCGGCGAGTTGATTCTGGAAGGACGAAAGCAGCCGAACGGATATACGGAGCCGATTCTGCACCGGCGGAGAAAGGAATACAAGGCGCGATTGGCACAACGCGTATAATCCGAATCGATTCATACGGCATAACCAAGGAGTCGGCGTTCAACGCGTCGGCTCTTTCTTTCGTTACGGCACAGTTTCTCATGATTATCGGTGGATCTCTAATGATTATCGAACCCGGGTGCCGCGGACCGAACCGCAGACGCAGCGGCGGTTTTGGAAACGTATTCATTTTGACCCTTTGCGGATTGTATCCGGTTACAACACCCGGTGCTATGATTCATCGTAACAGCGGAACGCGGCTGTAATCATACGGAAGGGAAGGTGAAGGCACTGAGAACGACTTCTACGATCCAACGGGGGAGTCAGCTGACCGCGGCCACAGGAGATTCCTTAAAGAAACGATTGTTCAAGAACCGCTGGCTGTACTACATGCTGGCGCCCGGCGTCCTGTACTTCATTATTTTTAAGTATGTCCCGATGTGGGGCGTGCTGATCGCGTTCCAGGATTTCTCCCCGTTTCGGGGATTTTGGAGCAGCGACTGGGTCGGCGTCGAGCATTTCCGAACGTTCTTCGGCGAGCCTCAGTTTTGGTTATTGTTCCGCAACACGTTTATCCTGGCGATCTACAACATCTTGTTCTTCTTTCCGCTGCCCATTGTCATCGCGCTGCTTCTGAACGAGCTGCGCGTCGAGGCGTACAAACGAACGATCCAAAGTCTAATCTACATCCCCCATTTTCTCTCCTGGGTCGTCGTCGTCGGTCTCGCGTACATCCTGTTCACGACCGAAGGGGGCATCGTCAACGAGCTGATCGCTCAGCTCGGCGGCGAAAAAATCAATTTCCTGCTTAGCAACAGCTGGTTCCGGACGATGGTCGTCGGCGAGATGATCTGGAAGGAGACCGGTTGGGGCACGATCCTGTTCCTGGCCGCATTGGCGGGGGTCGACCCGCAGCTGTACGAAGCCGCCCGGATGGACGGCGCCGGCCGCTGGAAGCAGATGGTTCACGTCACCCTTCCGGCGATCCGAAGCACCATTGTCGTGCTGCTCATCTTACGGCTCGGTTCGTTCCTGGATCTCGGCTTCGAACAAATTTTCCTTATGCTGAACCCGATGAACCGGGACGTCGGCGAAGTGTTCGAAACGTACGTGTACGAACGAGGCATCCAACTTGGCGACTTCAGCTACTCAACGGCGGTCAACTTGTTTAAATCGGTGATCGGGTTCGTGATGGTGCTGGGAGCGAATTATTTCGCGAAGAAGGTCGGGGAGGAGGGCATCCTCTAAGACGGCGGCGCGACGAATGCAGGGAAGGAGAGGTTCGTATGAAAACGTCGATCGGAAGCAAGCTCTTCGATGCTTTTAATTACACGTTCTTAGGGTTGTATGGGTTAGCGACGTTGCTGCCGTTCGTGTACGTCGTCGCGGGTTCGTTCACCTCGCCGCAGGAGTTCATCACCAAGAAGATCGTGTTATTTCCCACGCAATTTTCGTTGGAGGGGTACCGATACATTTTCTCCACGGAGGTGCTGTTAGGGAGTTTGGGGGTCACGATCTTTATTACGATCGCAGGCACCGCGATCAATCTGCTGTTCACATGCTTGATGGCGTATCCGCTCGCGAGGAAGGACCTGGACGGACGACGAATCATCTTGCTCGGGGTCGTCTTCTCGATGCTGTTCAGCGGAGGCATGATTCCTACGTTCTTGGTCGTGAAGTCGCTCGGCCTGATCAACTCGTACTGGTCGCTGCTGCTGCCCGGCGCGATCAGCGCGTTCAACTTGATCGTGCTGAAGAACTTCTTCCAACAGCTCCCCGAAGGGCTGGAGGAGGCGGCGAAGATCGACGGCTGCAACGACCTTCGCATTCTGTGGCAGATCGTGCTGCCGCTCTCGCTGCCGGCGATCGCCACATTCGCGTTGTTCTACGCCGTGAACCATTGGAACTCGTTCTTCCAGGCGATTCTGTACATCAACGACAACTACAAATGGCCGATTCAGGTGTGGCTGCGACAGATCGTCATTCTGTCCTCCGGGGGCCTCGGCGATTCCGCCGTCTTCGACTCCAACTACATCGTACCGCCCGGACAGATTATCAAGATGGCCGTCATCGTCATCTCGACGCTGCCGATTCTGCTCGTGTACCCCTTCCTGCAGAAGCATTTCGCGAAGGGCGCCTTAATCGGTTCCGTGAAAGGGTAGAAGGAACTTATTTCCATTATGGAGGTTGAGATATGGTCATCCAACTGACGCGTACCGCATTGATCGAAGACAGCGCAGCAATCCTGCTCGCGACGGACGGCGTGAGCGAAGCATTGGCGGAGGCGGCCGGCGAGCATGCGGCATTCCTGCAGTTCGGCGCGCTGCGAAGCGCGGACGACGCGTTCGCCCTTCCCTACTTGGACCGGTATCGCTTACACTGGGACACATATAAGACAGTGAGAGAGGACGTCGGCTTCCGGTCCGCGCCGCTCGCGACGAAGACCGAAGCCGAGTCCGTCCTGGCGCTCGCGCTTGGTTGGCTTGCGCACCGCGTCGCGGATCGCCGGCTGTCGGCTTCTTCGGAAGAAGCGGATTTGTACCGGGACGCTTACTTGTTCCGAGCCCGCTACGCGGCGCCGGACGCGACGCTCGACGCCGTCGCGCTCTCGGAATTGTTCGAGGTGCTGAAGCAGCGGTACTTCATCGAGATGCATACGTTCAAGCCGGACGGCGACGACATCGAGGGCTGGTTCGACGCGCTGTACGCCGGCATGCAGGAATGGGACGCCTACATGGATCGCTTCGCGAAGGCTGTCGCGGAGCCCGACGCCGACGGGGAACGACGGCACGTCCTCGAGACGAACTTCTACCGGGCGGACGACGCGATCGTGGCGCTGGCGAGCAGGCTTAGGAACGGTGGGACGACGACGGCCGAGGAACGCGAGGCGGCGCTCGCCGCGGTTCCGGCAAGCCGATACGGGCAAGCGCTGCGGGCGGCCGTCGGCCACTTGCTGCACGCGAACGCATTCTTCGCGCGTCGCGTTGACGAACTGGCGTTGGAAGCATCCAATTAAGGAGGGGTCGGGTATGACGAAGATGGGGAACGCGAATTCGATCAAATGGTGGGCCGCAGGACTCTCGTTGGCGATCGCGCTTGCGGGCTGCAGCGGCGGAGGGACGGCGCCCGTCGCGAAGGAGAACGATACGCCGACGAACTCGGATACGCCCGCGGCGGCGGAGAAGCCTTTCGTCATCACCATGATGAACTTGTCGGTACTGGCCGAACCGCCGAAGGAGAACGACCCTGTGATCGCCGAGGTCGAGAAGCTGACGAATACGGACCTTCAGATTCAATGGGTGCCGAACGGCACCTACGACGAGAAGTTTAACGCCACGATCGCGTCCGGTCAGATGCCGATGGTCATCCTCACGTCCGTCACCCCATTCAACTCCAATTTGAAGGGCGCCATGCGCGACGGGTATTTCTGGGAGCTCGGTCCGTACCTGAAGGAGTTCCCGAATCTGGAGAAGGCCCTCAATCCGCAAGTGTTGAAGAACACGGCTGTCGGCGGCAAGACGTACGGTTTGAACCGCTCCCGTTCGCTCGTCGGGGACGGCATGATCTACCGCACGGATTGGTTGAACAAGGTCGGGATGCAGCCGCCGAAGACGCTGGACGAAATGTACGAAGTGATCAAGGCGTTCGCGACGCAGGACCCCGACGGGAACGGTCAAGACGACACGATCGGCTTGGCCGAAGAGAAGAGCGTACGCGGATTCAAGTTCATCTTGGCGGCGACCGGCGGCGGGAACGTATGGGAAGTCAAGGACGGCAAGATCGTCCCCGCGCATGAAAGCCAGGCGTATATCGACGCGATGAATTGGTACAAACGGCTGTACGACGAGAAGCTGATCAACCAAGATTTCGCGATCACGGAGCGTACCCAGAATATCGACAACGGCAACAAGGGGCTGTTCGGCTTCCGCCTCGGCGACAACGACTTCATCGCGCGCCACTCGGAGCTGTTCAAGCTGAATCCGAACGCGGAGCTGGACACGTCGAGCATTCTGAACGGGGCGAACGGCCAGAAGCTGCTCATGGATAACGGATTGTCCGGCAGCTTCCTGATTCCGAAGGAAACCGTCAAGACGGAAGAGGAATTGAAGCGGATTCTGCAATACTTCGATACGCTCTCCACGCCGGAAGGGCAGAACATCTTCGAGTGGGGCATCGAAGGCGTTCACTATACGTTGAAGGACGGCAAGGCGGAACGCACGCCGGAGCAATCCGCGAAGTACGCGGCGGAGGTCATCCACCTGCAGCAGGCGATGCAGGTCGCCGACGGCTCCCTCGCCATGGAAGGCACGCTCGACAAATACACGGCCAAGTTTAAGACGGCGAAGAAGGAAGCCGCCGCGATCCCGAACGTCTTCGTCGTGAACCCGGCCGCGGGGTACAATTCCCCGACGTACGACGAGAAGCGCACAGCGCTGGAGAAGCTGATCAACGACGCGCGCGTCAAGTACATCATGGGCGAGATCGACGAGGCCGGCTGGAAGGCCGTGCTGGAGAGCTGGCATCGTTCCGGCGGCGATCAGGTACTCGAGGAGCTGAACAAGGAATATCAGGCCGATCCGAACAAGCAGTGACCAATCGATCGAACGGAGGATGAGTCATGTCTGAAAACGTTACGCATACCGCGGTCGTCGAGGATTGTTTCCTCATGATGTTCGCCGGGAACCGCGTCTGCGAGGCATTCAAGGAAGCGGGACGCGAGCATATCCGATTCTCGCAATACGGCAGCGTCACGCGTTCCGGGGATAAATTCACGGTGCCGCTCCTCGAGAAGTACAGAGGCATCTGGGAAGAACGCAAGGAGGCGGACCGGTTATCCTTCAAGCTGGCTTACGTCCTGGGGTGGCTGTGCCACCGGGCGGCCGACCGGCAGATGAAGGTCGTCTTCCGGGAGGCGGAGCCGGAATCGAAGGAATTTCCGACCGACTGCAGCATCTATCACGACGGCTTCATCTACAACAAGCTGTACAAGGACAATCCGAATACGCCGTTCCCGTACCGGGCGGCGCATTTCGAGAACGAGCCGGAGAGCTTGCCGGCCGCGGCGGGGCTTCGCGTCTCCGAGGTCGCCGCGACGCTTCGCTCCGTCTGGCAGCGCTACCTCGTGAGCCTTCACCGGTTCGCATCGGAGGACGGTCCGGCCGAGGAATGGGTCGATAAGCTGCACGCGAAGCACCAAGAGCATGTCATTCCGCTGCATCGGTATGCGGAGGCGGCGCTGACGCCCGATCCGGCCAAGCTGCAACGTTTTATCGTCGACACGAATTTCTACAACGAAGGGGACGCGATTCTGCAGGTGACGGAAGCGCTCCGGCGGGGCGAGGAAGTATCCCCGGAGCGGATCGACGCGGCGTACGCCGAAGAACCTACGAGCCATTACGCGCACGCGGTGCGCATGGGCTACGGATATCTCGTCGCCGCCAGCGATTTCTTCCAAGGCGACATCGATCAAGAGACGCTCAAGGATCGGTTGGACGTCGGGAAGAAGGGAAGGGACGGGTTGGCCGTCTGACGGCGCGGGTCATGCCGTTCGTTCGCAGACCGGATCGGCGCCCGCGCCGGTCCGGTACTTCCGCGGTTGGGGGAATGAAGCTTGAAGATTACCGAGCTGACGTGTTACTCCGCTAAAGGGTTATTGTATATAAAGCTGGATACCGACGAGGGGATCTCGGGATTCGGGGAATGCAGTCCGATGCAGATCGAGACGACGCTGCAGCTGCTCCGGAACGTCGTGAAGCCGCAGGTGCTCGGGATGAGTCCCTTCGACGGCGAGAAGATGGAAGAAAAGGTGCTGACGAAGCATTACAAGCTATCCGGTCAGCTGCTGGCGATGGCGTTCAGCGGCGTGGAGATCGCCTGCTGGGACATTCGGGCGAAGGCGGCGCGGCAGCCGCTGTACAACTTGCTCGGAGGGTTATATCGCTCTGAAGTTCCGTTATACGGCTCCAGCATGAGCCGGGATTTGCCGCCGGCGGAGGAAGCCGCGAAGCTGCGGGAGATGTTGGACCGGTTCCGGTTCCCGGCGGTCAAGATCAAGGTCGGGCCGCGCATGGGCTCGGGGATGCCGGTACGCCTCGAAGACGACGTAGCCAAAGTGAAGGCCGTTCGGGAAGCCGTCGGTCCCGTCGTGAAGCTGATGGTGGACGGAAATAGTTCGTATTCGTACGTTCAGGCCGTCCAACTGTATGATAAAATCAAGCAATATGACATTCATCATTACGAAGAGCCCTGCCCTTATTACGACGTCGAAGCATACGTCAGACTGGCCGCCTCGCTGCCGGTGCCGATCCACGTCGGGGAGCAGGACTGGAATATATATACGTTCCGGGATTTCATCGCGCGCGGGGCATGCCATATGTATGCGGCGGACCCGATCAAGTGCGGGGGGCTGTCGAACGCCAAGCGGGCCGCGGCGCTGTGCCGGGCGTTCGGCGTCCAATACGTGCCGCATAACACGACGCGCGGCATCGGCTTCGCGGCCGCCTTGCATCTCGCGGCGAGCACCCCGGAATGCTCGGGTTATTACGAATACTCCATCGAGAAAGATAATCTTCGCGAGCAGTTTCTTAGCGTTCCCTTCGAGCCGAAAGACGGGCGCATCGCGGTGCCGACCGGGGAAGGACTCGGCATCGAGGTCGACGTCGAGAAGATGGAAGCGCTGTTGCAGGTCACCCGATAAAGACGAGTGGAAGACAGGCATTGCAGCTATCCCATAGGCGGTGATCGATAGATGTTTACCTATAACAAATATCTGACGAAGATGATCGTCTTCACTGTCGGTTTAAGCACAATGCCCATTATTTTGCTCGGCCTCTTTTTCTACATCAAGACATCGGGCACCGTGCAAGAGAAGGTGAATCAAGGGAACGTTCTCATTCTCGAGCAGACGCATCTTCGTATCGAGCAGGTGCTCGGCGCGCTGGATCTGCAAATCGAGCGGCTGGCCGAGAGCCCGTTCGTCGCGGAGGCGCTGGAGGAAGGCATTACGCCCTCCAGGTTTATGTTGGTCCAACAGCTCCATCGGTCGATGTCTCAGGTGCAGACGTTCGATATCGGCATTCGCGACGTGCACTTGATCGACCTGAACCGCGGGACCATCCTCAACAGCGACGGGCTGAACCCGCTGTCCCCGGCGGAGGCGGCGGAGATCGCCCGCTATCGGGAGCTGGATCGGACGAAGTTCTGGGCGGCGGATTCGGAAGGGTGGCTGCAGAGCGAGAGGGAACCGTCGTTCAGCATCCACCTCGTGAAGAAGGTGCCGGCCTTCGCCGAACGACCGAGCGGCATGCTCGTCATCGATATTCCCGGCCATCAGCTGCGCAATTATTTGATCGAGAATAACGCGTTGGGCGAAATCCTCGTCTTGGATGCGAATTATCAGCTGTTGACCGCGCAAAATGAAAGCGTTATCGAAGGCGGGGCCGCGTTGGACGGGTTGATCGCCCGCTTGAAAGCGTCCGACGACGCCTCCGGGTTGTACGAAACGAGCTTCGGCGGGAAGCATGTCGGCGTGGCGTACCAACGTTCGACGTTTAACGGCTGGATCTATATCTCGGTCATTCCGATCGAGCTCGTCCGCTTGGAATCGCGGCAAACCGGCGCGCTCATCTTGGCCGCCAGCATCGCGATGCTTCTCCTCGCCGTGGTGATTTCGCTCGCCGGCTCGCATCGGATGTATACGCCGATCCAGCGGCTGTACCAGTCGTTGTTCGCCCAGTCGGACAAGGGGCGGAAGCGGCTCGACGAATTCCGCGTCATTCACGAGGGCTTCGCCAGCATGCGGAAAACGCAGCTCGAAATGGCCGATTCCATTCGATCTCAAACGAGACAGCTCGAGGAGTACTACGTCCTCAAGCTGATTCGGGGCGAGATCGCGCCCACGCAAATTTACGAGAAGCTCGAATTCGTGCATGTCGACGCAACAAAGTGGAAGCAAATGGCGCTCCTGACCATTCAGATCGATACGCTGCGAGGGACGCGGTACAGCGAAAGCGACAGCGAGCTGCTGCTCTTCGCCATCAATAACATCGTGAGCGAGCTCGTGCCCGAGCACCGACGGCTTCGGCCGATCGTGGCGGACTCCTTCCAAGTGACGCTGGTGTTCGACGATCCGAACGCGAACGAGGATTTCCGAACGTCCGTCTATTCCTTGGCCAACCGGATTCAAGAAGGCGTCGAGAGCTGCCTCGCGCTGCGCGTCAGTATCGGCGTCAGCCGGATGTACGGCGGACTGAAGGATGCGAAGACCGCTTACCGGGAGGCAAGGGATGCGCTGAAATATCGCGTGCTGTACGGACAGAAGACGATCCTTCGCATTGACGACGTCCAACCGGCCCAATCGGTCGCGACGCAATATCCGAAGGAGCTGGAGCGCCAAGTTCTCGATGCGGTGAAGATGGCGGATCGGGAGGGGCTGCCGTCGCTGCTCGACGCGTTCTTCAAGGACATCGCCGGACAGTATCATAATTACAACGATTATCAGATCGCCGTCACCCGATTCTTCGTGAACCTGATTCGGCTGCTGCAAGAAAGCGGCGTCCCGCAGCTGGAGCCGTTCGGCGGGGAACCGCCGCGGCTGGAGCAGCTGCATGCGCTCGCGTCCGTCCAAGACGTGCGCGACTGGTTCGAACGGCAGCTGATCGGCCCGATGATGCGCGTCTTCGAGGAGCAGCGGACGAATCGGCATCGGACGATCTCCCAGGAGGTCGTGGAGATGATCCACCGCGACTTCGATACGGATCTTACGCTGGAATCGTGCTCCCACGCGTTGAATTACCACCCGAGCTACATCAGCAAGGTGCTTCGGCAGGAGCTCGGCATCAGTTTTAGCGACTACTTGCTGCGGCATCGCATCCAGAAAGCCAAGGAAATGCTGGAAGAGACCGATCTGAAGGTGTCCGAAATCGCGGAGAAGCTGGGCTATAACAATTCGCAGAACTTTATCCGCTCGTTCCGGAAGCTGGCGGGAACGACGCCGGGGGCGTATCGCGAGGAATTCCTTCAGGATCGATATAAAGCGAATTAGAGACGAGAGGAGTCGAGCGATCAGTGCATACGTATCGCATTGCGGCCATCCCCGGCGACGGCATCGGCAAGGAAGTGGTCCCCGCCGCGCTCGAGGTGCTGGACGCGGTCGCCGCGCTGCACGGCGGCATCGCCTTTCGTTACGACGCGTTCCCGTGGAGCTGCGATTATTATTTGGCTCACGGGAAGATGATGCCGGACGACGGGCTGCGCACGTTGCGGGACTACGACGCGATCTTCCTCGGGGCCGTCGGCGACCCCGCGCGCGTGCCCGACCATGTGTCGCTGTGGGGCTTATTGATCGCGATCCGGCGCGAGTTCGAGCAAGCGATCAATCTGCGTCCGGCGAAGCTGTTCCGCGGGCTCGAATCGCCGCTTCGCCGACCGAACGACTTCGATTTCGTCGTCGTTCGGGAGAACAGCGAAGGGGAATACAGCGAGATCGGCGGGCGCATCCATAAGGGCGCGGACGAGTTGGCCGTCCAGAGCGCGATCTTCACGCGGCGCGGGACCGAACAGGCGATTCGGTACGCGTTCGAGCTGGCGGGGAAGCGCCGAGGACGCGTCACGAGCGCGACCAAGTCGAACGGCATCGTACATTCCATGCCGTTCTGGGATCAAGTGTTCCGGGAGGTCGGCGCCGAACATCCGGATATCGCCGCCTCTTCCGCGCATGTCGACGCGCTGGCGGCGTTCCTCGTCACGAAGCCGGAGACGTTCGACGTGATCGTCGGCAGCAACCTATTCGGAGACATTCTGACCGACATCGGCGCCGCGATCATGGGCGGGATCGGCATCGCGCCGGCCGCGAATTTGAACGTGAACGGGAAGTATCCGTCCATGTTCGAGCCGGTCCACGGCTCCGCGCCGGAGATCGCCGGACTCGGCATCGCCAATCCGATCGGACAAATCTGGACGGCGAAGCTGATGCTGGACCATCTGGGGCACCAAGATATGGGCGCGCATCTGCTGCAGGTCGTCGAGGACGTCACGGAAGCCGGCTTGAAGACGAGAGACCTGGGCGGGAGTGCCCCGACACTCGAAGTGTCGCGCGAAATCGTACGTCGGTTGCAACGATAAAGGAGGGAACGACTCTAATGAATCCTATGTATCGGGACCTCTCCTATCTGTATCTGGACCCGTCGCTCGCGAGCGACGGGCAGGGGGGCGACGCGGCGCGGTTGGAGGAGGCGGCGAACGCCCCGGTGCTTCGCGTTCGGATCGCCGAGCCCGTCGTCATCGCTTCCATCGAGCTTCTGTTTAACCACGGACAGTACTTCGTTCGGACCCGCTCGAAGGACGGCGCCGAAGGGATCGCCGTCGCCAGCGACCGCGCCTTGTACCTGCATCCGCTGCTCCGGGAGCTTATCGTTCCTTACTTTCTCGGCAAAGACGCGCGGGAGCTGGAGCGACTGATCGACGGCGTATACGGGTATGAGAATAACTACAAGCTGTCCGGTCTCGCGTTCTGGTGCTGCGTCTCTTGGGTGGAAGCAAGCCTGTTGGATTTGCTCGGCCGGATCGAAGGGCGTCCGGTCGGCGATCTGCTGGGCGGCGTCCTTCGGGACGAAGTGCCGATCTATGTCGCCAGCGGGAATCGGGGGACGACGCCCGAGGAAGAGATCGAGGTGCTGCAGGGTCGAATGGCGGCGACCGGCGCCCGAGCCGTGAAGTTCAAAATCGGCGGTCGGATGAGCCGCAACGCGGACTCGTTGTCCGGCAGATCGGAGCGGCTGATCGCCTTGACGCGGAAGACGCTGGGCGACGAGATCGCCATCCACGCCGACGGGAACGGCTCCTACGACCCGGATTTCGCCATCGAATACGGCCATTTGCTCGAAGAGATCGGCGCCTTCTTCTATGAGGAGCCTTGTCCGTTCGACCATCTTGAGGAGACGCTCGCCGTCGCGAACGCGTTGGACATTCCGCTGGCGTTCGGCGAACAGGAGACGAGCCTTCGCCGGTTCCGCTGGGTCGTCGAGCACGATGCGGCGCAGGTGGTGCAACCGGATCTGCAATATAACGGCGGCTTTATCCGCACGACCCGCGTCGCCCGCATGGCGGCCCTTAAGGGCATCCCCGTCACGCCGCACATCTCGAGCGGCTTCGGGTACGCTTACATGCTCCACTTCGCCTCGTACATCCCGAATCTCGGCGCCTTCCAGGAGCTGAAATCGGGCGTCGCGGAAACCGGCGGCTTCTTCGATCCGATCTTGGAGGCGAAGGACGGCGTCATGAAGACGCCCCGCGGTCCCGGCCTCGGCCTGGACGAAGCCGTCGTCCGCGGGATGCTTCGGCACGCGCATACGTTGCGGTAGGTCTCGAGTTCAATGTCGACTTCTTTTCATAACGATCCACGCACTTTAGGGTGACGAAATGCTGCGAATGACTGAGTTTACGTGAGATAAACCGTTAAAACCAAGGGACGGGGCAGGTTAATTGAATAACATGGCACTACAGGATATTGTAAACTAAGGGGAAGAATTACAAACCGAAGAAGTATACGAGTAGAGTTGAGGTCTGAAAATGAGAGCCCGAGAAGGAGAACATTCAAATATGAAGGAGAGGATCGTTCATGAGACATTATCGGCTTCGGCGATGGTTGCGTTGACGTTGACCGGACTGAAGGGACAAGGAAAGGAAGGAGTTTGGCGTTGGACATAAAAAACCCGATTATACCTGGCTGGTACGCAGATCCTGAGGCTCGAACGTATGAAGGAAAACATTGGATATTCGCGACCCGATCGTTCACGGAGTATACGCAGCAGATGAATTTGGACGCGTTCAGTTCCGAGGATCTGATCCATTGGGACAAACACGAAGGGATCATCGACATGGACGCTTTTCCATGGATTTGGCGGGCGGTTTGGGCACCGACCCATATTGAGCACGGAGGCAAGTATTATCTAGTATTTGCATCGAACGATATTCAATCGGACAATGAAATCGGCGGGCTGGAGATCGCGGTTGCGGATCGCCCGGAAGGGCCGTACAGAGGCTATCTAGGCAAGCCGTTGGTAGATAAGTTTATTCACGGAGCGCAGCCGATCGACGCTCATCTGTTCAAAGACGAGGATGGTACGATCTATCTATATTATGGCGGATGGGGGCATTGCAACGTCGCCCGGATGAATGACGAGATGACCGGATTTATTCCATTGACGGAGGACGGCGGCGAAGTGTTCCTCTCCATTACGCCGGAGGGTTATGTGGAAGGACCTTGCATGATCAAGAAGGACGGACTGTATTACTTCATGTGGTCGATGGGGGGGTGGACGAACGGAACCTACCGTGTGGCATATGGCGTAAGCGACAACCCGTTCGGACCGTTCGAAAATAAGAGCACGATTCTGGAAAGGCAGGAGCCGATCGCGGAAGGCCCCGGACATCATGGCTATTTGCATTTGCCGGACTCTGACGAATGGTTTATCGTCTACCATCGCCGAATCATCGGAGACGCTGAGCCGGGCCACCGTCAGCTATGTATAGATCGCATGCGGATCGGCAACGGAAGGATCGAACCGGTAGTCATGACGTGACCGCCTTGTAGACAAAGTTCCGAAAGGAGCGGAGTCAATGGAGTCTTTAGGGAATTTCGAGTTAATTAGTTTAGCCCATAGTACAGCCTTTAACTCTTCTAAAAACCTTGGATTTGTCGCCATAAACCATTTCTAAGAGGAAAATGCACGGACTTAAAAAACGGCTGAAAATCATATCAATGAACTGGGACGCCTTGCTCTGCATAGGCGTCTTTTTTTTCGCCCGACGAAAAGGATGTGTACTTAATTTAAGTGTAGCTTTTACTAATTTATACGTGATACGATTGGTATCATTGGTATACTTATCGTATCATACGTTTCCCATTATTTAGTTGGAAAGGGATTGAATATGACGATGAAACAAAACACGAACCGTAAAAAGATGAAGCGCAAAGGTTTAGCGGGCATTCTTATCCTGTCGTTGATCATGCAAACTTGGCCGGCGGTCGGGATCGCTGAAAGCGCTTCCTCCGTGCAGATGGTTGACGAGAACAAGATGAAGGAAGCCCTGGCCGTAGCTCTGAAGGAAGTGTTTAGTTCTGAGCAGCCGGAGCCGGAAGCGGAAGAGACTCCGCCGCCGGGAAAGCTGCCTCCGGCAGAAGAGCTGCCTCCGGCAGAAGAGCTGCCTCCGGCAGAAGAGCTGCCTCCGGCAGAAGAGCTGCCTCCGGCAGAAGAGCCTAAGCCTGAGCTTACAGACCCGCTAGCCGGTTTACGGCTTTCCGGCGGCGAGTCGGGGGACATTATCGTCCGCTTCAAGGACAGCTCCTCTCTGTTGAGGGGCAGTAACCTGGCTGCAACCGAGGATGGGGGCTCCGCCGACGATCTGCAGCTTGTGCAAGTCGAGGCAGGAACGAACATGGAGAGTCTGCTTGCCGAATTGAACAAGGACCCGAGAGTAGCTTATGCCGAGCCGAACTATCGGCTGACTTCGCAATCGATGTTTGAGAAGCTTACGCCGACGGATGGCAAATACGGGGAACAATGGGCATTCGATTGGGATCAGCTGGCGCCTGCGGCGGCGTGGGAAACGGGTCTCTGGCGATTGTTCCAAGAAGCGGCGAACGGCGAAGACAACGAATACGATCTTAACGGCAACGGATACTTGGACGAAGCGGATGATATTCCGGGCCTTGTCGCATCCGAAGCCGCCGAGGTGATCGTGGCTGTCGTGGACACGGGCGTTGCAGCGGCTCATGAAGACTTGGACGGCAAAGTGCTTCCGGGTTACAACGCGATTACGGACTCGGAAGCCTCCGGCGCGGCGCAAGACGATTCCGCCAACGGCCACGGTACGCATGTGGCGGGGATCATTGCGGCGAACGTCAGCAACGAGTGGGGCGACGAAGAACCGCAAGGCATCGCCGGCGTAACCGGGAACTTCCCGATTAAGATTCTGCCGGTTAAAGCGCTGGACGCCGCCGGAATCGGAACGGTGTACCATATTGCGCGAGGCATCGAATGGGCTGCGGACCATGGCGCGAAAGTCATTAACTTAAGTCTGGGCGCGCGGCTGCCCGATTTTCCGCAGACGCTTGCGAACGCGATTCAGTATGCGTTGGACCGGGGCGCCGTCGTGATTGCGGCGGCAGGCAATGGCAGCGGGTATGTTCAGGATTTCTATCCGGCCTCCTTGCCCGGCGTCGTCTCCGTAGCGGCCTCGGATCCGGCGCATCATCCGGCGTCGTTCTCGAACCGGGGCGCTACGATTACCGCGCCGGGCGTCAACATCTGGTCGACGCTGCCCGGCAACCGATACGGCGAGCTAAGCGGAACGTCGCAGGCTGCGGCCTACGCTTCCGGCACCGCCGCGTTATATCGCTCCGTCCATCCGGACGTTAGCGTGGAGAAAGTTTCTTATGCGCTTGATGTTGGGGAGAAGGATTATCCTGAAAATTGCACGTCCTATTGGTGGGGGACAGTTTGCGAGAATCATTATTACGTTCTGAATATGGCTCAAACGTTAAACAGCGACAGCGAGCCTTGGACGAATATTGAAATCCTCGAACCCGTCCCGCCGGAGTCGGGCGGCGATCTTCTCGTTCGAGGACAAGTGAATACGGTCGTGCGCGTACAAAACATTGCCGAGACGCAGAAGGTCGTGTTCAGCCTCAGCGCTTACGATTCCGACGAAGGCGTGCCGATCTTGCTCGGAGAGGTCGAACGGGAGGAGATCCCCGAGAGCGGCGTTATCGCTTTCCAATGGGATTCGGCCCAGTACAAGGACGGAAGGTACACCCTATTGGTTGATTTGTATTATTCGGAAGAGAACTATACCTACGACTATCTGGAGCTAAACATCGCGAACGGCACGTTCGGCGGATTCGAGATCGAAGTAGATAAACCCGATGGGACCGCGGCCGCGGGAGCGAGAATTACGGTAAGTCATCGGGTCGAAGAGGTGGACTCGGAAACCGGCGAATCCTACTCCTGGTACGAGCGCATATGGGTAGGGCAGGCGGATACGGAAGGGAAGGCGGTCATCTCGGGAACGGATGCGATATCCGGTAACGACTTCTTGGTGACGGCCCGCGGCTCCGACCCTGCATTTTTCTATTACCGAACGGCTCGCGCGCCCGGCAACGTCCATTTCACGGGTGCGGACGCGCAGCGGATGTCCATCTCCGGACTTCAGACGGATCGCGAGCCGCTTGCCGGCGCGTTGATTCTGTTCGAGCTGCTCGATGAGGGTGCCGGGGAGCCGGTCCCATACGATGACAACGTATCCGATATCCCGATGACGGTATTGAATGCCGAAGGCGAGTCGGAATTGTATTTGAGCCGAGGGACATACGATATCCGTCTCGTGGACGCAGACTCGTATTATTTCCTCGTTCATAAGAACATCGATATTACGAACGACACCCATACGGTAGCTTTTCATCCCGAAGCCGATGAAGTAAGCACGGTTGGCATCATGTCCGGAGATTTCGCGGCCGCCAGCTTCCTGCTGAAGGACGGGAACGGCGCATTCATCGGCATCCAAGGGGTTCCGGAGGCGATGAAAGCGACGGTGACCCCTGGCGAATATATCGCCCAGATCGACGCGATCGTGCCGGACGAGGGCGCGAACAAGGAATATGTATGGACGCTTGTTACGCCGAAGCTGCAGCTTCAACCGGGCGAGGAGCGCCATGTCGTGTACGGCTCGCCGCTGGGCGGTACGATACAGAACAGCCCGATCTTTCATGAAGATGGAGTTAGGGAGCAAGGCGAATCGGCTTATTTTAACATCTATTTCCTCGATCCGTACAAGAACTACACGTCCGGATTGGCGTCTCAGCCGCTAGGCTCGCACGAGGCATCCGGGGTATCCGCTGCCGGCGGTTCGATCTTGGTCCGTCCGCAGCCGAAGCCGTCGGAACCGGCGGATACATATGTCTACCGTCCGGCCAGCCTCCAGTTCGAAGCATGGAACCAGAATGCCGTCTCGGTACGCCCGACGTTCATCGTTCAAGACGCCGAAGGGAATGCCGTTCCGGGAAGCAGAAGCATAAGTCTGTCCGCAAGTACGGATTACGCCAATGCGTATTGGGACATTCCGTTCAACCTGCCGGTCGGCACGTACTATGCGAAAGCAAGCTTGGCGAGCGGACCGTTATCCGCGGAAGATACGGGAATTACGGAAACGCCGCCGTTCGCGGTCGAGGTGAAGGCGGCTGAGCAAGAGCCCTTCGATCCGGATATATCGATTCAGGTTCTCGATCGAGCCGGCAATCCGATGGTCGGCGCCCGCGTTCGACTTGTCGTCCACGCCGGGGATTCGTTCGACTTCATGCCTGAGGCTTATGGCGATACGGACATTCGCGGCGTTGCGGCTTTTCAAGACTTATATTGGGATCCGGAGGGCACTTTCGGGGCTTTGATTACCGGTACCAGTCCGAATCCCGACGGACCTTCCGGCGAACAGGAAGCAATCGTATGGTTCGAGCCTTTCGCTTATGAGGGCACTCCGGTTTCCCTCGTGGCTTCGGCCGAGGATTTGGATTGGAACCGGGTCGTTCTGAAGCCGATCGATCATCTCGGCGAGGAATTTTCCGAGTTATCCGCGATGTCGTTCACGGTGGTCGGCCATGACGGCATCGGAGCGGCATATGATTGGTCCTTCGTCGGCGATTCGGACGATTCGCTTCCCGACGCGCTAACGCTGTGGCTTCCGAATGGAGAATATACATTCCAAGCTTACTCGCAGCAACATCGTTTTCAAACCGAATATTCACCTGATCCGGAAGATCTATATTTTCTCACGAAACGAGTCCGCCTGCCTTCGGAGCTTCCGGCAGACGGAACGATCCTGTTAGGCGGAGAGGACTTGGCCCGGCTTGCATTCGCGAGTCCTGCGTCTTCGCAGCGGACGCCCGAATATGTCGTTCCAAGCGCAGCGCTTTATCCTGAAGGCGTTCCTTACGCGCCGATTCTGTATCCGCAATATGTCGGCAGCGTCTACGACGAAGATGAGGGCGAATCGTCCTCTAAGGTCGTCAACAGAGAGCTGTACGTAACGCCGGGCACGTACACCGCCCAAGCCGCGCTCGTGCACCATCGTTTCGACGGGGATTGGGACTATTGGCTCGAACGCTCCATTGCTTTGTCGCCGAAGCAGACCTGGACATGGGATATGGACGACGCCTTCAGCTCCATGATCGCAACCGACAAAGAAAGCTATGGGCAAGCAGGCACCGTGACGTTCCATCATGATATCCGCGACAGCCGCGATAACCGGCTCGTGGCTGCCGCCATCGGTTTGAATCTCGAAAACGGCGGTTATACGCCTTCTTCCATGCCGGTCCAAAGCGGCGGTGCAACGGCGCAGAACCATGATGAACTGGCGCCGTTCGTAACCCTTTACGATCCGGAAGGAACGGAGATCGACCATTTCAAGGAAGCCGGATGGAACGACGAGGTTATTAAACAGATGTGGACGAACGGGGACTTCGGATTCGGAAATACTCGCGCTCCTCTCCTGAAAGGCGGGAGCACGTATTTCGGAGCCGAGTATACGCTGCCGATGCAGCTTCCGAGCGGGGCTTACCGCGCGAAGCTGACGTTCCAAGGCGGTCCGCATTCGTTCGCGCCGGCGGAAACGTTCTTCTCGGTCGATGTCGGAATCGAAGCGCCGCATCTCGATCCGCTTCCGGCCTTCACGAACGCCGGCCAGATCGAGATTTCCGGCACCGCGCAGCCCGGGTCGCAAATCGCGATTCGATATCGGATCGGCGGAGGAGCGGCAGTGGAAGCGGGCACCGCCGCTGCCGATGCGGCGACAGGCCGCTTCAGCGCGACGCTTGCGCTGCCGCAGGAAGGTGCTTATGCGATTACCGCCAGGGCAACGGCGAACGGAATGACGAGCGTAGAAGCCGCTCCGCGGACGCTGACCGTCGACCGGACGCCGCCGGGAGCTCCGCTCCAGTTCGCAGGCGTCTCCGAAACGCCGACTAGCGTTCAGCTTTCATGGCTGGTTCCATCGAACGAATCCGCCGTTCGTTACGAGGTGAAGCGCGATGGCGTTGTCCTCGTTACCGCGCTGACCGGCGAGTCGTATGGGGACCAAGGCCTTACGGCAGACACCGAGTACGCTTATGAAGTAACGGCCGTCGATCAGGCGGGCAACCGCTCTCCGTCGGCAGCCGTAACCGTTCGGACGCTCGCTTCTATTCTCTTGGAGATTGCGAGCTTCCGATGGCAGGGCGTCAAGGATGCGAACGGCCTGCTCGTCCGGGAGGCGGATCTGAAGTTTATTCTTACCGGCAATCCCGGGGTTCAAGCTTCCGCCGTCGTCGCGTATCGGACGGAAGGCGGCGACGGCGAGCCCGTCGCGACTTCGGTCGAATTAACGGAAGACAAGGATTCCCAAGGGAGAGGCCTGGGCATCTACCGTGGCGCGTATACGCTTCCGGAGGGCGTTATTGAGCTTGTCTCCATCACCGGAGTTCTGGCGAATGGCACGAGTCGGAACGACTCGCAAGCAGCGACGGGACTGCCGTTGCCGCTCAGCGGGGAGCTAGCCGTAACGATCGTCGTCGATCCTGTTGACGAGCCGAATAGCGGCGTTCTGAACGGGGGCTCCGTAACGGCATGGAGCCCGTCCAAGCGGAGCGGAGGAAGGGCCGCAACCGCGGGCAAGGGCACGTACGTGCTGCCTATGCTCGCGCCGGCCGACGATTATGTCGTTCGCATCTTGTCGCATACCGGAGCGGTACTTCTGGAGCAGACGGGAGTCCTTGTATCCAGCGGCGTCACATCCGACATCAGCTTGAAACCGAATCTTCCCGTTCCGCTGTACGTTCGGGTGCTCGACGATTCCGCTAACCCGGTCGAAGGCGCAGGCGTCGTGCTGAACGGAGGCATCGCGGTCGGAATCAGCGGCGGCGACGGATGGGCGAGGACGTATCGGAACGCGGGAGCTCCTGCGCCGGCCTCGATGTACGATCAGTTGATTTCAGGAGCGGAGGTAACCTTGAAGGTCGATGCGGATGAGCGGTACTTCCCGGTCGAGCCCGTGCGAACGCTGTTGACTCCGGACAACGATACGGTTGTCATCACCGTGCCGAAGCGTCCGGTCGCCGCGCTGCAAGGCAGCATCGCGACGAACGAACGACAGGGGCTTGCCGGCGCCGCCATTACCGTCTATCAGAAGCTCGACGGCAAGGAGATCGTTCGGTTCACGCAGTCGGATTCGAACGGCAACTATGCGATCCAGCTCTTCGCCGGCGCCGAGACGAGGCTGTTCGTGTCCCACCGCAATACCGGGTCCAAGAACTTCGAGCTGGACACTCCGCTCGGGAATGGCGAGAATCGCACATTCGACATGGAATTGTTCGCTCAGAAGGCGATTTCCCTGAAGGTGTACACGCAGAAGATCGGGCATCCGGCGTTCGAGATGGATATGGATTGGCGGGTCGCCGTTCATTTGCGACTCAACATTCGGAATACGGGCCGAGTAGGAAAATCGAAGAATACGTCTATCAGCTATTCGAACAACGCCTTTTCCAAGATTGCGATACCTGACGGAGAACCGGGAGACCGGATTATCATTACCGCGGACGGGTACGAAGCGGGGCTCGGCACCGCCAGCGTCGAAGTCGTGCTGAACAACGATTCGTGGGCATCCGCCGAAATCCGCTTGACGGAGGAGGGGAGAGTCGACGCTCTAGTTCGCGACGAGCTCGCGCAGGCGCAGGAAGGCAAGGAGCGATGGGTGGACGTCTTCCGATCCGGTCCGGAGGGCAAGTCGTGGGTCAAAGCGGCCTCGTCGAAATCCGAAGCCCTCTCGACAGGAAATCTCGACGACGGAACCTATACGCTTGTGTACCACTGGGATTATCAATGGATGAGGGACTACAATGCGCTGCTGCAGAGGCTTGGCGCCAACGCGGTCGTGCGCGACAACGTCGTGGTCCGAAATGGCGAGGTCATTGAGCTTGCATCGATTTCCCTGCCGTCGCCGGATTCGACGGCCGCAGGGTATTTCCGGGGTCGGGAAGGCAACGAATTGACCGCGAGCAAATACGAGACGGGACCGGGACAGACCGTTACGCTGCGAGCTGGCTACAAGTATGCCGGCAATCAGGCGCTTGGCGATCTCGTCTTCCTCTTAGGCATTCCGGAAGGAGCGTCACTCGTCGCGAACAGCGTTGCCGTCAATGCCGTCCAAGGCCCAGGGGACCCGATCGTCTCCGAACGATCCGGCCAAGTAGAGGTACGCTTGGGCGAGACGCCGGCGGGTCCGGTCGAAGGCTCGATCGTCTACAAGGTTCGAATCGGGGACCATGCCGATTGGCCGACAGCGGCTGCCGAGGCGTGGGCGGAGTTCAAGGCTGCGGGCGTTCCGAAGCGAGAGAAGCTCGGTCACGTTGTCCTCCAAGTGCCTTACGTAACGATCGCCGCCCCGAGCACGGTATGGACGCGGCAAGTTCCGGTCAACGGCCGCGCGCCTGCCGGAGCGGACGTGCAAATCTATGATTCGTCGGATTTGCTGGCGGAGACGACCGCCTCTTCGACGGGCTTGTGGCAGACGACGGTGACGTTGCCGGATCGAGGAAGCAGCGCCCATCATGCATTGCGAGCGCAGACGCCTTCCGGGGACGTCGGGGATCCGGCAATCTCGCCTGCCGCCTTCGTCGTCTATGACCCTGACAGGCCGCGCATCACCAGCGTGACGATGAAGCAGCAGGACGGCCGGCAGATCACGTTCGCGCCGGGAAGCAAGTTCCCTTACGTGTACGTGCCGAGCTATGCCTTCAACTTCAATGTGAGCTTCAACGATAGCTCGCGGGTGTCCAATCTGACAATCTATGCGGAAAACGGGGCGAAAGCCGGAGGCGGCAACGCGCCTCCGACCGGGACGATCACATCCGTGCTGGCGAGCTCGGGCTCGAGTTACTCTTCTACGCCGGGCCGGATCTACGCCTCTTACGACGTAGCGCCGAAAGCATGGTCGAGCGCGGCCGTCATGCCGATCGATCCGGGCAAGGTTCGTGCATCGATGCCAGACCCGTGGAGGGACGCCTCCGTGCGTAAGGTCGATTACAATGACGGCGATCCGAATACGACGGAGACGAGTACCGAGCTGTTGATCGGAGGCAACCCGCATTTAAGGCTGAACACGTCGATCGTCGTCCGCAATATCGTATACACGCCTACCGATGAAGAAGCCGCGGCAGTCGTGAACGGCGGTCCGCCGGTGTATGGGTTCGAAATCAACCACAGAATCGTCGGCAACGACTTGGAGTACGAGATCAAGGCGATTATTCCCGACTCGGAGCTGAATCCGGGGCAAATCGGCGCGCAAGGGATCGAAACGCCGGCGAAGCTGGCATGGATATTCGGCAAGACGGCCGTCGACGGCGGTCTGGCGCTTTCGGATTTGTACAGCACGATCAACGGGGCGCTCGGGTATTCGGAATACGCGGACAAAGTGGATAAAGCGCTGGCGGGCTGCAGCGGCGATTCGATCGTCTATCCGGCCTATCGCGATTATGCGAACTACTTGAAAGATGCAGCGAGACGCGACTTCGTCGTAAGCAACCTCGTCCAGCTGTCCTTCACGGGCATCGGCGCGTTCGCAGGCTTCGGCGTAGGCGGGGCGATCGGTCTAGCCGTCGCCAATATGGTGCTGGCTACGGCGGTCGACATGCAGAAGGATAAGAGGCTGAACGATTTCATTAACGACATCAAGAACGATGCGGAATGCGAAAAGAAAGACGATGACGATAACGATCGGAAGAAGGAATTGATCGCAGACCCGACTTGGATTATCGATCCGAGCGGGTACGTCTACGAGGCCGTTCCGGATAATCGTCTGGAAGGCGTAACGACGACGATCCTTCAGAAGGTAGGAGACGACTGGACCGTATGGGATGCCGCCTGGTTCGAACAGGAAAATCCATTGACGACGGACAGCCAAGGGCGATACGGCTGGGATGTGCCGGTCGGCCTGTGGAAGGTTCTCTACGAGGAGGAAGGCTACGTGGCGGCATTCAGCGATGAGCTGCCGGTGCCGCCGCCGCAGCTGGACGTGAACGTCGGCCTCGTGTCCTTGGCGCCGCCGCAAGTTTCGAATGTGAAAGCGACGGAGAAAGGAATCGATATCACCTTCGATAAGTACATGACGGTGACGACGCTCGGCGCTTCGACGGTGAAGGTCTACATCCCGGACGAAGTAGATGAATTCGGCTTCCCTGCAGAGGCGGCGGGCAGCGTGGTTCCGGTAGTACCGCAAGCCGACCCGAGCCGCGAAGGCGTACAGCTCGCGCGGACGTTCCGATTTACGCCGAGCTCGCCGTTGACGATCGGCGGCAGGTATCGCGTCTGGGTCGGCCAACTCGCGCAAAGCTACGCGGAGCGCCCGATGGAGACGGACTTCGATCAGACCGTTCAAGCTGTGTCCAGCGTCGTGGAGGAAGTAACGAACGTCCAAGTCGTGTCGGGAGATCGTCGGCTTACCCTGACTTGGAACGATCCGCAAAGCGCGAATGCGAGCAAGCTCCGGATCGCATGGCGCAAGCAAGGGACAGTCGAATACGGCGAGCCGGTCGAGATCGGGATAGGAATCGGAACTTACACGCTTATGAATTTGGACAATGACGCCGTATATGAGGCGCGGATCATCGTTGTGGATGTTAGCGGCGAAGCGTCCAGCGGCGTTGTGGTCACGGGCACGCCGAAGAAACCTTCCCAGCCTCCCGGCGGCGGATGGGGACCGGTTCCAACCGTTCCTGCGCTGCCTGCGAACGAACAGACCGTTACCGTCGCCGCCGGCGCACAGACCCACTCGTTCTTTAACGGAGAGGTCTCGCTCGTCCTGCCGGAAGGGGCCCTACCGACCGGGACGAAACTGCTCATCCGCAAAGTTCAGGAAACGGCTCCATTGCCCGCAGGCTTCAGCTCGTTAAGTGATTCTTACGAAATCTCCTCCGAAGGAGAAGCGCCTGCTCAGCCGATCGAGCTGCGCATCAAGCTTGCTTCCGATCGGATGATTCCGGATTTTCGCAAGCTGGGGATTTACCGTCATGAGGGTGGAAAATGGCATTACAATAGCAGTATCTCGCATTTGTCGACAAGAACCGTTACGGCCAACGTACGAAAATGGGGCAAATACGCCGTTCTCAGCTACAGCCGTTCGTTCGACGATCTGTTCGGCCATTGGAGCAAGGATGCCGTAGAAGTGTTGGCCAGTCGGCATATTGTGGACGGCGTGAACGAGCGCAAGTTCGTACCGAACCAATTCGTCACCCGGGCCGAAATCGCCAAGCTGTGGGCGGAAACGCTTGAATCGGTTGCTGGAAACGAGCTGCCGCAGGTGGAGAAGAAACAAATATTTATGGATGTGCCGCCGAACGCATGGTACTTCCCTTACGTGCAGGCCGCGGCTTCCTACGGCTTAGTTCAAGGCAGCGCCGGCAAGTTCAGGCCGAACGATCCGGTCACGAGAGAAGAGCTCGCGGTCCTGATCTCCAGACTCTTGGAACGGTTGAAAGTGACCTTGAATGAAGATACCGAGCTGCCGTTCAAGGATGCTTCCGGCATCTCGAGCTGGGCGCTTCAAGCGGTGAAACAGGTCTACGGGGAAGGGGCGATGATCGGGGTTTCCCCGAGTGAATTCGCTCCGAAAGCGAAGACGACCCGAGGCGAGGCGGCCATGGCGCTGTTCCGGATTTTGGATAAGCTGGACATGATAACGGGCGAGTAAGCGCGGAAAGCAAGACTTTTGCATACATCGGCCAAATAATGCGAGAAACCCAACCAACGTCAAATTGGTTGGGTTCTTTTTTATTAACGTTATTGGAAGCGGCTAAGAGCAAAGTCGTAAAAAAATTCCTCGTGCAACGTAAAAATTATGCGCATGGCGTTTGCTATTACAATTTAATATGAGGTTGCATTCTCTCAAGGTTGATACATTCCTGAGGGATAAGCGAAATTCATTCCGAAGGAGATGATCGAAGAGCAGCAATGGATCGCCAATGAGTATCGTAAACATGAACCGATGTAGAAGAGGCGAATGATGAATTGAAGTCGTTGGCAAACTTTTTGCATGCGCAATCCGGCAATGCAAAAAACGGAGGAGAAAACGTCTATGGAAAAATACGGAGATTATCCAGAACGCATAAAGTGGTTCATGCACGACCGAATCGGCATGTTCATTCATTGGGGGGTGTATGCGATCCCCGCGCGCGGAGAGTGGGTCCGGAGCGTGGAACGGATCAGCAACGAGGCCTATCAGCCCTATTTGGAGGAGTTCGATGCCGCTCGGTACGACCCGCGGGCCTGGGCGCGCGCCGCGAAGCTGGCGGGACAGAAGTACGCGGTGCTGACGACGAAGCATCACGACGGCTTCTGTCTGTTCGACAGCGCGCTGACGGACTATAAAGCGACGAATACGCCGGCGGGTCGCGACTTGGTTCGGGAGTTCGTGGATGCGTTCCGCTCGGAAGGCTTGGGCGTAGGCTTCTACTACTCGATCATCGATTGGCATCATGACGATTATCCGGCATACGGCGACCGCATTCACCCGGAGCGGGACAACGAGGAGTTCAGGGACAAGTCTATAGACTTCAACCGGTATTTGACCTACATGCATGGCCAGGTTCGCGAGCTGCTGACGAATTACGGCCCGATTGACATTATGTGGTTCGACTACTCGTACGACGATATGACCGGGGAGAAGTGGAAGGCGACGGAACTCGTGAGGATGATCCGTTCGATTCAGCCGGACATCATCATCGATAACCGCCTCGGCGGCAACATCAAGGCGGCGGAGCCGGAGGAGTACGCGGGGGATTTCCATTCGCCGGAGCAGATCATTCCGCCGGGCGGAATCGTCGACGCGAACGGGAAATCCGTTCCGTGGGAGGCGTGCGTCACGCTTAACGACAACTGGGGCTATCATGCCGAGGATCGCGCGTACAAGTCGCCGAAGCAGGTCGTGCGTACGCTGGTGGAATGCGTGAGCAAGAACGGGAACCTGCTGCTCAACGTCGGGCCGGACGCCAAGGGGGAAATTCCGAAGCCGTCGCTAGATGTGCTTGCGGGCGTAGGCGAGTGGCTGCGATTGAACGGCGACAGCATTTACGGCTGCAGCGCCTCGTCGTTGCCGAAGCCGGAATGGGGAAGGTACACGCAGAACGGCAATAAGCTGTACGCGCATGTGTTCGACCGGGGCGTCGGACCGATCTACTTCCAAGGCCTGAAGGGGAAGATTAAGAAGGCCCGCCTCCTTCGCGACGGCAGCGAACTGATCGTGTCCGTACCTTGGATGGCCGATCGTTATTCCGATATCGAGAGCGGCGCATTCATTACGCTCAAAGGAGCGGAATTGCCGGACGATTGGGATACGGTCATCGAACTGGAACTGTATTCATGATCGGTGCCCTCGCGGGGCGGTAGGAGCGGATTCCAGACCCATGGCCCCGGTCTCATTCAATCCTGTAAATGAAACAGGATGATTCTTACCACGATAGAGTAAGCCGTTTCATTTTCGCAAAATGAAACGGCTTTTTTCGTGTCGCGGTAGAAAGTCAAAATTTTACCCCTCGCCGGTCAGAATCATTCCAATGCGAAACGGGAAATTGCTCTATATTTCACCTATAACATGACAAAGAGAGCAGGGGAACAAGCATGAGTCTTTGGAAACGAGCCATTGAAGACGCGCTGTCGAAGACAAAGCGGAATATTGAAAAATATAAAGGCCGATTTCCTCACGTGAGCACGGACGGGGGAAAGAAGTACACACTGACTCCCAACAACGATTGGACCGAGGGCTTCTGGTCCGGCATTCTGTGGCTTTGTTATGAATATAGCAAGGACGCGGAGTTCCGCGATGCAGCCGTCGGAACCATTCAAAGTTTTCGCGAGCGCTTAGAGGCAAACCGAGTGTTAGATCATCACGACATCGGATTTCTGTATTCGCTGTCCGCGAAAGCCGGATGGATCGTCGAGCGGGACGAGCGCGCACGGGAGCTTGCGTTGCGAGCCGCCGAGAAACTGATGCTGCGCTGGAGGGAGAAGGGGCAATATATCCAAGCATGGGGGCCTGCAGCCGATCCGAGGAACGGCGGAAAAATCATTATCGATTGTATGATGAACCTGCCGCTGCTCTATTGGGCGTTCGAGCAGACGGGCGACGACAAGTATCGGGAAGTTGCCGTCGCGCAGGCCGACAAAAGCCGCCGGTATCTTGTTCGGGGGGACGACTCTTCCTACCACACGTTCCGCTTCGAAATGGAAACGGGCGAGCCGATCGGCGGCGATACCGCGCAAGGGTATACGAACGGATCGACATGGACGCGCGGACAAGCTTGGGGGGTCTACGGTTTTGCACTGTCGTACCGTTATACGAGAGATGCTCGCTACTTAGAAACGTCGAAACGGTTGGCTCGTTATTTCCTTGAGCGTTTACCCGAAGATCGCGTTGTCTATTGGGATTTCGATGTACCGAATACCGCGGACGAATATCGCGACAGTTCCGCTTCTTCCATCGTCGCCGCTGGGCTTCTAGAACTGTTAAGTTTGATGGCGGCCGACGATCCGGAACGGAGTTTCTTTGCAGAAGGAGTTTCGCTGTCGATGAAATCGCTCGTCGAGAACTACTCGACGACCGGCGAACCGGAGGTCGACGGATTTATAAAAAGAGGCTCCTACCATGTCAGGGGCAATTCATCCCCGGACGATTTCACGATCTGGGGCGATTATTTTTATTTGGAGGCGCTTGTCCGCCTGGAACGAGGAATAAACGGGTATTGGTACGATGATACGAAGCGATCTTTGATATCGGAGGGATAACGTTGGCGAATCTTGAGGTAAGGAAATCGCAGTTTTATTTAGGGGGAAAGCCGTTTCGGATCCTTTCGGGAGCCGTTCATTACTTTCGCATCGTCCCGGAATACTGGGAGGATCGGCTAGTAAAGCTGAAGGCGTGCGGCTTTAACACGGTGGAGACATACGTTCCGTGGAATTTACACGAACCCAGAGAAGGGACGTTCCGCTTCGACGGCATTGCGGACGTTGAGCGATTCGTCACGCTGGCGGGGGAGCTGGGTCTGCATGTCATCGTGAGGCCGAGTCCCTACATTTGCGCCGAATGGGAATTCGGCGGGCTGCCGGCCTGGTTGCTGCGTCATTCGGACATCCGTCTGCGATGCATGGATGACGTCTATTTGCGGAAGGTCGATGCCTATTACGATGCGCTTCTGCCGAAGCTCGTGCCGCTGCTGAGCACGAACGGCGGACCGATCATCGCGATGCAAATCGAGAACGAATACGGCAGCTATGGCAACGATCGGGAGTACTTGGCGTATCTGAAGACAGGTCTGGAGGCGCGGGGCGCGGACGTCTTGCTGTTTACCTCGGACGGTCCGACCGACTCCATGCTGCAAGGCGGTACGTTGCCCGACGCGCTCGCAACCGTGAATTTCGGTTCCAGACCGGAGGAGGAGTTCGCGAAGTTTCGGGAATATCGTCCGGAGGAGCCGCTCGTCTGCATGGAGTATTGGAACGGCTGGTTCGACCATTGGCTCAAGCCGCATCACTCGCGCGAGGCGAACGATGTCGCCGACGTGTTCGACCGCATGCTGCAGGCGGGGGCGTCCGTCAATTTCTATATGTTCCATGGGGGCACCAACTTCGGTTTTTACAACGGAGCGAACTACCAGGACAAGTATGAACCGACCGTGACCAGTTACGATTACGATGCGCCGTTGTCCGAGTGCGGCGACGTCACGGAGAAGTATATCGAGGTACGAGAGGTGCTGCGGAAGCACGGAGCCGAAGTGTCGGCAGACTTGCCCGAATCGTCGCGGAAGAAACGGTACGGTGCGGTGAAGATGTCGCAAGCCGCCGACCTGTTCGGTTGTCTGGAGGCGCTGTCCGAACCGGCGAGACGCAGCTGCCCGGAACCGATGGAGAAGCTCGGTCAGGGTTACGGCTTCATCTTGTACCGAACGCAAGTGTCGGGCCCGCGCGTTGGACAGGAGCTGCATCTGCAGGAGGTTCGCGATCGCGCGCAGGTGTTCATAGACGGGCTATATATCGGAACGGTCGAGCGGTGGGAGCCGAAACCGCTTGTGGTGGATATACCGCCGCAAGGGGCTACGCTCGATATCCTTGTCGAAAACATGGGCCGAGTGAACTACGGACCTCAGCTCAAGGATTGTAAAGGAATTACTGAAGGCGTTAGGCTCGACAATCAATTCTTGTTCGATTGGAAGATGTACCCGTTGCCGCTTGACGCGCTTGATGCCGTTCCGTTCCAGAGCTTTCCGGCCAAGCGGGTAACGGCGGAGACCCCCGTCTTTTACAAAGGCGAGCTGACGGTGGATGACATCGCGGATACGTTCGTCCGTTTGGAAGGTTGGACGAAGGGCGTCGTATGGATCAACGGTTTCCATCTTGGGCGTTACTGGGAGAAGGGGCCGCAGCGCACGCTGTACCTCCCGGGACCGCTGCTCCGCAAGGGCCTCAATGAATTCGTTATTTTCGAGCTGCACGGTACGAAAGAGCCGATCATTGAACTGACCGACGCTCCGGAGCTAGGATGAGGCCGTCGCCGACCTCAAGGATGCAAGGTAAAATTTTTACCCTTCGCAGGTCATAATCTGCCCATTGCGAAACGAAATAATGCTTTATAGTACACCTATAACATGATACTTGCAGGGGTGATAGCGGTGGGAGAGTTCCAACGCCACAGAACAGTGTGGAACCAGAAGCGGAAGGAAGCGTTGACGGGGTGGCTGTTTCTTTTGCCGGAATTGATCGGGATGCTTCTATTTAACGCTTTCGCTTTAGTGTTTTCGCTCTATTTAAGTTTTACGGAGTGGGATTTGATTTCCGGCTTATCCGGGATTCGATTTATCGGATTGGATAATTACATGAAGATGTTCCAAGATTCGAGCATTATTCTGGCCTTAAAGAACAATCTATACTATACGGTATTGACGGTGCCGGTCTCGATCGCGATTGCGTTAGTCATGGCGGTAATCATTCATACGAAGGTGTACTGGCAGGGATACTTTAAGGTCGTATTTTTTATTCCCTACATCTCCTCGATCATCGCGATCGCGACGGTCTGGAGCGCGCTGTTACATCCTTCCTTGGGGCCGGTCAATCAGTTCTTGAGGCGTCTCGGGATCGCGGAGCTGCCGACGTGGTTGGCGGACCCGGACACTTCGTTGTTATCGATCGCGATCATAAGCGCGTGGGCGGGGCTCGGGTATATTATCATTATCTATCTGGCCGGATTGACGAACATTTCCGACGAACTGTACGAGGCGGCGGATATCGACGGCGCCTCCGAGCTGCAGAAGTTTTTTAAGATAACGATTCCGATGCTGCGACCGACCACGTTCTTCTTATTCATTACGATGTTAATCGCTTCGTTTAAAGTGTTCGATATCATCGCTTTCTTAACGGGCGGCGGCCCGCATAACTCTTCCACAGTGGTCGTTTTCCGAATCTACGAAGAAGGGTTCATCAACTATAACATGGGGTACGCTTCGGCGATTTCGTGGCTGCTTTTCGCGATTATTTCATTGATTACCGCCGTAACTTGGAAATTCAGAAAAGAAGATGCGGCGTGACGCAGGGAGGAATCTACACCATGATCTGGATAAAAAATCGTTTGTCGAAAATCATAACGACCGTAATCATGACGGCGTTGTCCGTGTTTTTCCTCATCCCTTTGCTATGGATGACGTCGGCGGCCTTCAAATTCGAAACCGATGTCATGGTATTTCCGATTCAATGGATTCCTGAAACCATTAACGTGGTATACAATTTTAAAGCGGTGTGGATGGGAAGCGTCCCCTTTTATACCTTTTACCTTAACTCGATTAAGATCTCTTTAGCGGTTACGTTGTTGACGATCGCGTTCTCGTCCATGGCCGCCTACTCGTTAACGAAACTGAGATTTCGGGGAAGGGATCTTGTATTCATCTTGTTGCTGTCCTACATGATTATCCCGGCGCAGGCGACGCTTGTTCCAAGATTTTTATTGGTTCGCTGGTTCGGGCTGTACGATACGCATGCCTCGCTGATCATGATGGACATGTTCTCGATTTATTTCACGTTTCTACTGCGCCAATTCATGATGGGCGTCAATAACGATTTTATCGAAGCGGCGAGAATCGACGGGGCCGGCCATTTCAAAATTTTCTGGTCCATCATGCTTCCCTTGTGTAAACCGATATTAGCAACGGTGGGAATCATTAAATTTATATGGTCGTGGAATGACTATCAGAATCCGTTAATCTTCTTGATCAGCAGAGAACTCTACACGATCCCGCTCGGTATGGCGTTGTTCAGGGATGACTATACGAATAATTACGCGATTATGATGATGGCTTCCTTGTCAGCGATCGTTCCGTTATTTATTGTATTTATTGCGCTGCAGAAGCACGTGATTAAAGGAATCGCGCTCGGCGGGGTGAAAGGTTGACGAGAAAGTCAAAAATTTGCCCCTAGTACCTAAAAATCGTACACGCGGCGGTTTGAAAGCGATCTTATACTCATCTTGTAAGCGATTAACTTACTAATAGGGGGAAGGCAAGTGAAAAAGAAGTTTTCTACACTATTATGCATGGTGCTCGCAGCGGCTTTCGTGCTCGGCGCATGCGGCGCAAACTCCGCGAACGAAGGAAATGAGGAAGGAAATTCAGGGGCCGCAACCGATCGGACAACGTCGGAAGAAGCAACTCCGGAGGCGGAAGCGGCGTCCATCAAGTACTATAACTTCGATAACGAAGAGCAAGCGAAAAGCACAAGAGCGCTTCTCGATCAGTTCGAACAAGAGAATCCGAACATCAAGGTAGAGCATGTTGTCTTGGTGCCGGGCAATTCCGTGGAGATGTTGAAGAAGCTTGACTTCTTGATCTCTTCGGGCGAAGAGGTCGACGTCGTTAGCATTCCCAGCTTGAATGCCGTGATGGAACGGGCCGCCCGCGGAGCGCTTGCGCCGTTGAATGAGCTTTACGAGAAAAACGCGATCGTCCCGGAAGACGAATATTACGTGAATCCGCAGATCGACGGAACGTATTACGGGATGCAATACTCTACGGGTTATCAATTCGTCCTGTTGAATAAGGATGCTCTCGATGCAGCGGGATTGCCGGTTCCGAAATACGGTTGGACGTGGGACGATTTCCGCGAATATGCGAAGAAGCTGACGAAGGACAAGATGTACGGAACCTACTTCCATACTTGGGAGATGTACCAAAATCCGCCGGCTCAAACGATCATGAGAGATCCTTTCCGCTATCAAGACGGGACGACGCACTTCTCGGATCCGACGTACAAGTACTTCTTCCAGCTCCGCAAAGATATGGAGTCGATCGACAAATCGGCCAAGCCTTACGCCGACGTCATCGCCGCGAAGCTCGCTTATCGTACGGAGTTTTTCAACGGCGAAGCCGCGATGCTGCTTTCGGGAAGCTTTATGATTCCGGATCCGGGCAACGTCGAGCAGTACCCTCATACATTCAAAACGGCATTCGCGCCTGTTCCGCTTCCGCCGGAGCACGCGCTTCCGAAAGAGTACGAAGGCGGCAAGTATTTCGTCGGAGGCGGCCATGTCGCGATGGGCGCGACTTCGAAACAGAAGGATGCTTCCTTCCAGCTCATGCGCTTCTTGACCACGGTGGATTCGGAAGCTCGCATGGAGTTCTCCGGCTGGAAGAAGGCCGATCACGAGGCGGTACTGACTCGACTTATCGGGGATAAGGCGGATATGTACGATGTGGAATCGTTGAAGTCGACCTTGTTCGGTTCGGACATTCAATATCTTGACGCTTCTCAGGTCGTCACGACATTCGGCTCGCAATTAGCTAAGATTCAAAGCGATGGATTCAGCCGATTCATGCTTTCCGACGAGTCGATCGACGATGTTCAGAAGTGGATGGTAGACGAAGCGACAAAGGTAATCGACGAGAATAAATAATGAACAATTTGGAAAAGACAGAAGGATACCGTCGGTATCCTTCTGTTCCTTCTTGCATGGTAAACTAGGAGTAAATCTAAAGCAGCGGTGATTACGATGAGGAAGCTGTTTCGGAGTTCTTACTACCGGAAAATACAGATTTATTTTATCGTGCTGGTGTTGCTTCCCATCGTGACCGTATCGATTCTCTCTTACACGACTAACAAAGAAACGATGATGGATAACATTCGTTTAACCAATAAGGGCGTTCTTGAAGTGATGGCGAAAGAAATGGAAGAGACGATCGAGGATTTATCCTATGCGTCGCTTCTATTCGTAGAGAATGATGAATTGCACACCTACCTTGAACGATATTCGCATGTTGAACGAATCGTGGACTTCGAAGACTACCGAATGTTTACCGATCTTGAGAATCTGCTTAGTCTCGTATCCGTGAAGACGTCGCAGCCGTATATCCATATGTTTTTGGCCAATGAACATGGCTTAATCATTTCGACTCCGGGTTTCTTTTCCCGAGGCAAAACCGTAGATCAACTTAGGAACCATTGGGGGTTGATCCGGCCGAAAGTCGAACTTGATTCTACCGGTCATCTTCAATGGCTTGGAGAAATTTCTTCGCATACCTATCCCGAACGTTATTACTATGGAACGAGAGTGATTCGCGACCCTAGTAATCGAAATATATTGGGGATCCTGAATGTCGGCATCTCCGAAAAGTATTTTTACGAATTATTTCGATCGGTTCCTACGGGGAAATTTGCATTATTTCGCGAAGGGAAACGATTTGCCGGTTCCGAGGATGTCGCGCTGAGGCCGATGCAGCCAAACAAGGATAGTATACGAAATAGTGCCTCGATCCCGAGCGTGGGATGGACGCTAGTCTTAGAAACCCCCCAGGAACAAGTGACCGGTCAGTTAACGAGAACGTTCTATATCAGCGCGTTGTTCATTATGGTCCTTGTTTCGATTTTTCTCGTTTTGTCCGTCTTGCTGGCGCGCAATCTGCATCGTCCGATTCATCGGCTTCAACGTTTGGCCGTTCAATTCGGAAGCGGGAACCGGTCCATACGTTTTCCGGTAACCGGAGACGATGAGATCAATGATTTGGGCAAGACATTGAATCAGATGCTCGACCAAATTAACGAGCTCATCGCAGGCATCGAGAGCGAGCAGAAAGAAAAGCGAGTTATGGAGCTTCAGGCGCTCGCGAATCAAATTCGCCCGCACTTCCTGCTCAATACGCTCAATGCGATGAAGATCAGCCTTGCATTACGCCAAGATAAGTTTCATAGCGAGAAAGTCGCTTCTCTTATGATGCTGCTTCGTAATTATTTGCGAATGGATGAGAAGGCTACCTTGAAAGAAGAATGCGACGTTCTTCGTCATTACGTGAGCCTGATGGAGATGCGTAACGACATGCGAATCGACTTTCAGGCTAACCTTTCGGAAGAAGTCGAGGACAGTCTTGTGCCGAAATTAATGCTGCAGCCCTTGATCGAGAATGCGATCGTGCATGGGTTCTCGGAGCGGGGAGAGCATCCCGGCATACGACTGTCGGCCGAGAAAATCGACGGGGCGCTCGTCATCCGGATCTCGGACAATGGGGTGGGGATGTCTACAGCGCATATCGACGACATGAACCGATTGTTGGAAGGGGACGGAACGGATGAAGACGCCGCTTCCGAACATATCGGCGTAACGAATATCGCGAGACGTCTGCAGCTTACGTATGGAATGCAAGCGTCCCTTCGCATCGAATCGAATGCCGACGCCGGCGTTACGATACATCTCCGAATTCCCATTGCCGAAAACCCATCGATGTAGGAGGACAACGCCCGTGTACAAGGTCATGCTCATTGATGACGACGTTCTCATGTTGAAGTTTTTACGCCAGTTGATCGACTGGGAGAAGCTTGGTTTGAGGATTTGTGCGGATGCTTACTCCAGCGTGAAAGCGCTGGACAAGTTCAAACAGGAGAAACCCGATATCGTCGTATCGGATATCGGATTGCCGCAAATGAACGGTCTCCAACTGGCCGATCGGTTCAAAAGCTTGAAACCGGATGTCAGAATCATTTTTTTAACCTGTTATGAGGACTTTCATTATCTGAAACAAGCGCTCCATATGAATGCGGATGATTACTTGCTCAAAGACCAGTTAATCGCTACGCAGTTGGAGGACACCCTTAAGAGATCCATGAAAGCGATTGAAGACCATATCGGATTCGATGCCCAGTCCGCGTATCGGGAAGATTTCAAACGAAATCTGGACGTATTAAAGACTTCTTTCTTCGACCAGTTGGTCAAAGGGAGCAGCGATGAGCATTCGCTGCTCGGCTATGCGGAGCGGCTTGGCATGAAATGGGACTATCCCCTGTTCAAACTATCGATCGGAAATATCGCATATTCTAGTCTGATCTCCCGATATCCGTGCAAGGATGTCGAAGTCCTAAGATATTCGGTTTACAACATCGCTTCCGAATTGTCCGAACGGCATGAAGGAATCTACGTCTTTCACTACAAGGGGGAGGTAGCGGTGCTATTAAATTTCCGAAGCGCCGTGACGACCAAACCCCAAGAGTACTTGGAGGCTTATATTCGCGAAGTAAGGCGCGCATGTATGGAATTTTTGAAAATCGATCTGCATTTTATTCACGCGCCGGACTCGCCCATGTTGGGAGCGATTCGCGATGTTTACAAGCGAATGTTGCGAAACAAACACCATGCTTTCTATTCGGATCCAACCTATGTCGAGTGGAGCTCGAAACAAGACGTATATCATCCGGCGGGTCACTTGTTCGATGCGGTAAAGAAAGGGCTGATCAAGGCCGTTCAGGAAGGGAACGACGCATCGCTGAATCAGTCCCTGCTGCAGATGCAAGAGACCGCGAGGGAGCAACGGATCAACCCGCAGGAATGGATACAATCATGCGTGGATACCGTGCGCTTTCTGGAGTTAAAGTTCGCGAATAAGACGGCGGACGAAGCCTTTTATAGCGTATTGGAATCTACGCTGTCTAGTAACGACCTCTTGAGTTTAATGAAGTGGAAACTGTCGGAGCTTATGGGCGAAGTTCACGCGCCGGTCGAGACGGGACTGCAGGAGGCGAAGCTGCGAGCGGTCGACCAATATATCATTAGCAATTTGTCGGAGAACGTCGGCTCCCTTGAGATGGCCCAGCACTTAGGATTGAATGCGAGCTACTTTTCCCGCTACTTTAAGCGGCTGACAGGGGAGAACTTCACGGACTACGTTCACAAATTTAAGATGGGCATCGCGGCGAAGATGTTAGAGAACACGGACGATATGGTCGAGTCCGTCGCAATGAAGCTGGGATATTATGAGAGGAGCTACTTTTCCAAAATTTTCAAGAAGTATACCGGAGTGACCCCGTCGGAGCTGCGCAATAAGGGAAGATGAATGCGGACAGACTACGACAGCAGTTCCAATCATTGGCTGCCGTCGTTGCGCTAAACGAGACGACCGCACAACGAAAAAAAATCCCTTGATACTCAAGGGATTTTTTGCTTTGGAACTGTACGGATGTACGTTTAACGGAGTGTCGTTGGGAGGGAAGTCGATCCGGATTTTTATAGAGGTGTATGGGAATAATTTGTAACTGGATCTGCCAACTCTCCTCAAAGGATGATTGCGGTGTCACTCGCGGTTCTGTCTCTAATGGCATGGTTTGTGATGATTGTATTCGCGTTCATACCCAAAAGGTTAACGCTGACAGAATTGGTTTTTCTGTACTTCGTGATTGTGGTGTTAACGATTTCGCTATTCACTACGCTGGATGTTAATCTGAACTGGGCTCCGCTCACTCGAAAAATAGATGGCGCCTTTGCAATGTATATTTGTCGTTTTATCGTTATCCCTTTTCTCGTCCTCATGGCTGTTTGCGCCCTCCTTTCACACCTAAAAGCGAAATGGCGAGTGGCATTATCGGCGATCATCGTAATGGTGTTGTGCGGGGCGGATCAGGTCTATTTGCTGCTTGGTCTCATGGAGTTCGCGAGATGGAATGTAGGCTATTCGCTTTTAATGTATGGGTTATTCGTGTTGTCCGTCTGGTGGATTGCACGTTGGTTTATAGGCCTGGATAAGGAGGTCTCAGGTAAATCTTGAACGAAATTCGTTACGATCATCATTTCAATACGAACGAGTGGTTTATCGTCGTTGCCCTCTTCGTCGGAACATTGATGTTGTTATGGCTTCCGCGGCGTTTTCCTAAAAAGACGGCCGGCGTGTATCTTATGTGCGGCGTGTTTTGCGGATTTTTTTTCGATCATACGTTAAGTGTGTATCCGGTTAGTTATTATGTAATTAATGATTCTTCCCGCTTTGAAGCGATGGACTTTGTTTCCCATGTAATGTATGCGCCATTCAGTTTTCTTTTCTTTTATCTATATGACTTTTTCCGCGTTACACCGCGTTATTCGCTTGCGTACATTTTGGTGTGGGCATTCGTGAGCGCCGGGTTCGAACGATTGTGCGAATCCGTCGGGATTTTTCATTACCGACTTGGATACAGTCTTTATTATTCATTCGGTATTTATTTGGTGGTTTTGAGTATTTGGGTGATTTTATATCATGTCTTGAAGAATTATGGAGACCAACGTTTTTAGCTATTCGGTTGTTCGCTAGTTGGCGAAAGTAACGGGCAGCCGTTCCTGTAATGAGAAAGGCAATTCGTTCGCGAAATGTTCGCAGTGAACGTACGCGGAAGTCGGCTGAAAGTTCATTCATATTCCTAATTAGAACTCCTCGTGCAGCGGATGGGCTAAAGGTGTACAATTATTATGACACCGCTTTCATAAATAATGCTATCTTAAAAAGAGGGTTTATATGAAAGAAACGAAATGGATCGTTTGCACCTGCATATTGCTGCTCGTCACGGTTGCCGGAGCGATGACATTGGCTGGGATGTTTCGAGAAGCGAACCACCCGTCGATGCTGGGCAGCGGCGAAGGGGGCACTGAACCGATCCGCCTCGTCTGGCTGCATCATTTCGGAGAGGACGGCAGCCGCAAATGGATCGATTCCGGCATCCGAAAGTTTCAGGAGACGCATCCCGGCGTCACGGTTACGGCTCTGCCGCTTGACGGGGGAGAGTACATGTCGATGCTGAGGATGAAGGTGGCCACAGACGAGATGCCGGACCTCTATATGCTGGACAACATTCATGGAGGGCGCGACCTGATCGAGTCTGGATATGCGACCGATCTGACCGGGCGTCCGTTCCTCGATCGACTCGAACCTGAGTATTTGTACGGATCCAAGACCGAGGATGGACGAGTATGGACGCTGCCGATCGACGCGAACGGACTGGGCGTGACGTACAACAAAGATGCCTTTACCCGTGCAGGTATCGTCGACATACCTAAGACATGGAGCGAATTTCTAGATGTGTGCCGCCGGTTGGAGGCGCAAGGCATCATGCCGATCGCAGCCGGCTATAAGGAAAGCTGGACGCTGTTCTGGGATCTCGGCGCCGACTTCATTCCGTCGTCGTTGGTTGCGAACCCTGCCTTGATCGAAGACCTGAGCGCCGGAGCGACGACGTTCGAGCAGAGCAAGGCGGCCTTCGCGGGCCCGATCGAACGGTTGGGCGAGCGCTTTCGCTACGTGAACGCGAATCCGTTCGAGACAAGCTGGGACGAGGCGCTGGCGATGGTCGCGGACGGGCGGGCGGCCATGATCATCGGCGGCACATGGAGCGTAGACGGCGTGCGGTCCAAGCGCGCGGACGCGGAGATCGGCTTGTTCCCGTTGCCGGTATCCGACGTGCCCGGCTCTGCGAAATTCGCCATGAAAGCGACGGGCGGCATTGTGGTCAATCCGCTTTCCCGGCATGCCGATCTTGCCATGGAACTGCTGGAGCTGTTCGCCCAGCCGGAAATGGGACGTTCGCTGCAGGAGAATAAAAAAGGAATCTCCGTCGTTAAGGACATCGGCGGCAATCTCGATCCCGCGCTCCTGGAGCTCCATAATCAGTATATAAAGCCCGGCCGCACGGTGGACTGGTCGGGCGTCCTTCCGGATTTCATCAGCCCCGAGCTGAGCCGCGCATTTCACGCGGGGATAGCCGACTACCTGCTCGATCCGGATCATGACGTAGACGCCGCCATCCGCGGGCTCGACGAAGCTTTCGACGGAATCCGCAAGCCTCAGGGGAATTCCGTAGGAGGGGGCAACCGATGAAGGCGCCGCGCCTGGGGAAGCTTCCGAATCTGTTCGGAAGCATGTTGATCCGGACGAAAATATTGATATCCAATCTGTTTCTGATTGTCTTGATGGCGATCGCGATCGGGACGCTTGCGATTTATGCCGCTCGCTCATTCACCGAAATCCAGACCAGGGATCTGACGCAGCAACTCGTTCATCAGGCTTCCGACAACATCGAATACCGCGCCAAGACGCTGGTCGGATCGACCGTCAGTTTGCTCGGTAACAACCGACTGAAGTCGATCGTCGCGGGGGAACCGTCCTCGGAAGAGGGAAATTCCGCGTCGATCCGGCTTCGGGCGGGTACGCTGTTGTCCGAATTCGGCAACGGCAACGAGTATATCCGGGCCTTGATCGTCCGAACCTCCGGCGGGATGACCTACTGGTGGGAAAATCGCGACGGCGGCGCCGGTCGGATGACCGAGCTCGGAGCGGCGCACCTGGCGAAGGACGCCGAAGCGAGGCTTGGCGGGACGAGCCCGCACCTGCTATGGTCGGCGTCCCCGCGGGACGAGGACGAAATTTTGTTCGCCCGGTCGTTTATCGATTTAAGCCATGTCAGCCGCAGCTACGGCGTAATCGTCATCCTGCTCGACTCCCGCTATTTCTGGGATCTGAGCGCGAGGGACTCGCTGATTCTCCGCGAGAACACGGCGATCATCGACGAGTCCGGCGGATTCATTACCGGCGGCACGTACCCGAAGCTGCGGGAAGCAGTCAGCCTTTCGGAGGCGGACCGGGGCGGAAATGCGGCGTTCGCGGAGAGCCGGATCGTAACGATGCAGGGCAGCAAATATCTGGTGACGCAGAAGAAGCGATCGCCGGACGGATGGACGATCGTCTGCCTTATTCCGATGGCGCTGCTCTTTGGCAAAATCCGCCTGCTCCAGCTCGTCATCGTGCTGATCACGTTCGCGGCCGTCATCGTGTCCGCCATCGTCGCGGTCTACCTGTCGAAGTCGACCACCAGGGGCATCAAAATGCTGGAGCGGACGATGCGCCGCGTCGAGGACGGCGATTTCGGCGTCCGCATCAAGCCGGCGGGACAGGACGAAGCGGGGGTGCTCGCCCTACGGTTTAACACGATGCTGGACCGGATCGACGAGTTGATCAGGACGGTTTACAAGGAGCGCATGGAGAAGCAGCAGGCCGAATTCTCGGTGCTGCTTGCGCAGATCAACCCCCATTTTCTGTACAACTCGCTGGGAACGATTCGGTGGTATGCCAATATGAAGCGACAGCCTGAAATCGAGCGAATGACGGCGTCGCTCATCGGTCTGCTTAAGTCTTCCGTCCGAAAGTCGAGCGAGTTGCATACGTTACGGGAGGAACTGCAGGATATCGGCAATTATATCGATTTGCAAAAGATCGGCTACGGCGACGCCTTCTCCGTCCGTTACGACGTGGACGAGTCGCTCATGCAGTACAAGGTGCTGCACTTGACGCTTCAACCGCTCGTGGAGAACGCGATTCTGCACGGGCTCGAAATGTCGAAAGGCGGCGGCCTGATTACGATCCGCGGCTGGCGGGAGGCGGAGCGGCTGCTGCTGACGGTGGAGGACAACGGCGTCGGCATGGAAGTGGAGCGTTTCAACGAAATGCTGGCCGGACCGGACAGGCGATCGTCTTATCCAGGCCTGCACAGCATCGGCATTCGCGGCGTGCACGAGCGGATTCGATTGTATTTCGGGGAAGCGTTCGGCCTCAGTTACAAGAGCGAGCCCGGCAAGGGGACGGAGGCTATCGTGACGCTGCCGGCGATCGAAGGAGCGAAAGGAGACGAACCGCATGTTGAAAGCGATGATCGTAGAGGATAATGCGATTTACAGGTACGCCATCAAGTCGATTATCGACTGGGAGCAATGCGGCTTCGAGCTCGCAGCGGAAGCGGTAAACGGCAAACAGGCCGTCGAACGGCTCGAGGAGGGCCCGGTCGATCTGATTGTCACCGACATCAGCATGCCGGAGATGAACGGCATCGAGCTCATTCAAACCCTCAAGCGTTCGGCGCCGGCAACGAAGGTGATCGTGCTAAGCTCGTACGACGATTTTCATTTCGTGAAGGATGCGCTGAAGCTTGGGGCATTAGACTACCTGCTCAAGCACGACCTGGAGGAGGGGCACTTCATCCAGGCGGTCTCCCAGGCGCGCGAAATGATCGAAGCGGAGCGCGGCTCCCGGGTATTTTCAGGGAAAGACGATCGAGATGCGGCGCTTGATCTGCTAAGGCAAGTACTACAGCGCACAATCAACCCCGAGGAGCTTGAACGAAGGGCCGAAGCAGTCGGTCTGTCACCGCGCTCCTCGCTTGTTCTGCTTACCGTAGGGGTTCGACCGCCAGGGGGCGCGGACGAAAAGAATTGGGGAGCGGCGACCGCAATGGCCGCTCGCCGATTGTCGACGGAGTGGTTATGCGTTCCGCTGAACCCGGGCCGGATGGCCGTCGTGCTCGACTTTGGCGGGGAGCGAAGCGAAGCGCGGTTAGCCGCCGGCGCGCATCAAGAGGCGGAGCGCATCCGGTCCCTGCTGAAGGGAGAGGGGATGCCGTGCAGTATTGGGGTTAGCCGAGCAGGACTCGGCATCAAGGCATTACAAAGCTTGCTGAAGCAAGCTCAGGCGGCGTTGTTCCGCAGCGTCTTTGCGGAGCAGGAGAGCGACCGGATTTTTAAGGTCTTACCTGAGCAAGGGCTGCCGGAAACGGAGCTTGCCGGCCATGTCAGCGCGTTATCCAAAGCGCTCAAAAGCAACGCTGCGGAATCAATCGAGCATCATACAGAGCAATTATTCAGACATATTCGCGAGGCGAAACCGTGCGAGTCCGACCTGCGCACGATTTTGCTAGATTTGTTTGCCCAGTTGGTCGTTATCGCTTCCGACAAAGAAATCGAGTTCGAGCCGATGGGGACTTGGCACGATCGCGTGATTCAGGCATTAGAACGGCTGGACGCTATCGGCTCGCTAAAGACGCTTTTCCTAGAACAGGCCACACGTCTGGCTGGAGAGAAGCCAAGTATCGAGCGGGCGGAAATCCGGCTTGCGAAGGAATACGTGCAATCCCGCCTTGGGGAAGATCTGAATGTGGGAGACATCTCAAGCCGCTTGGGACTCAATGCGAATTATTTATCGGTCTTATTCCGGCGGCATACAGGCCAGCGTCTGGTTGAATATATTCAGCAAAGCAGGGTGGAGGCGGCTAAGAAGCTGCTGCGCGAGACGACGCTTAAAGTTTATGAAGTGGCGGAACAGGTGGGCTTCAAGGATACTTCATATTTCTGTAAAGTTTTCAAGGAGTATGCCGCCATGACCGTCTCGGATTTCAGAATGTACGGGCAACCGGCGAAGGGATTTTTACCCGAGGCCGATTACTTGCTGACAAACCGCAACAGCGGTATGGCTCTCGATGTACGCAGCGAATCCAATCTGCCCGGGGCCGAAGTGATTCAATGGTATCAGCATGGGGGCGAGAACCAATTATGGCGACTTCTTCCCGCAGGCGAAGGACGATACAAGCTGGTCAATCGAAAAAGCGGACTTGTTCTCGATGTCGAACGGTCCTCTAATGAATCCGGGGCCAAACTCGTACAGGCGGCGGATAACGGCGGGGATAGTCAATGCTGGTCGATCGTCAAGGCGGGCAGCTACTTTAAACTCGTGAATGTCAGGAGCGGGCTTCGTGCGGACGTGAACGGGAATTCAAAGGAACCTTGCGCATCCATTATCCAATGGAAAGATACGAATGGCGCGAACCAGCAATGGAATATCGTGAAGGCGCAATAAAACTTTCAGTCTGTATAGATTTTTTATATAAATCGAAGAAAAATTACTTTCTCAAATAAAATCAGACCCTGTGACCTCTCGGCATTCGCCGGAGGCCGCGGGGTTTCTTTGTTTTTTACTAACTTTCCAATGGAAATGGAATGAACTCAACCTGGATAACACCTAATATTAAGGTGTGTAATCGCTTACAAAAAAGGAGTTGTTATAGCGCGTGACAATATTGACCTCGAGCTCGGTCGCGCTTTCGTCGACTGCCATTCGAATCGATGGGGAAAGCAAAATCGTTCTGTGCGCCTCCCTTTTTTATTTCAGAATTCCAAGCGAGTTATGGCAGGAACGGCTTCAGCAAATCAAGTCCTGCGGCTACACCTGCATCGACGTATATTTCCCCTGGAACTTCCATGAGCTGGCGGAAGGGGCTTGGGATTTCAGCGGCGAGCGGGACGTCGAGAAGTTTCTGCGGCTCGCGGCGGACGCCGGCCTGCAGATCGTCGCGAGGCCGGGACCATACATCTGCTCCGAATGGGACGGAGGCGCGTTGCCCGCTTATCTGTATCCGATGGAGGACGTGAAGCTGCGGGACAACAACCCGGGTTTCCTCCGGCACGTTGCCCGGTGGTTCGACCGCATCATGCCGCTGCTGGCAAGATACCAGCTCGGCGGGACGGAGCAAGGTACCGTGATCTGCGTCCAGCTCGATAACGAGCTCGATTTCTTCGGCTGCGCCGATCCCGCCGGCTATATCGCCGCGCTGCGCGACATGGCGCTCTCGCACGGCATTACGGTTCCGCTCATCGCCTGCGCTGGCCAGGGCGGACTCGCTGCCGCTTCCGGCTTTGCCGAAGGCGTGGTGCCGACCTGCAACTTCTATCCGCGCGACAGGGATCCCGATCTCGACGCCAAAGTGCTGGCGTACCGGGCGGAGCTGGCCGAAATGGGGCTGCCGCTGATGGTGACCGAGACGAACCGATCCCACTTCTTGCTGCGCCGCCTTCTGGCGGGCGGGGCGAAGCTGCTAGGTCCTTACCTGCAAGTATCAGGCACCAATTTCGGCTTCACGAACGCTACGAACAATTGGGGGAAGCCGCTTGCGTTTCTGGCTTCCGACTATGACTTCGGCGGCATGATTTCGCCGGACGGCATCCTTCGGCCGGAGGCGTACGAAGCGCGGCTGCTCAGCAGACTCATCGCGGCCTACGGCGCGCCGCTCGCCGAAGCCGTTCCCGGTGCGGGTAGTCCCCCGGCTGCGCTGATCGCGCATCGCGGTACTGCTTCCGGTCCCAACGAGCTTCGGCTGCAAGGCGGTGGAAGTCTGCTGTTCGTAGCAAATACCGGAGAGGGGACGGCGGAGCTCGAACTTACCCGCACAGGAGCAGAAGAAGGCGCGAGACTGTGGCTAATGCAGGATCGCTGTATCGCTCTTCCATACCGGATCCCGCTGGCGCATTGGGAGCTGGAAGGCACTCTGTTGTACGCTACAGCGGAGTTGTTCGACATTCGAACGGTAGATGGCAAAACGGAGATGCTTTTCCATACGGAAGGGTCAGCTGAAATTGCTATCGCTCTTGAAGGAGCCGTTCGAGTGGAGGCGGAGGGGATCGCTGTGAATCAGCTTGCCGACTTCGTGAGGATGTCGTTCGACGATTCCGGCAGCGGAGCATGCCGATTCCACCTGACGAACGGCCATGTATTGGAGATCCTCACGATGAGCCGGGAGATCGCGCTCCAGTCCGGCATTGCCATTGCCGATGAAACCCGGACGACAGCGACTGCCGAGTCGCTGCCGCTCGCTGCACGGTGGTCCGAAGCAAGCATCGACCCAACGCTTCCGATGACCGCAGTTGGACAGAGATCGGTCAGTCAAGCGGATTATCTAGAGAAGTTCGGCATCTATCGGGGCTATGCCTGGTATGAAGCGGAATGGAAAGAGGCGGCCAAGGGAGCGATCGGACTGTTGTTGCATAAGGCGGGCGATGTCGTTTCCTTGTATGACGGCCCCAATTATCTGGGTACTTTGACGCCTGGCGGAGCCAGCGCGTATATCCCGCTGGAAAGGCCGCTTATTGGTAAACAAATCATGGCCCGTACAGAAATCTGGGGACATTCAAACTTTGACGACGCGCGTTTACCTGCTCTTCGTATCGGCGGGATGCGCGGGCTGCGGGGACTTACCGCTGTAACCGGCGTTCGGGACCTAAATGGCAACTGGCGTTACGCCCCCGCGGATCCGGCTAACTTGGCCGAGCGACCGGACGAAGTATTCGACGCGCCGGTATCAAGGCCGATCGTAGAGTTCGGCGGATGGCTGTCCGCTCAACGTTTCAGCCGCGAATGGTTTGCCCGAAGCTTTACGGCTTCCGAAGGAAGCGATGCGTGGGTACTCCATTTCGAAGGGCTCGATGGAGTGGCCACCGTCTTCGTCAACGGCCGGATGGCGGGGGCCGCCCAACCGCTCGACCCATTCGTCGACATTACCCCATTCGTTCTGGCCGGCGAAGCCGTTGAGCTCGCTGTGCTTCTGGAGCGGCACCTCGGGCGTCCCGCAGGACGGGTACATCTGCTAGAAGGAAGCGAGGCCGCGGAATGGCGGCTTTCCGGCGCCGAAGAATCAGAGCTGTTAGCGCATGCTTTGCGGGCAAAGCCGAGTTCAGTCGCTGCGGCGCTGCCGATCGCGCTTCAACCCGGCGCTGTTGCTTGGGTATACGGCTCGTTGCCCCTACAACTGCGCGCAGGCCGCGGCTTACGCATCTCGGTCGAAGGCAGTTTCGCCAAGGCGACCGTCTTCCTGGACGGCAGGCTCGTCGCACGGATCTGGACGCAGGGCGGCGCGTCGCGACCGCATGTAACCGGAGGCAGCCAAGATTCCTTTTTCGTGCCGGGCGCCTGGCTTACGGACGAAGCCGAACTGCTTCTCCTGCTCGAGGCGATCGACGTCGCCCGACCGGCGGAGCTCCGGGAACTCCGCTTCAAGCAGCTATGACAAAGTCAAATTAGACCCACTCTTACGAAGGAGGTGTCGTCGTCGTGAATGCGCTTTCGGATACTGGTCTTACGTCCTCCGTATCGGCCAAGCGAACGAAATCTCGCTTGAACCGGTTCTGGAATAACAAGACGCTGCTGCTTATGTGCGTACCCGCGATTCTATTCTTTATCGTATTCGCGTACTTGCCGATGCCGGGCTTGTATCTGGCGTTCATCAAGTACAACTACACGGACGGGATCTTCAAAAGCCCGTTCGTCGGGTTCGACAACTTCCGGTTCCTTGTCATGACCGGCGACCTGTGGCGGCTGACGCTGAACACGGTGCTGTACAACCTGGCGTTTATTTTGCTCGGGAATGTGTTGCAGATCGTCGTGGCGGTATTTCTCAATGAGCTCAGGATCAAATGGTTCAAAAAGGTATCGCAGACGCTCATGTTCTTGCCGCATTTCATTTCGGCGGTGCTCATCGGCCTCATCGCGTACAACGTGCTTAGCTACGATTACGGTTTGCTGAACGGAATTTTGACCTCGCTCGGCATGGAGCCCGTCAAGACGTACTCCAATGCCGGAATCTGGCCGTTCATTATCGTGCTGACCTATCTGTGGCAATCGACCGGATATGGGTCGATCATTTACTTCGCCTCCATCATGAGCCTTGATAACGAGGTGATCGAAGCGTCCGAGATCGACGGGGCGAACGCCCTTCAGCGCATCCGCCACATCGTGCTTCCGTGGCTCAAGCCGACGTTCATTATCCTGCTGCTGTTCTCGCTCGGCGGCGTCCTTCGCGGCAACTTCGGCCTGTTCTTCAACCTCGTAGGCGCGAACAACACGGCGCTTTACGCGACGACGGACATTATCGAGACGTACGTGTTCCGCGCGCTGATGACGAACTTCAACTTCTCGATCGGCAGCGCCGTCAGCCTGTACCAATCCATCTTCGGCTTTATCGTAGTCATTACCGCCAACTGGCTTGTTAAAAGATTTTCGCCCGAAAACTCACTCTTCTAGGAGGTGGTGCGCATGGATGACGCTCTCGAATCCCGAAGCATACGGACCGACCTGAGCGGGCTCGTCGTCAAAATCGTCGGATACTTGTTCATCGGATTGTTCTCGCTGTGCTGCCTGCTGCCGTTTCTGCTGGTGCTCGGCACCTCGTTCACGTCGGAGTCGGCGATAAAGAAGTTCGGCTTCAACTTCTGGCCGCGGGAGTTCAGCACGTTTTCGTACAAAATCGTATTTGAGAATCCGGACTTGATCGTCGGCTCCTACCTCGTGACGATCGCCATAACCGTCGTCGGCACCTCGATCGGCCTGTTCCTCGTCGCCATGACGGGGTACGCGCTGCAACGGCAGGACTTCGAATACCGCAACGGCATCTCGTTCTTCATTTATTTTACGACGCTGTTCACCGGCGGCTTGGTACCGTTTTACCTGCTTGTGACGCAATACCTGGATTTGAAAGACAACTATCTGGCGGTGCTGCTGCCGGGCCTTCTAAGCCCGTTCCTCATCATCATGATGAAGGCTTTCGTGAAGAGCATCCCGCACGCCATCACGGAATCGGCCAAAATCGACGGCGCCGGCGATTTCACGATTTTCATCCGGCTCATTCTTCCGATGACGACGCCGGCGCTCGCGACGATCGGGCTGTTCATCGCGCTCGGGTACTGGAACGAATGGTATAACGCGATGCTGTTCCTGTCGCCGGATATGAAATACCGCCCGCTTCAGCTGTTCCTGTACAACGTCATCACGAGCGCGGACTTCGTTCGCAACTCGGCGGCGGCTTCGAACGTGCAGCTGCGCGACGTGCCGCTGGAATCGATGAAGATGGCGACGGCGATCGTGGCCACAGGTCCGGTCATTCTGTTCTATCCGTTCGTGCAGCGTTATTTCATCAAAGGCATTACGGTAGGCGCCGTAAAAGGATGATGTGCCTGGAGTCGCCCTGCGGCTCCCTCACATAGCAAAACCAATATACAGGGGAGGCAAGCGGAACATGTTCAAGTGGAAAAGGACTTCCATTCTATTGCTCGCGGCCGTACTGGTTTTCGCGCTGGCGGCGTGCAACGGAAACAACGGCGGCGGAGGGAACGGCGCGACGAATTCAGGCGCGGAGTCGGCCGACGGAAATGCCGTCGACACGTCCGAGTTCGTTAAGATTAGTTATTTAGTACTCGGCGACAAGCCGAAGAACGGTCAATTCGACGCAGCGCTGAAGAAAGTCAACGAAATGATGAAGGAAAAGATCAACGCCGAACTCGAGTGGAAATGGATCGAATGGGCCGACTGGCAAACGAAATACAATCTGGCCCTCGCCTCCGGCGAATCGATCGACTTGATCACGATCGGTACGGACTGGCTCGATACGTGGGGGAACGCCCAACGAGGCGCGTTCATGAATCTTGACGAGCTGCTCCCCAAATACGCTCCGGAGACGTGGAACTCCATCCCGGAGGAGGATTGGGCGCAGAGCAAGTACAACGGTAAGATCGTGTTGATTCCCGAGAACGATTATACGCAATGGGTCAACCACGGCTTCTTCTACCGCGGCGACTGGGCGAAAGAAGCGGGAATTACCGAGCCGATCAAGGATTGGGAAGGGATAGAGAAATACCTGCGGTACATTAAGGACAACAAACCGGACGTGATTCCATGGGACGCGGCGTCGGGAACCCAAACGTGGGGCGGCTTCGTACAGTCGTACACCGATCAACTGGAGCTTCCGATTTCGACCGGGTTCCTGCCGGTGTTCACGACGAAATCGTGGGATGAGAGATTCGCCGTGACGAGCCCGATCTTCGAAGACGTCTTCGTACAATATGCAACGATGATGAAGAGCTGGGCGGATCAAGGCTTCTGGCGCGAAGACGCGCTCAACAACAAGGGGAACAACCGCGACGCGCTTAAGGCGGGCCTGTCGGGACTCGACCAGCACCATACGCAGACGTTCTCCGGTCTGCGGGTGGAGATGGACAAAGCGCAACCGGGCTCCGAGCTGCAGATGTTCCCGTTCTCCCGGACGCGCGGCACGAACCTGATGGAGCTGTCGATTACGCACGGCGGCACGTCGGTCGGCGCGCACAGCAAACATCCGGAGCGCGCGCTTATGGCCTACGACCTTATCCGCAACAACGAAGAGATCTACCGCTTGATCAACTACGGCATCGAAGGCGTGCAGTACGAGATCAAGGACGGCTTGCGTACGCGCCCTGCAGGTTATGACGAAGCGAAGCACGGCTACTATTCCGACTTCTGGGGCGGCCGCGTGGATAAGTTCGAAATTCCGTCTGACACGTCCTGGGATCAGATCGACGAGACGCTGTACGCCGAGTACGAAAAGATAAAGAAGCAGTACGTCTATGGACAGTTCGTCTTCGACAAAACCCCGATCGACGCTGAACTGACGGCGATCTCCCAAGTAACGGGCGAGCTCGGTCCGGCGATCGTGCTCGGCAAGGTCGGCGATCCGGCGAAGGCGGTCGAAGAGTTCCGCAACAAGCTGAAGCAAGCCGGCTACGACAAGGTTCTTGCCGAACTGCAGAAGCAGCTTGACGCCTACAAGGCACAGATGGGCGAGTAAACAGGAACATAGTCGATAGCCTGGTACTTGGCGCACCGGAATAACCTTCGATGTAGGGATGAATTCCCTAATCGGAGGTTTTTCCAGTTACTAGGGGAAACTAGGGCGTTTCTCTCGATCGCTGCCGCCATACTTGATGTCAGCGGTCCCGCCGTGGAAGGTGCCGCCCGCCCGGGCCTTTCCCTGCAAGTCCAATCGTGCTTACCGGCGCAAGAGCGGACGCAATGCGTTCGCCCAGCAGCGGTATCCGCGCTCCGTCAGATGACAAAAATCAGGCGCCGTCTGTTCGGACAACGTTCCGTCGGACTCAAGGAGCTGCGGACCTATATCCACGAACGCATACCGACGTTCCTCGGCAAGCTCGGCGTATAGGGCATTCATCTCGGCGATCCGTTTACGGCGCGGATGATCCGGATGCTGCTCGCGGGGGAATACGGCCATAATAATGATGTTCGCTTGGGGAGCCAATGCTTCCACGCGGTCGCAAATCGCCCGCAATCCTTCCGCAATTTCCTCCGGTCGATTCGCCCGGGCGTTCACTGTCTCGCTAGTATTGTTGGTCCCAATCAGAATCACGACCGTCCTGGGGGTAAGTCCGTTCATCTCGCCGTGATCAAGCCGCCAAAGCACATTTTGGGTCCGATCCCAACCGAAGCCCAAATTGAGCACCCGATAGGACGAGAATACGGAGTTCCACGCTTCGGGAGCGCCTTGGATGCTTTCCGTTCGGGGTTCGCCTCCCCAGAAATGAGTAATAGAATCGCCGATCAGGACGATCTCGGGGTTTATCTCTACCTGTTTCCGAAGCGCTTCCTCGTGCCGTTCCCACCAATCGTAACAATCCTCTTCCAGCTTGGGCACGGGGATCGTCGCCGTATTGACGGCGGATTCGCGTTTGTTCTTCAACGTCTTCACCTCCGAGGATGGATTATCGAATATCATACCTACCTATAGTAAAGGGTACGGTGCGGAAACTCCAGCCAGGACGGTCAGGCTGTGGTAAAATAACGGGGACACATCTTCGGGAGGAACGTCGGTGCTTTTGAAATGGAGAAGAAGAGCGAAGTTTTACGTCATTAAGCTGCTGCGGGCGGGACAAGGCAATCATAAAGTCGCGCTAGGTTTCGTTCTTGGTTTTTTCCCCTGTTGGTTTCCCACCTTCGGCGTCGGTCCTGCTTTATCCATCTTTTTCGCCAAATTGCTCCGGACGAGCGTCGCTTCGTCGATCGTGGCCGCGGGCGTCGGTTCGGTCGCCTGGCCGCTGCTGTTTTTCGCGAACTACAAGGTGGGTAACGTATTGCGCGCGGTATGGTCGAAAGAAGCACCCATCGCCGAAGTAGACGATTTGTTACTAGAGACCGTCCCCGAACCGGATTACGCGCACGCGGCCGATCACCTGAACCGGTTGGGCGACATGGGCTTGAACTTCATGGTCGGTTCGATCGCGAATAGTTTGGTTTTCTCCGTCCTCTTTTATCTGTGCATCCGCTCGCTGCTCGCCCGGTATCGCGCTCCGCTGCTTCGTACACTTCGCCCCAAGAAGAAGATCGGCCGTACGGGGTAATTCGAGATTTCGCAGGGGATGCTCCGAAGGAAGCGGAACGCGGGAAATGGAAGCATGCTGTAAGAGAGCAAGAATTGCGGCTTTTCTCGCCAAGAGAGCAATATTTATAGATGATTACTAAGCTTTCTTTTCGATACACTGAGAGAAGACCGTCAAGGAACACGATGAACGAGAACAAGCCGCGGCGTAATGGAGGGACAGGCATGACATTGCGTTTCGATTTCGGACCTGAGGGAGAGGCGGAAACCGGGTATATCCGGGTGTCCGCGGCTGACGCTTACGACTCGGCGAAGGGGTACGGCTTTGTCGATGGCTCGCGCGTCACGGCGCTTCGGCGAGGAGGAGACCGGCTGACCGGGGACTTTTGCATTCCGTTCGACGCCGCGTTCCTCGCAGACATAGAAGATGGAAATTACATTGTTTCGATTACGATCGGGGATGCGGCGGCGCCGACCTGTACGACGCTGAAGACGAACGGGGAGCGGCTCGTCCTCCGAAATTTCCGCACCGTAGCGGGGCAATACGCGCAAGAAAGGTTCGCGGTGAACGTTCGGGGGGGAAAACTAAAGCTCGCTTTCGGCGGGATCGCTCCTCGGATCAATGCATTGGAGATCGCGCCGTCGAAGGAGCAGATTACGCTCTATCTTGCGGGCGACTCTACCGTAACGGATCCGAGCGAGAACGGGTATCCGCAGTCCGGCTGGGGTCAGATGCTTTCTTACTTCTTAAAGCATGACGTCGCCGTCGCGAATCATGCCGTCGGCGGTCGCAGCTCCAAGAGCTTTATCGCGGAAGGCCGTCTGAACGCGATACTGGAAGGGATGAAGGAAGGCGACTATTTGTTCATTCAGTTCGGGCATAACGACCAGAAATCGGACGAACCGCGCTATACCGATCCGGCGACGACGTATCCGGAACACCTGCGAAAGTACATCGACGCAGCGCGCTCGAAGAAGGCAACCCCCGTACTCGTGACGTCCGTGCATCGACGTTACTTCGAAGCGGATGGGAAGCTGAAGGACACCCACGGGGCGTATCTCGACGCCGTGAGGCGTCTTGCGGAGGAGGAAGAAGTTGCGCTGATCGACTTGGCCGAGAAGAGCAAGCGGCTGTTCGAAGAAGCGGGTCCGGAAGGCACGAAGTCGATTTTCCTTTGGGGGGCGCCGGGAGAATGGATGAACTATTCGAGCGGTGTAAGGGATAATACCCATTTTCAAGAACAAGGCAGTCTGCGGATCGCAGAATTGGTCGTTGAAGGCATCCGGGAGCGACAGATTTTGCCTCTCACGATGTATCTGCGATAAACTTGCAAAGGTTATGGAAGGCAGTAGGATTCTAAAAGAAGCCGTTCCGAATTGTCCGGAACGGCTTCTTGGCTTGGTCGATTTTCCTTCCCAATAGCAACGTCCAGGAATTATAATAGGGCGACGCCCGCTTCAATTATGGGGAAATCCATCAACGAAGGAGTCCGGCATGTCGAATCGATTGTACAGCATCGTTTTGTTTTATTTTTTCATCTATATGAACAACGCGGTGTACGGCACGTTCGTGCCGGTCTACCTCGAGGACATCGGCTTTACGAATACGCAGATCGGCCTGCTGCTGAGCGTAGGACCGTTAGCCGCCATCCTAGCGCAGCCGGTTTGGGGAACGGTGAGCGACAGAGCCAAGACGAAAAACAGCGTTTTGCTCCTCCTGCTGGCCGGCAGCGCTTTATGTATGTTGCTTTTTCCACTGTCATATAGCTTTATATACGTGCTTGTCCTGATATGCGTCTTTATGTTCTTCCAAACCCCCGTCTACGCGCTCGGGGATGCGATCACCCTCGAAACGCTGGACAGGCGAGGCGCCGGCAACTTCAGCCATATTCGGTTGGCGGGTACGTTCGGTTTCGCGGTTATGTCGGTATTGTTCGGCTGGATGGCGAAGGATCATATCGACTGGTTGTTTCCGGTGAATCTGGCGGTGTTCGGGATCTGCCTGCTGCTCGTTCTGAAGTTTCCCCTTGTGGAAGGACATCAGAGCGGCGGGCCCAAGATGCATATGGGGATGCTCCTGCGCAACCGCAAGCTGATGTTGTATCTGAGCATGAGCTTCGTGCTGCACATAACGATGGGCTATTATTACGCGTTCTTCCCTCTCTATTTCAAGGAGCTCGGCGCGGACAGCGCATGGGTGGGCTGGTCGATGTTGATCTCCTCGCTCAGCGAAATTCCTTTCTTATTATTGTCGGTTTATATTTTTAAACGGGTTCAGGTCCCCTATATTTTACTGGGGGCCGGAGCGGCGGCGGCGCTTCGGTGGTATCTTTATTCCGTCATCGAGAATCCGGTCTGGGTATTCCCGACGCAGCTGCTGCACGGCTTGATCTTTATCGTGTTGACGGTCACGATGGCGATCTTCATTAACCGCGAAGTGCCGGCTGAGCTGAAAGCGAGCGGACAGACGCTTCATGCTCTGTTATGCTTGGGCGTCGCCCGGATGATCGGCAGCTTCTTCGGCGGCGCGGCCAGCGACGTCTACGGGATGCGCGAGGTGTTTTTCTATAACGCGCTGGTTGCCGCCGTTTGCGTCGGCGTATTTGCCGTGATCTTTCGGTTGCGGGCCGATCGAACGGGCAGCGAAGCAAGCGACGGTTTCGGACCGTCGAGATAATGCCTCCGGAAATTCATGCCGCATACACGATCAATAACTTGGTGGAAATAAGCGAAGCCTCCCTTCCATGGGCTCATGGGGGAGGCTTTCGCTTCGTTACGGGATGTTCTTGTAAATCGCCTGTACCGTCCGGAATGCGGTCTTCGGCTTCCGGTATTCGTTCAGGAGACCCTTATTGTTAAAGCTTCTGGCGCGGTCTCGGAATTGCAGATGTTCCTTGCGCAGGTTCACGCGGATGTCGGCGAAGTGCCAGACGAACGTGCCGCAGACGTTCTTGTCCGCCAGGAAGATGCGGAGAGCCTTCTCTACGACCTCGTTCTGGTAATCCTCGCTGAAGATTCGAGGCTCGAAGCCGGTTTCGCCGAAGACGCCGGCGGCGCCGAACTCGGACATGAGCACGGGTTTGTCGGTGCAGCCGAACTGCTCCATTCTCGCGTGGAACCGTTCCAGCATGCCTTCGAAGCCGCTGACGTCCCCGCCGTACCAACCGTAATATTTGTTAATGCCGACGATGTCGACGAGCGGAAGAACGATGTCCTCGTCGGGGTGCATCGTGGCGTAGACGATCGGGCGCGTCACGTCTTCGCTGCGGACGGCCTCGATCAGCGGCACGCTGAAATCGTACGCGATCCGGGAACGCGTATCGATCTCGTTGTGAATGCCCCACATGATGACGCAGGGGTGATGCCGGTCACGGCGGATCATCTCCCGCAGCATCGTCGAGGCGCGTTCGACGACGACGGGGCTTTGCAACGGCTCCAGAGGTAGATGCGCGCCCCAAATCGGAATTTCGCCCCAGAAGACGATGCCGTTCTCGTCCAACAGGTCCAGCCAGTAGGGGCTTTGCGGGTAGTGGCTGCCGCGAACGGCGTTGCAGCCGAGCCTCTTCAATATGTCCATATCCTTGTGCATCAGCTTGGGAGGAACGGCGAAGCCCCACTCCGGATGCTCCTCGTGGCGGTTGATGCCCTTCAGATATACCGGCTTGCCGTTGATGCGGATTTGCTTGTTCCCGGTTTCGATCCGTCGGAAGCCGATCCGCTCTACGCGGTCGTCGCCTGGCAGGACGGCGCGGACGTAGTACAGCTCCGGGGCGCCGACGTTCCATAATCGGGCGTTCTCGACGGTGAAACGGGCCTCGACGACGGAGCTGCCGCCGGGAGCGACGACCGCGTCCCCGTTCCATACCGATTCGCCGTCCAGCTCCAGGCGGATCGGTACGACGATTTCTTCCGGCAGGAACGAGCGAAGCGCGATCGCGCAAGCCGCCTCCACGCGGCTGCCGTCTTCCTCGATCTCGTACGCGATGCGCAGATCGTCGATCGCCGCGTCCGCGAGCGGCTGCCACTCGACGGAACGCGTGATTCCGCCGTAGTGGAACCAGTCGACGATCCGGTAAGGCAGCGTCAGCTCGTCGAGCGTACTATCCGTACGAACGACAAGCTCATGCGGCCCCGGGGATACGCCGGACAGGATGCATTCGATAGGGGTGAAGCCGCCGTAATGGGAAGCGATCTTGTCCCCGTCCCAATAAATATCCGCAGACCCTTGTACGCCATGGAACGCGAGCCGGTATTGCGACGCATCGCCGGCATGAACGGTCGTGCGGTACCAAGCGACGCCTTCATATTCGTACAAGTCGGACTCATTGTTCCAACAGGACGGGACGTAGGCTTTCCGGCAATTTTCCGGGAAATATTGCTCCCAACGTTCCTTCCTGCCTACGTCGTCCGGATCGATCGCGAAATCCCAGGCACCATCCAATAGCTGTGTTTTTCGAATATAATGGGGTTGAAACGTTCGGATCATGATGCGCCCTCCTCCATCGGTTCTATCCGTATTGTAAAAGATTCCTGCTGGTTTACAATGGAAGAAAGAATCGGATTGTATGGAAAAAACGCTTCTTGGAAGGGGGATGACCTGCATGTTCGCGGATACGATGGTGAAGCTGTTGTTCGTTACGGATAAGCTCCGGGAAAGCCCTTGGGAGGATACGCGGCGAACCGTCGATTGCCATACGTTGTACTGGGTGATGTCCGGTCTCGGGTCGCTCGCGGCGAACGGGGAACGATTCCGATTGGAGCCCGGGACTTTATTTTATCTCGCGCCGGGGCTGGAGCTGCGGCTGACCGCAAGCCCGAGCGAAGGCGTCCGGATCGCGATGGCGCTGTTCGATGCGGCGACGCTGCGTCACGCCGATCGGCAATGGCATGGTCCGGAGCCGATTCCCGACTTGGGACTGCCCTTCATGGAACGTTACGTCGGCCCCGAGCGGAAGGAGATCGACGCGGCGTTCCGGTCGATCGTTCGCGGCTGGGCGCCGGGGAGCGATCAAGGCGAATTGTCGTGCAGAATGGAGCTGCTCCGCTTGATCGCGAAGCTTGCCGACCGGGGGAGGGCGCCGGCGAAGCACCCGATGGAGGAGATCGTCCGGCGCGTACGGGATGATCTGGTGGCGCAATACGGCGCCGAGCTGCGGATCGAGGAATTGGCGTCCCGTTATTCCGTATCTCCGTCGCATCTTCGGAAGTGGTTCGCGAACCGATACGGCGTCCCGCCGAAGGCTTATTTGCTCCGGCTGCGGATGGAGCACGCGGCGCGATTCCTTCTTCATACGAGGGCGCCGGTCAAGGAGATCGCTTCGGAATGCGGCTTCAAGGACGAGCTGCATTTCAGCAAAGCGTTTAAGAAGCATCATGGGCTCTCGCCGGCATTTTATAGGTCGAAACTCCGTTCTAGTATGTAGAGAGGACCCAACTGCAACCAAATGATTGCGGACTCCGTCATAGAACACGAAAAACATCTAGAAAGGAAGTACAATGATGAAAAAAGCAATCTCCTCCACGGCTATGGCAGCGACGCTGCTGGCTACCGTTCTGCTCGGCGCCCCGGCTCAAGCGATGGAGCCTTTAACCGGATATACCGTCGTCAAGTCGTTTGCTCTGACTTCGAGTACCGGCGGATCTTCCGCATATCAGCAACGCGGCTACGTTATGGCGCCGATTCGCGAAATCGGTCAAGCGCTCGGTTGGGATGTGACGTGGGACGGGAAAACCAAAGAGATCAAACTGGTCAAGGGGGATCACGTCATTCGGCTTGTTCCGAATCAGTCGCGGGGAACGATCGATGCCAATCCGTTCGCGCTGACGACGCCGGTCGTTTCGAAGAACAATATCGCTTACGCGCCGCTTCGGGTATTGGCGGCGAGAATGGGGGCGGAAACGTTGTGGGATTCGAAGACCGGCACGGCATCGATCGCGGTTCCGAACGCTTCGAAGCCTTTGCATCTGGCATTCGATTTCAGCAAAGATGCCGAGGGATGGAAAACCGGAGTCGCCGATTTGCCCGTCGACTATAAGGACCAGGATTTTCAAATCAACGCGAAAGCGGCTTCGGTTAAGCTGTCCGACGGCTCGGAGAAACCCGGCATGATGCTGAGCGGCATGAATCGCAGCGACGACCTGTTCATGTTCATGTCCAAAAAGCTGGGTAGTGCCGAAGGGGTGAAGCCGAATACCGAATACGAAGTGAATTTGCGCTTCGATGTGGCGACCAGCGAAGCGGAAAGCTCTATGGGCATCGGCGGCAGTCCCGCTACTTCGGTATATGTGAAAGCCGGCGTCGTCGACCGCGAACCGTCCGTGATCGAAGACCGTACCGACTCGGAAACGCCGTATTACCGCTTGAACCTAGACAAGGGCAACCAATCGACGGACGGCAAGGAAGTCGCACTCTTGGGCGACCTCGCCAAACCGGACGCCGAGAAAGACGGATTCCAGCTGAAACGCTTCGAAAAATCGTTCAAGGTAAAAAGCAATGACAAAGGCGAGCTTTACGTCTTACTCGGCACGGATTCCGGGTACGAAGGGTTGACGACGATTTATTTCGCGAACGTCGACTTGACGATCGTATCTTCGAATTGAAGACGAAGTCCGCAAAAAAAAGTCGCTCCTTACGGGGGCGGCTTGTTTTTTGCGTTCGGAGTAGATCCCTGCATCTTATTTCCCCGCGCGGTTACAATAAGACCAGTTCAGAACCAAATGAAGGGGGATCTTCCATGAGAAAATGGTTTTCCATCGTCAGCATCATCGCTTTGTTCGCGATGGTACTGGTCGGCTGCGCGGGCGGCGGAGCGAATAACGGAGCGGGCGGCAACGCCGGGAACGAGGCCGGCAACGAAGGCGGTAACGCCGGGGATGCGGGGGGCGACGGCGGGAAAGTGACCTTGAAGCTGCTCCAGTTCAAGGTTGAAATTACCGACAAGGTCAAAGCGATGGCAGCGGATTACACGAAGGCCCATCCGAATGTCGTCATCGACGCGCAGGTGACGACCGATTACGAGACGATCCTGAAGACGCGTTTCGCTTCCGGGGACGAGCCGGATATTTTCGCGACCAAAGCTTTCACCGATATCGCCGACTGGTCCGATCGGTTAGCGGACTTGTCCGACGAGCCGTGGATGGGGAAGGTCGCCGAGGCGGCCGTTCCGGGCATGACGGTCGACGGCAAGAAGCTCGGATTCCCGTTCGCGTTCGAGGGGTACGGCTTTATCTACAATAAAGACTTGTTCGAGAAAGCCGGCATCAAGAACGTGCCGACCACGTTGTCCGAGCTGAAGGAAGTGAACGAAAAGCTGAAGGCGGCGGGGATCGCGTCGTACGCGGAAGGCTATAAGGAATGGTGGGTGCTTGGTCAACACTTGTTCAACCTGCCGTTCGCCTACGAGCAAGATCCGGAAGGAACGATCGAAAGGATCAATGCCGGCGATGCGAAGGTGAGCGATGTCGCCAATATGAACGGGTTCTTCGACGTGCTCGACATGACGTTGAACTACGGCAAGGGCCCCGAATCGGTCGGCGTAAGCTACGACGACCAAGTGACGAACTTCGCGACAGGCAAGACGGCCATGATGCAGCAAGGCGTATGGACGATCGATTCGATTCTGAAGATCAATCCGGATATCGACATGGGCATGTTCGCGATTCCGTTGACCGATAACGCCGACGATACCCGATTGCCGGTCGGGGTTCCCGGCTACTATGTCGTCAACAAGAACAGCAAGAACGCCGACGAAGCGAGGAAGTTCCTGACGTGGCTGCACGAGAACGGGCAAAAGTATTTGGTCGAATCGTTCAAGCTGATCCCGGCGTTCACCGATTTGGAGACGACGGAGGAGCTCGGACCGCTGGCTTCCGATCTCAGCAGGTACGTCGACGAAAAGAAAACCGTTCCGTGGGCGCACACGTTATGGCCGACCGGTTCGAACCAAGAATTCGCGAAGCCGCTTCAAGCGTACGTCGCGGGCCAAATGGACCGAGAGGGCGCGCTGCGCGAAGTGCAGTCGATCTGGGACGCAAGAAAGAAGAAATAAACATTTCCGATTCGAAAGCTCGATGCATGGCTTGCGGAAGGGTCATGCATCGACCGTTTTCGACGGTATACCATCGGCTTAAGAAGGGGATGCGCAATGAACGCGAGAGCGCGGAGAGCTTTCACCTATACGGTGTTCGTCGCCCCGGCTTTGATCTTTTTCACGCTGATCATCGTCGTTCCGTTCCTTCGGGCGATCTTGTTCTCGTTCCAGGATTGGAACGGGATCAGCCCCGTCATCGGTTGGGCGGGATGGGACAACTACAGAAACATCGTTCGCGACAGCGGCTTCTATCGATCGTTCGCGTTCACGGCGAAATACGTCATCGCGACGACGATTTTGCTGAATGTGTTCGCGTTCCTATTGGCGATGCTGCTCAATATGCCGTTGAAGTCGAGAAACGTGCTGCGTACGGCGTTCTTCATGCCATACGTCATCGGTTCCGTCATTATCGGTTTCATCTGGCAGTTTATCATTACGCAATTGTTTCCCGATATCGGCGAGGCGACCCAGTGGTCGTTGTTTCTGAAAAATTGGCTGAGCCTTCCCGATTACGCGTTTTGGGCGCTGGTCCTGGTCACGGTCTGGCATTCCGTCGGGTATTACATGATCGTCTATTTGGCCGCGCTGCAGGGGGTGCCGTCCGACCTGTTGGAGGCCGCGGAAATCGACGGGGCCGGCCGGTGGAGACAATTGTATAACGTCATCTTCCCGCTGATCCGTCCGGCGATGACGATCAACTTGTTTCTAGCGATATCCAATGGATTTAAGGCGTTCGATTTGAACTTCGCGTTAACCGAAGGCGGTCCGTTCGGCACGACCGAGTCGATCGCGCTGCACATCTACTTGGATGCCTTCACGAAGAACTTGTTCACGTACGGCGCGGCGAAGGCCGTCTTGTTCTTCTTCATCTTGGCGACGATTTCGATCGTCCAGGTCGGTACGATGAAGCGCAGGGAGGTGGAGTTGTGAAACAGGCGCGTTACAACGCCGGGATGCTTCTGGTCGAAATCGTTATGATCGTCGTCGCGATTCTGTTTTTCGTCCCGATCTACATGACGGTGATCAACGGGTTGAAGACGTACGGCGAGGTCGTCACGTCCACGATGGCGCTGCCGGACGTGTTCCAATTCCAAAATTACGCCATCGTATGGAACCAGCTCAACTTCCTCGGCGTGTTTATGAATTCGATCATCATCACCGTGTTTTCGGTGTCCGGCATTCTGCTTATCAGCTCGATGGCCGCATACCAATTGGTCCGCCGTCCGGGCTGGCTCAGCAACGTGATCTTTCTCGCGATCTTGTCGGCGCTCGTCATCCCGTTCCAGACGATGATGATTCCGCTCGTGAAGGTGGCCAAGGATTTGGGCATCATCAACACGATCTACGGGATTATTATCATGTATTGGGGCTTCGGGATTCCATTGGCGTTGTTCCTGTATCATGGCTTCATCAAGTCGATTCCGCGCGAGCTGGAGGAGGCGGCTTCGATCGACGGAAGCGGGCCGTTCGGCATCTTCTTCCGCATCCTGCTGCCGCTCCTGTCGCCGATCACGACGACGGTCGCGATCCTGCACACGCTCTGGATATGGAACGACTTTCTGTTGCCGCTCATCACGCTCAGTTCCCCGGCGAATCGGACGATTCCGTTGGCCGCCGCGGTGTACTTCGGGCAATATACGAACGAATGGCATCTCGGCATGGCCGCCCTCACGCTCGCGATCGTGCCGGTCATGATTTTCTTCCTGTTCATGCAGCGATACATCATTCAAGGCATTACGGCAGGAGCGGTGAAGGGCTGAATCCGTAGAGGTGAAATCTGCCCGTTCGTCCTTGCAAGAATCGAATGGACCTTTGATGCGTCGAATATCGATGCGTCAAGGGTCTTTTATATAGAATTCAAGTTATTCGTAGAATCCCCCCCTTCGAGGGGGAAGATCGCTTATAATAATCCCAAAGCGTGTTTATAGGGGGCGGGACTTATTGAAGATCGTGATCGTGGAGGACGAACCGGATATTCTGAGAGGAATGGAGCGGACGCTGCAGGAGCTTCGAACGGAAGGACCGAACGGCGGAAGCGAATCGATGGACGTGCTCGCTTTCGACAACCCTGAACAGGCGCTGCTCGCGATTGAACGGGAGCGTCCGCCGATCGTGCTGACGGATATCGTCATGGACGGCATGACCGGCCTGCAATTGGTGGAACGCGCGAAACGGCCCGATTACCAACCTAAGTTTATTATTGTAAGCGGTTACGGGGATTTCGAATTCGCTAGGCAAAGCATCCAGCTCGGCGTACAGGATTACATCTTAAAGCCGTTCGATCGCGAGGAGCTTCGCTCGAAAATCCGCACGCTCGTCAAGCTGGTAAGAGAGGAAGCGGCGGAGCGGGAGAAGGCGGACGGCTTACACCCTTACGCCAAGCTCGGGGCTCTCTCGCTGCGCGATACGTTCCTTCTCGGGTTGTGCACGGAAGCCGCGCCGATGAGGGAGCATCTCGTGCATCGATTGAAATTTTGGGAGCTCGAATGGCTGGCGAACGGAGCCTATCAGGTGCTCGCCGTCGATTGTGCCGCGGCGGCGGACGGGCCGGACGGCCGCCGCGTTCCGGAACGGGAGCTCGAGCTGCGAAGATTCGCCATCGGCAATATCGGCAGGGAGGTCGTTCGGGAATTCGAGCCGGCGGTCATCCTGCGCGCGCCTTCGCAGCAATGGATCATTATCGCGGAGGAGTCGAAGAGCGATGCGCTTGCGGATCGCCTCGACCAAGTCGTTCGCGTCTACCAGAAATATAACGTTCGCATCGGAGTGAGCGGCGTCTCCGCTTCGATCCAAGCGCTGCCGGAGGCGTTCGGTCAGGCGAAGGCGGCGCTTCGGTACGCGCTGCTCGGCACCGATGCCGCCGTCTGCCGATATATGGACGTCCGCTCCAAGGTCGAGGATCAAGATCCCGCCGCGGCGCTGATGGAAGCGATCGTGAGCGCGGACGCGGAGCGGATCGAAATCGGCGTGGAGAAGGTCGTCGACGGCTGGGTCGTCGGCGGCGCCGCGGCGAGCTCGGCGGAGCTGCAGCGACGTTGCCTCGACCTGATCGCCCGCCTGTACGGCTCGGTCGGCGCTCGGCTGGACGGCGGTCACCCGCAAATTTCGGTGGAGCTATGGGAACGGCTGGAGGCGATCTTCACGGCGCCGGAGATGAAACGGTTTCTATACGAGCATTGCCTCGGCATCGGCGGGCGGCTATCGGCGACCCACGAGAACGCCGTCGTCGAGCAAGCGAAACGATGGATCCGCGAGCGGTATTTCCGCGATATTACGCTGCAGGAGCTCGCGGAGCATGTCGGGCTGTCGGCGGTTTGGCTCAGCCAGCTGTTCAAGCGCGAAACCGGAACGACCTTCAGCGAATACGTCGTCGACCTCCGGATGGAAGCCGCCCGCAGGCTGCTGCGAGAGACGACGCTGAAGGTATACGAAATCGCCGAGAAGGTCGGATATACCGACGTTCAGCATTTCGGGCAGACGTTCAAGAAGAAGTGCGGCCACTCTCCCAAGGAATTTCGGTTCGGACGATGAGCGGCACGGAATCGACCCTGTTCCGCAGGGTGCTGTCGCTCCTTCTGTTGTCCGTCTACGTCCCGGTCATCCTGCTCGGTTATTTCTCCTACCGCGAAAGCAGCGCGCGACTGGACAACGCGACCGCCGCCTTCCTGCTCGACCACTTACAAAACAACGCCCGCAGGCTGCAGGAGTTAATGGAAGCCGTGGAGCGTCATTCGGTATCGTTGTACGCGTCGGAGAAATTGCAGCGGCTGCTCGCGAACGACTTGACGGGGAACGTCGCCGATTTCGAATTTCAAAACGAGGCCGCCAAGCTGCGATCGGAGTTGGCGGGTCCTTATTACTTCAGCGTGCTCGGACGGAATTGGGAGCGGCTCGAGCCTTATGGATTGCTATGGTCCGACGCTCCGCGCGGCGTACGGGATTGGATCGAACGGGCCGAACGGGAAGCGGGAGAAGGCTTCTGGATGCATGAGTTCCAGAATGAGTTCGGCGTCGAGTACGCCGACTTTTACTTCGTGCGCTCCGTCCGTTCGCTGTACCCGCCGGATTTCCGCCATCTCGGGGTCGTTACGATTCGCATTCCCGCTAGCCTGGTGCGAGAGACGCTCGTGCAAACCGAACGATATCCGAATTATCGGCTTCAGCTGTTAGACCGGGACGGACGCGACCTGCTGCAGGCGAGGGGGCCGTCGGCGGACGATGCGCGGCCGCCCGCCCGATTTACGCCGCCAAGCGCTGCGGGAGAGCTGGTTCGCCTGCATACGGAAGACGGCGAGGAGCTGTATGCCGCATCGGCCCGCATCGGCGCCGAGGAATGGCGATTGGCGGCGATGATTCCGGCCGCGGAGGTGACCGGACAAGTTCGGCAGATGAATCGGTACGTCTGGATCGCCGTCTTGGTCAGTCTTGCCGTCATCACCGGCCTGTTGGCATGGATCGCGAACAGCTTTACCGATCCGCTCCGGCGCATCGCCCGCCATATGAAGAAGCTGCACCGCGGGCAGCTCGAGGATTACCCGTATCCGGGCGATTCGGCGCGAACGGACGAGATCGGCCAATTGACGCGGGGGTACAATTCCATGATCGGCGGCATGCGAGAGTTGCTCGAGGGGACGAAGCGCTCGGAGGAGGAGCGGCGGAAGCTGGAAATCCAGATGCTGCTGCACCAAATCAATCCGCACTTCTTGTACAATACGCTCGACTCCATCAAGTGGCGGGCGGATATGGCCGGACAGCAAGGCATCTCGGAGATGGTGCGGTCGCTCGCCGACTTGCTCCGCTTCAGCCTAAGCGACGGAAGCGAGATGACGACGCTCGAGCGGGAATTGGACCATGTCCGAGCGTATATCGGCATCGAGCAGATGCGCAAAGGTTCGTTCCAAGTTCTCGTTACCGTCGGCGCGGGTCTCGGCCCGCTGCCCTTCCTGAAGCTGATTCTGCAGCCGTTAGTGGAAAATTCGATCCGCTACGGCATTCGGCCGCTGCCGCCGGGCGAAGGCAAGCTGATCCTGTCGGTATATCGAGAGGCGGACAGCGGCGATATCGTATGCACGATCGAGGACAACGGCCGGGGCTGCGACGACGAAAGCATCGCGCGGCTCAATCGGATCGGGCGGGAGGAAGAGACGCCGCGAACGATCGGATTGCCTAATGTATGCCGCCGCCTCCGGCGCGCGTTCGGCGAAACCTACGGCGTTGCATTCGAGCGGACCGGCGGCGGCGGCGTCCGAACGATCCTTCGGCATCCGGCGTTACGCCCGGAATCGGATGCCGGACATTAACGTACCCCTGCGAAACGATAACGCAGCCCTGTTTCGGTCCCTCCCGATTCAGGGCTATTATTGTGGTAAGGCACTATATGAGAGGGGGATGGAACGCCATGAACCACAGCCTGCTGCGGCGAATGTGGAGCAGCCGGATGCTTTACTTGATGCTGCTGCCGGGCCTTGCGTTTTACGCCGTCTACAAGTACGGACCGATGTTCGGGGCCGTGATCGCTTTCAAAGATTTCAATATCGGCTTGGGCGTCTGGGACAGCCCTTGGGCGGATCCGTGGTACTCGCATTTCCTCTACTTCTACGAATCACCTTACTTCACGAAGCTGCTCTCCAACACGCTGTTGATTTCTTTGTATAAGCTGCTATGGGGCATCCCTCCCGGCATCCTCTTCGCCATCCTGCTGAACGAGATTCGCCTCTTGGCGTTTAAGAGAGTCGTTCAGACGATTACGTACCTGCCGCATTTCCTATCGTGGGTGATCGTGTACGGGATGCTGCTTGTGCTGTTGTCCGAGAGAACCGGTCTCGTCAACGTGTGGTTGAAAGAAAATTTCGACGCGACCGTGCCGTTCCTGACGTCGATCGATTGGTTTCGCACCGTGCTGGTCGGATCGGAAATTTGGAAGGAATTCGGGTGGAACGCGATCATCTACTTGGCCGCCATCGCCGCGATCGATCCTTCCCTTTACGAAGCCGCCCGGTCGGACGGCGCCGGAAGGCTCCGCTTAATTTGGCACGTCACGCTGCCGGGCATGCGAAGCGTCATTATTTTGCTTCTGATCATTCGGCTCGGCAATATTTTGGAGGCGGGCTTCGACCAGATTTTCATTATGTACAACGTGCAAGTGTATCCCGTCGCCGATATTCTCGACACCTTCGTGTTCCGAACGGGACTCGAGCAGTTTAATTTCAGCTTGGCTTCCGCGATCGGGCTGTTTAAATCGTTGATCGGACTCGTACTGGTCGTATGGGCGAACCGCGTCGCGCGGAGATGGGGGGACGGGATATGGTAACGAACAGGGCGGAGCGGATATTTCTCTTCTTCGTCTACCTTCTGCTCGCCTGCTCGGCGCTGGCGGTGTTGTTCCCCTTGCTGTACGTCTTCTCGGTATCGCTTACGCCGTATGCCGAAGTGTTGAAGAACGGCGGGTTTACGATCATTCCGAGGAATATCACGTTCGAAGCGTATACCGCGTTTATGACGGACAGCAACATTCCCCGCGCTTACGGGGTCACGATCTTTATTACGGTGGCAGGAACGGCGTTAAATTTGTTGCTGACGACGCTGATGGCCTACCCGCTCAGCCGGAAGCGGCTGCCGCTGCGCGGACCGATCATGATGTTCCTCGTGTTCACGATGCTTTTTAACGGCGGGATGATTCCTACGTATTTGGTCGTGAAGGCGACCGGTTTGATCGATTCGCTCTGGTCGATGATCGTTCCGGGGGCGGTGCATACGTTTTATCTGCTCATCATGAAGACGTATTTCGAAAATTTGCCGGAAAGCCTCGACGAAGCGGCGAAGGTGGACGGCGCGGGCGATCTCCGCATCCTCGCCATGATCGTGATTCCGCTCTCGGCGCCGATCCTGGCGACGGTCGGCCTGTTTTATTCGGTCGGCCATTGGAATGAGTTTCTCGGCGCGATTCTATATGTCGGCGATGCCGGCAAGCATCCGTTGCAGGTCGTGCTGCGCGGGATCTTGAACACATCGCAGATGCCGGAGCTCGACTTCGAGCGCGTGCTGCCGACGGAATCGCTGCAGATGGCGGCAGTCATTCTGTCGACGCTGCCGATCTTGATCGTGTATCCGTTCATCCAAAAATATTTTACGCAAGGCGCGCTGCTTGGCTCGGTGAAGGGGTAAAGTCAAATGAAAAGGGGACGGTTGAACATGAAGCGGAATCGTTGGAGACGGCAAGCTGCGGTAATGTTGCTCTTATTTTCGATGGTCGTTACGGCATGTTCGGGATCATCGGGCGGAGGGGGGACCGCGCCGACGGACGATGCGGCGGAGAAGCCCGCCGGTTCGGAGACGCCGGCCGCATCCGAACCGGCGCCCGCGAAGCCGGCGGAGCCCGTGAAGCTGACGATGATGCGAAGCGGCAGCGGACTCCCGGCGCCGGATAAGGACGTCATATTGCAAGCGTTGAATGAAAATCTCAATATGGAACTGGAAATCACGATGGTTCCTTCCGAGTACGAACAGCAGCTGAACGTGAAAATCGCGGGGGGCAGCCCGCCGGACGCGTTCCAGGTCAACAAGCTGCAGATGACGCAATACGCCAAGCAGGGCTTGTTGCTCGATTTGACGCCGTACCTGAAAGACATGCCGAACGTTACGCCGGAGAACGGGTTTACGGAGGATCATATGAAGAAGGGGCAGGTCGACGGGAAGCAGTACTCGGTTCCGTACCGCCCGCTCATTCCGGTGCAGACGACCTTCTGGGTGCGTCAGGACTGGCTGGATAAACTGGGCCTCAAGGCGCCGACGACGCTCGACGAGTTGTCGGCCGTCGCGAAAGCGTTCGTCGAGGAAGACCCCGACGGGAACGGGAAGAAGGACACGATCGGCATTACCGGCAACGGCTTCGAGGGAACGCTCGGCCCGATCTTCGCCGCCTTCGGCGTCGCCGCCCCCGGGCATTACATGATCCAGAACGGCCAAGTCGTCTATTCGACGGAGCTTCCGGCGACGCGGCAGGCGATCGAATATATCAAGGGCATGATCGGGCAGGGCTTGATCGATCCGGAGTTTTTGACGAATTCCGGTCTTGCCCATCAGGAGAAAGGGTTTAAGGGGCAAGCAGGCATCGTATACGCGCATTGGGCGCATATGAAGCGTCCGGACATGGTGGAGAAAATGAATTCCATCAACCCGAACCAATCGTGGACGCAGCTGGACGCGATGACGGGACCGGGCGGGAAGTTCGCGGACGCGTACGATGCGGGGAATACGAGCTACCGGATGGTCATTCCGAAGACGTTGGAGAAGGAACCGGAGAAGGTCGGGAAGCTGGTCGAGTACTTCAACTATATTTCCGGCGGCGAAGGGCAGCTGCTCGTCAACTTCGGCCTCGAAGGGCGCCACTACAACTTGGTCGACGGTCGACCGCAAGTGATCGAGGAGACGCTCGCGGAGGTCGGACACGCGACGATCCATCAGATGACCGGCCGCAAGGAGCTGGAATATTTGAACGCGCGGTTCGGCTCGCTGAAGCCGTATTTCGAATTCGCCAACGCGTTGCCGATCATAACGGTGTACGACGGGTTTTCGCCGATTCCGGAAGGGGTGAACCCGGCCGACAAGGCGAAGTTCGAGAGCGAGGAGCTCGTCAAGTTTATTTACGGCACTCGTCCGACCGACGAATTTCCGGCGTTCCTGCAGACGCTTCGGGATACGTTCCAGCTGGAGCTGTACCTGACGTCCGCGTCGGACGAATTAATGAAGCTCGGCATCTTGAAGTAAGGGGCGAAGCGGGCCATGTCGATAGGATCGATAACGTTGCAAGCGACGATCCCGCTCGAAGACGAGTACGACGTACTCGTCTTCGGCGGCGGTCCCGCAGGCGCCGTCGCGGCGATTCAAGCCGCGAGAGAAGGCATGCGGACCGCGTTGGTGGAGAGAACCGGGATGCTCGGCGGGACGGCGACGGTCGGCGGCGTCAACTTCCCCGGGTTGTTCCATACGCGTCTCGGACGCCAAGTCATTCGCGGCATCGGGTGGGAAGCGATCGAGGAGACGGTGCGGAGAGGCGGGGCCGCGCTGCCGGACTTCACGGTTCCTTATCCGCCGAGGAAGCATCCGCGCCATCATATTCTCGTCAATCGGTTCGTGTACGCGAGCGTCTGGGACGACGCGGTGCGCGGCGCAGGCGTACGCCTGCGCCTGCACGAATCGCCCGCCGTCGTCCGGAAGTCGGAACGAGGCGGTTATGAGGTCGTGTTGGCAGGAAAGACCGGGCTGTCGGCCGTGTATGGGAAGACGGCGATCGACTGCACCGGGGACGCCAACGTCGCCGCGCTGCTCGGACTGCCGCTGGAGCAATCCGAGCGCAGGCAGCCCGGAACGATGATGTACCATATGACGGGATACCGATTAGAGGATGTCGACCGCGAGGCGCTGCGGACGCTCGCCGCCGAGGCGGCGGCGGCGGGCGACATCCGGCATACGGATCACTCGCCGCCGGGCGAAGGAGAGCCGCCGTTCTGGCGGGAGCTGCGGTCGGGCGGCGGAAACTGCAACCACATCGTCCGGATCGACGGCTCGGATTCCCGCTCGAAGGCGGAGGCGGACTTGCAAGGACGCGCCGCGTTGATGCGCATCTACCGCCTGCTTCGGCGGGTGCCCGGCTGCGCGGATCTGAGCATCGACGATTTCGGGGCGGAATGCGGCATTCGAGATACGAACCGTATCGTCGGAGAGGCGCGCGTCACCGGAGAAGATTACAAAACCGGACGCTTGTGGCCTGACGCAGTCTGCTACAGCTATTATCCGATCGATCTGCATCTCCCCGACGATAACGGCATCGACATCCGGCCGCTGGCCGACGGCGTCGTCGCGACGATTCCGTACGGCGCGCTCGTCCCGCGTAACAGCGAGTGGCTGCTCGCGGCCGGACGCATCGTCTCGGGGGACGCCGAGGCGCATTCGGCATACCGCGTGCAGGCGTCCAGCATGGCGACCGGACAGGCGGCCGGGGCGGCGGCGGCGATCGCGGTCCGCTCCGGCGTGCCGGTCCGGGACGTGGACGTCGAAGAGCTGCGAGCGACGCTGCGCCGGCACGGCGCGATCGTGCCGGACGCGCGAGAAGGGGGGACGTCATGATGAAAATAAGAGGCATCGCCCATCGAGGGTATCCCGCGCTGCTGCCCGAGAATACCTTGGTTTCGTTCCGGAAGGCGTGCGAGCTGAACTTCTCCCATGTGGAGCTGGACGTACAACTGAGCAAGGACGGCGTTCCGGTCGTCTTTCACGACTTTACGCTGGACCGGTTGACCGACGGGTCGGGCTCGATCCGAGATTACACGCTGCAACAGCTAAAGCGTTATCGCGTGCGAGGGAGCGAGGAGATCCCTACGCTCGAAGAAGCGATGAATGCATTGAAGGGCCGCGCCGACGTATTCATCGAGCTGAAGCAAGCCGGGGATTTATATCCGGGCTTGGAAGCGGCCGTGCTCGAGGTGCTGTACCGCACGGGGACGCGGGACCAATCGTGCGTCACGTCCTTCGATCATTACGCGGTGGAGCGGACGAGAACGTTGGACGATCGCATCCGCCTCGGCTTGATCAGCTCCGGCAGCATGCCGTACGTGTTTCCGTTCATGAAAGAGATTCGCGCGGACTACTTATTCACCCAATTTCGTTATTTCTCCCCCTTGTTCTACGAGCGAATGCTGGAGGAGGGCATCGTGCCCGGACCGTGGCCGGTCGAAACGCAAGAGCAGATGGAGATCGTCGCGTCCTTGTACCCGGCTTCCTTGATTACGACCGATCATCTGGAGCGTTGGGCGGAGTTTTACCGGAACCGTCGACAGCTTTGGCCGACGTAAGCTATCATGGACGAAGGAGGGGACGGCTAATGGGAATTCGCGAACAATTTTCCTTGGCGAACTATGCATCGATCGTCACGGGAGGCGCGGTCGGACTCGGCAAATCGATGGCCGAGGGGCTGGCGGAGATGGGGTCGGACATCGTCATCGTCGATTTGAATGCGGCGAAGGCGGACGAAGCGGCTCGGGAGCTGCGGGAACGGTACGGCGTTCGCGTTCTGACGATCGAGGCGAACGTATGCGATCCGAACGACGCGGAGCGGGTCCGCGAGGAGACCGTCCGGGCATTCGGACGCATCGACGTCTTGATCAACAACGCCGGCATCGTGCGGAACGCCAAGGCGGAGGACATGACGTACGAGGACTGGACGGCCGTCATGGACGTCAACTTGAACGGCGTCTTCCTGATGTCCCAAGCCGTCGGGCGGGAGATGATTCGACAGCGGAGAGGATCGATCATCAACATCTCCTCGATGTCCGGAACCATCGTAAATACGCCGCAAAATCAGATCGCCTATAACGTCTCGAAGGCCGGCGTCATTTCGTTGACGAAGACGCTTGCCGCGGAATGGGCGCCTCACGGCATCCGCGTCAATACGATCGCGCCAGGCTATATGAAGACCGAGCTGACGGAGAAGTTTTTCCGCACCGGCGGCGAGCTGATCGAACGGTGGATGAGCATGACGCCGATGGGCCGGCCGGGCATGCCGCACGAGCTTCAGGGCATCGCCGTGTACCTGGCTTCGGAAGCGTCGTCGTTCGCGACGGGCGGCGTGTTCAGCGTAGACGGAGGTTATACTGTCTGGTAAGAACGGCTGGCGAGCGCCGAACGCGCCCGCGTAATTCGGCGAACGGCCGATCCGTTCGGCCAAGCGCTTCACTGGAATTCGTTCTCTATAATGTTCCGCGATATATTGCTCCATCTCGCGCGCGAGATGGAGCTTTCTTTTGGGCGGCGGAGGCGATACGAGCTCCCGCATCACGAGCCGACGATCTCGAGCAGAATTCCGAGCGAGATCGTCTCGAAATGCGGCCGCCGCTCGAAGCGTTGCATGTACAGCTCGAACGACCGGGGATACTACGCGGAAGCGCTCGGCACGTCCGGGTCGATCGAGCAACGCCGTCCTCCGGAGTGGGAATCGTTCGACTTGGAGAAGGATCCGTACGATTTGAACTACGTATACGCCGACCCGGCCTACGCGGACCGCGTCGCGTCGTTGAAGAGCGAGCTGCGGTCGCTACAGCTGGCCGCGCTCGACGAACCCGTGAACGAGGTCGGGTAACCCGACGCAGACGATTGGTTCCAATGAAGCGCGAAGGGACGGTCTCTCGGTCATCAAGGATGACTTCGAGACCGTCCCTTTCGCATTGCGTGTTACTTCGCGTTTTGGTAGGACGTTTTCAATTCTTCGAGGATTTTCTTATAGTCGGCGTGAGAAGTGATGCCCGCGACATAATCGTCCCACTGCTGAACCGTGATTTCGCCCATGACGTATTTCACCTTCATGTCCTCGAGCGTACGAGTCAGGTCGCCCCAGCGCTCTCCGAGCGTCGGAGAGTACAGATTCGTCGCCGGATTGGAGTAGGTCGAAACCTCGGTAGACTTCTCATATACCTGCTTGAGATGCTCCAGCCGCTCCGGCTCCGCGTCGTTCAACTGCGCATTGTTCATGCCGTTGTAGTAGTCGCCCGGCCAGCCGTAGCCTTCGATCGCTTCGTTCTTGTACGCTTCGGTCAGCTCGACCTTGCCGTCCACGACGTTGTGGTGAATGCCTTCGATGCCTTGCTTCGTTAATTTCACCATGTACTCTTCGGAAGACATGTAATCGATCAGCGAGAGTATGCGAGGAATATCTTCTTCTTTTACCTTGGAGCTGATCATCAAATTCGTCCAGAAGCCGAGCGTCATGTTCGTCACATACCCTTTCGGCCCTTGCAGCGGCATGAGCGTCAACGGTTCGCCGGTAGGGACGACGTCTTTGAGCTGTTGAATAAAGCTTGGAATCGTCAACTGATGCATGTTCGAGGCTACGGCGGCATACGTGCCTACCTTGCGGAACATCGCTTGAACGGTCCCTTCTACAACCGGAAATTCCGGATGAAGCGCTTTCGATTCATAGAGGTCTTTCAGCCAATCGAGATAATCCTTGTACTCCGGCATGAACGCATGGAAGATAAAATTGCCTTCTTCGTCGGTATCCCAATTCTGTACGCCGGTGAACGCGTTGGAGAAGATCGTGTTCACCTCTTTAATCGCGAGACCGTACATCTCCGGCGGCTTGCTGACCGCTTTCAGGAACGCGGTGAACTCTTCGATGTTCGTAGGGGGCTCCATGCCGACTTGGTCGAGCAAGTCTTTGCGAATCGTGATGCCGTCCCAGACCGGAGGGCTGGAATGGCGAGGAACGCCCCAGATTTTCCCTTCGTATCGAATGTTATCCCACGTCGTATCCGGATAACGAGCCAAATTCGGATATTGCGCCCGAGCCTCCGGAGTGCCGAGATACGGCGTCAGATCATGGAACACGCCTGCTTGGATCGCTCCGTGGACGACGGAAGTATACAATTGGGAGTTGCCGGTTTCGATCTGAACGACGTCGTTTACGTCGCCTGTCGTCAGCGCCACGTTCGTACGCTCCTCGTATCCGTTCGTCGGAACCCAATCGAAGCGGATGATCGTGTTCGTGTCCGCTTCAATCTTCTTTAGCACTTCGTCGTTTCCGGCCGGCGGGGTTCCCCAGGCATAGTTCATCCAAGAGATCTCGAGCGGCGGCAACGGTTCTGCCGGCGTCTCGATCCCCGTCGACGGATTGTCCGCCGGCGGGGTCGCCGTTCCGGTCGGGCTTTCGTTCGTCGCGGTACCGCCGTTTCCGCTGCAAGCCGTAACTACCGTAAGAGCGGCGCAGAGGAGGATGGCGGAAGCCGTGTTAGCTCCCTTAGGTCTCATTCGTTTCAACATCTTTGGAACCCTCCTAGTGTATTGTTATCTATTTTAGAGATCTCTCTCTCTAAAATCATCCCTTGACCGACCCGATCAATACGCCCTTGGCGAAATGCTTCTGTAAAAACGGATAGACGAGCAGGATCGGCGCGATGACGATAATAATCGTGGCCATCTTGACCGTCTCGGGCGGCATCGTCATGATGTTATCCATCTGCGACGCCACGGCGCTGTCGACGAATTGCGACGCGTTCGAGGCAAGGACGACCTGCTGCAGAATGACCTGCAACGTCCATTGCGTACTGTCCCGCAAGTAAAGAAGGGCTGAGAAGTACACGTTCCAGAAGGCTACGGCGAAGAATAAAGTGAACGCGGCCATCGGCGCCTTCGAGAGCGGCAAGATGATGCGCGAATAAATCTGAAGGTCGTTGCAGCCGTCGATTCTGGCGGAATCCTCCAGTTCGGACGGAATCGATTGATAGAAGCTTTTCATGACGAGAATCGACCAGGCGTTCGTCGCCATCGGGAGAATCAGAGCCCATAAACTATCCAGTAACCCTAAATTTCGGATCAGTAAATAATTCGGAATCATGCCGGGGCTGAACAGCATCGTAAACAGAACGAGCAGCAGCATGACGTTGCGTCCGGGCAAATAATTTTTGGACAACATGTAGGCGAACGAGCTTGTAACGATGAGAGAGATCGGCGTTCCGACAACCGTGATGAATAACGTAGATTTCAAGGCGTTAACGATCGCCCCGCCGGAAAGAATGTACTCGTACGCGCTAAGAGACCACTTCTTCGGCCACAACGTCAATTGATCCGGAACGTACACTTTCGGGTCCGTGAACGATACGGCCAACACGTAAAGCAACGGAAATATCATCGCGGCCGATAACAGAAAGAGGAACGTGTAGACGGCGGCGAGAAACAGTCGATCGGTTCTTACCATATGCCTTCATATCCTTTCTTGCGGATCCAGTAATTCGCTCCGACGATCAACGCGAGGCCGACGAAAGACTTAAAGATGCCGACGGCGGTACTGTAGCTGAATTGACCGCCCTGAATGCCGACCTTGTAGACGTACGTATCGAACACTTCGGATACATTCAATACCAACGGGTTCTGCATCAGCCATAGTTGTTCGAAGTTGACTTCCAGAATGTTGCCGAGACCGAGAATAAACAGAATGATGACCGTCGGGACGATCGAAGGCACCGTCACGTTCCATACCTTGGAAAACCGTCCGGCTCCGTCGATTTCGGCCGCTTCGTAGAGCGACGGATTGACGCCGGCGATCGCGGCCAGATAGATGATCGTATTCCATCCGACATCTTTCCACAGCCCTTGGAGCAGCACGATCGGGTAAAAGTAGTCTTCTTCCATCATGAATCGGACCTTATCGAAACCGAGCGCGACGAGCAGTTTGTTAAGAAGGCCAACCTCCGTCGAGAGAAAGACGAACGTAAGGCTGACGATAACGACCCATGAGATGAAGTGTGGAAGATAGATGATCGTTTGAACCGTTCGCTTGTACACCTTACTCCGCACCTCGTTCAGCACGAGCGCGAGCAGGATCGGAGCCGGGAATAAAAAGATGATGCCGAGCATACTCAACACGAGCGTATTTCGGAAGATCATCCAGAAATCCGGTTCGCCGAACAATCTCGCGAAATGCGCGAACCCGACCCAATCGCTTCCCATCATGCCCCGGATGGGACTGTAGTTCTGGAAGGCGATCGCGATGCCCCCCATCGGGATGTACTTGAAGATCAGGAAGAAGACGATCCCGGGCACGCCGAGCAGGTATAGGTACCTGTACTGGTACAATCTCTTCCACGTGCCGAAACTTTGAGGCTTGACAGGAACGGTCGATGTCGTTTTCAATTTCACTTAAAGTAAGCCTCGCTTTCTTGAAATCTTGTGATATGGTCATTCTACTGGTTGTTTGTAAAGGGTTACATGGCAATCTTCCCACTTCGATGCACTTTTAATTACTTCCGGAGGTCGCGCCTATGTGGATGAAAATGAACATTTTCCAGAAAGGCATGGTCACGTTGATCGTGCTGCTAGGCCCGTTCCTCATCCTGTTTCTATACTCCAACCGCATCAGCGAGAATGTGGTCCGGAGCGAAATCGCCGCTTCGACGGTGAAGCAGCTATCCTTCTTTCTCAGCCAGGTAGAAACCAACATCGAACAGCTCGACTTGTTCGCGATCACGTTGGGGACCGACTCGACCGTGCGGGAATTCAAGGACATGAGGGAAGACGCAAGGGTGTACCAAATGGTGGAGGTCAAGACCCGGATGTTGGATAAACTGCGGATGCACAACGCGATCGGCGGCTGGACCAACCAACTGACCGTCTATTCGCCGCGGCTGCGGACCGGAGTCACGACGCTCGCCTCGATCGATTACGAACGGAAATTCGCTTCGACCAGCTTATCGACAAGGCGATGGTCGTATCGGCTGAACGATCTGTACGGGCAAGAACGGCATACCTTCGTGAAGCATGAGGTATTGCCGGCGGCCGCCGAAGCCGACCCGCGCCGGGCGGAGCTGATCGTCGAGGTCGGCTTTACCGAAGACAGCATCGTGAAGATGCTCGACGACTTTAAGATCGGAGGAACCGGCGACCCGTTCTTGTATCATCCCTCCTACCGACCGATTACGAACCGTTCGGCCGAACGGACGTTGATCGGGTTGATCATCGGCGGGACGGAACCGCCGGTCGTCGGGGATTCCGGTCATCGGACGGTCAAGCTGGAGGGGCGAGACTACCTGCTCAGCTACGTTCGCTCGGAAAGTCTCGGTTGGTATTTGATCGACTACATTCCCGTGGAAGAGATTTTGTCGCCGATTCGAGATAGTCGCAATACGTTCTTCTTCGCCGCGGGACTGATGGTCACGCTCGGCGTTCTCTCCGCGTATTTGCTTTATAAACATGTGCAGATGCCGATCGTTCAACTCGTTCGAGGCGTGCAACGGCTGAAGATCGGCGATTATTCCGCACGGATCGCGATGAAACAAAGCGGCGAATTCGACTTTTTGTTTACCCGGTTCAACGAGATGGCCGAGCAAATTCAAGAGCTGATCGAGCGGGTGTACCAAGAGAAGCTTCGGTCGAAGGAGGCCAAGCTGAAGCAACTGCAGTCCCAAATCAATCCGCATTTTTTATACAACTGTTTCGCTTTCATCAAGAGCATGGCGCAGCTCGGAAAAAACGAACCGGTCGTCGCGATGGCGCTAAACTTAAGCAAATACTATCGCTATACGACGCGTATCGAATCGGAGGACACGACGATCCGCGAAGAGATGGAGCTCATCGCGAATTACTTGAATATTCAGCGACTGCAGATGCCTCGATTTAACTTCAGCGTCGATATTCCGGAGCGTATGATGGATGCCGTCATTCCGAGGCTGATCATCCAACCTGCGGTAGAGAATGCGGTCGTTCACGGGATCGAGCCGATGGAAGCTCCCGGGATGATTCATATTTACGGCCTGTCCGACGGCGACGAACATCGGATCGTCGTCGAAGACAACGGCGTAGGTCTGGCGCCGGAAGCCCTGTTCGCGTTGAAACGGAAGCTAAGTCTCCCGCAGGACGAAGAGACGGGGTACGGGATGTGGAACGTACATCAACGGATGGTTCATCGCTTCGGGAAGGGAGCGGGACTGGAGATCGCTTCGCCGAAGACGGGCGGATGCATCGTAACGCTCCATTGGAGAGAATCAACCGGGAACAAGGAGGGATGATCGATGCACCCATTATTGATCGTCGACGACCATGCGCACATCGTCGAGGATATCGCCGGCACGATCCGCTGGGAGGAACTCGGCGTCGGTCCCGTATATAAAGCGTATTCCGGGCACGGCGCGCTGAAGGTGTTGGAGGAGCATGCGGTCGACATCGTCATGATGGATATCAAGATGCCCGGCATGTCGGGCCTCGAGCTCCTCGACCGCATCCGGTCCGCTCGGCCAGGCACCAAGTGCATCCTGTTGTCCGGCTTCGCCGAATTCGAGTATGCAAAGCAAGCGATTCTGGCCCAGATTTCCGACTACTTGCTCAAGCCGGCGTCCAACGAAGAGATTATAGAAGTCGTAAGCAGGGTCATCGGCGAACTGGCGCGGGAACGGGAATCCGACGAGATGGTACGGCGCGCGATTCATACGCTGCGCGAAAACTTGCCGCGTCTGCACGAGACGCTCTTGCTGGACGTGCTGCAGCGGCGAATCGGTTCGGAGACGGCGCTGTTGAACAAGATGCGAACCTACGAGCTTCAGTTCGGTCCCGGCGACGAAGTCGCGATGCTGATGATTCGGCTCGAGGAGGAGTTCGACGATTACGACGAACACAGCGTGTCGCTGTTCGAATTCGCAGTGTGCAACATTACGGAGGAAATTTTCCGTCCGGCCTTCGAGTTGTGGTTCGGCAAGGACCCCCACGACTATCTCGTCTTTCTCGCGAAACGAAAGCCGGACGCGGGAGACGCGGATCTCGAGGCGTTGGCCGAGCAACTGCAAGAACAGGTTCGACATTTCTTGAAGGGCCGCATATCGATTCTGGCCACGCGTCGGGGCGTCTTCCCGCGGGATATTCCGCCTTTGTATCAACAAGCGCTATTTTCTTTCAGACAGCAGGTAGGGAGCGAGCGGGAGTTTTTCCTGACCATTCGCGGAGAGGCGGAAACCGCCCGCATCCGATCGATCGAGCGGCTGTACTAGCCGCCGACCTTCAAGCAGCTGTTCGAGGCGGGACGCTTCGAACAGCTCGAACGAAAGCTGGAGCGCATCTTCAAGGAACTCAACGATATATGGAACGAGTCGCAAGAACATATTCTGGAGGTATTCTTCGAGGTATCGGGGTCCTTCGCTTATATCAGCCATAAGAACGGACGAAGACTGCACGAGTTGATTTCCGAGACCGATTACGAAATGCTTCTCGACGCGAACCAGTTCCAGACGATCCGACAACTCGAGGATTGGTCCTACCGCGTCTACGGGCGATTAAAACAAGAGATGGACAAGGAGGCGGGCAATACCCGCGCGACGATCGTCGACCAAGTACACCGCTACATCGAATTGCATATGGAGGAGGACGTTTCCGTCCAGACGTTGGCGGATCACGTGTATTTGAACCCGTCGTATTTGTCGAGAGTCTATAAGAGCGAGACCGGGGAGAGCATCAGCGATTACCTGTATCGCTTTCGAATGGAGAAGGCGGCGTATATGTTAAAGAATACGCAAGAACGCATCTACGAGATTACGGCGAGGCTGGGCTATCAGAATCCCCAATATTTCATTAAGGTGTTTAAGCGTTACTTCGGCATTACGCCGCAGGAGTATCGAGACAAGAATAGAGCGTGAACGGCAATCGGCTTCGACGCAAGGGTGTCGAAGCCGATTGCCGTTCACCGATCGCGAAAGGTGTCATGAAAACTGCATGCATGTCTGTTTTGTAGCATTCCGTTTCCGGGTAGCGAAGCACTACAATGGGAACTGCGAAACGGATTAGCGGGCCGAACGGCGTCAATGCCAAACCTTTGTTTGTAATCGTTTACAGAAAACATCCGCTTTGCGGAACAGGAGGGATCCCGGCTATTCATGAAAGCGCAAACACTATCGCGCGATCAAGCGATAGTCATCAGGTTTCCGGCGGTTCGCTCGCGGGCGGGCCGCCGGGATTGCATATATAACAACTTGTTGGAGGGATGACGGGAGCATGAGAAAGCAGTGGAAGAAAGGCTTAACCCTGATGCTGACGGTCGCGATTTGCTTTACGGCGGCATTCGGTTCGGCGGTCGGCGCCTCGGCGCAGGAAGTTTCGGAGGCGGCTCCGGGACTTGCTCTGTACGTCGCGCCGGACGGCGACGACAGCGCCGGAGACGGGACGAGCGAACGTCCGTTTCTGACGTTAGAGCGCGCCCGGGACCATATTCGCGACACGAAACAGTTGTCCGGACTTCCCGCGGGCGGAATCACGGTGTATTTGCGGGAAGGAGAGTACCCGATCCTGGACGATAGCTTCCTGTTGGAGGAGCAAGATTCCGGGACGGCGGAAGCGCCGATCGTGTATCGCTCGTATCCGGGAGAACAGGCACGTCTGTTTGGAGGCAAGCGGCTCGACGCGGGCGCGTTCTCGTCCGCGGTCGATCCGGAGGTTGTCGGGAGATTGCCGGCCGGCGCAGCGGCTCATGTGATCGTCGCGGACTTGCCGGCAATCGGAATCCCGAGCGAGGATTACGGCGGCATCGTCCATCAAGGTCAAGGCTGGCCGCTCGTGCCGTCGATGATGGAACTGTTCGTCGACGGAGAAGAGATGACGCTCGGACGGTATCCGAATGCGGATTGGCTGAGGATCGACAGCATCGTGGACGCCGGTACTCCGGGTAACAGCGGTACGCTCGACGACGGTCCTACCTTCGTCTACAACGACGCTTCGGATCGGGCGCTCGCGTGGACGGAAGCCGACGATATCTGGATGTTCGGATATTTCTTCTACGACTGGGCCGAGGAAAATATGAAGGTCGAAGCGCTTGACGCCGCTTCCCGAACGGTCGCGGGTCTTCAATCCGCCTGGTGGGGGATCAATCCGAACCTGGAGCATCGAAGGTTCTATTTCTACAATCTGTTGGAAGAGGTCGACGCTCCCGGGGAATGGTACTTGGATCGAGCGGACGGGAAGCTGTATTTGTATCCCCCGGCCGGCTTCGACGGGGACAGCGCGGTAGAGTTGTCCTTCAACGCGAAGCCGATCGTCAAGACGGTCGATGCTTCGTATGTTCAATTCCGCGATCTGACGATCGGGGTGACGCGGAGCACCGGAATCAAGACCCAAGGCGGCGCCGGCATCGTCATCGCGAACAACGAAATTTCGAATACCGGGCTGTACGGGATCGAGGTCGGGGGCGGCAGTCATCATACGATCACAGGCAATCATGTGTTCCAGACGGGAGCCGGCGGCATTATCGCCTCGGGCGGGCATCGTCCGACGTTAACGCCGAGCGGCCATGCGGTCACGAACAACCACATTCATGCCTACTCGAGAATTAAGAAGACGTACGCGCCGGGCATCCGGATCGACGGCGTCGGTACGCGCGTCGCTTATAACAGCATTCACGATTCGGCGCACTACGCCATCAACTTTTCGGGCAACGACCATGTAATCGAATATAACGAGATTTTCGACGTCCTGCAGGATTCCAACGATTCCGGGGCTATCTACACGGCGACGGATTACTCCTACTGGGGGAACGTCATCCGATACAATTATTTCCACGACATTATCGGGCGGGAAGGGCACAATGTACGCGGCGTCGCCGTCTATCTCGACGACAACGTCAGCGGCACGGAAGTGTACGGAAACGTCATGGAGAACGTCGGGATCCCGTTTTATACGCATGGCGGAAGAAACAATAAGGTGTATGAAAATGTCATCATCAACCCGCTCTATTATTACGTGCGGGGCATCAAATACGGCGGTCAGGCGCCGGAGACGCCGGGCTACAACCAGCGTTCGCTCGATAATTTGCTGCAGATGCCGTATCAAGGCGAGCTGTGGAGGACGAGATATCCGGAGCTCGCGGTGCTGACGAACGAGCTGCCGGTGCTCGATCCGAAATATAACGAATTCACGCGCAATCTGATCGTCAATCAACACGGCGTAGGCGCGCAGCTGCATACGCAGGTGACGACGTACGGCAACTTCGACGGGAACGTCTTCGTCGATGACCCCGAAGCCGTCTTCATGAATTGGCAACAAGGCGATTACCGGCTGCGACCGGACTCTAGCGTCTACGCGCAGATCGGCTTCGCGGACGCGCCGCTCGATCGCGCCGGTTTGCTGCCCGGCTACGCGTTCGCGGACGACGCCAACGCATTGGCGCGCGCGTCCGTCGCCGCGGATCAGCCGCTGCTCAATACGTCCCGCATACATCTGGCGGTCGGCGAGTCGGCGTCGCTTACCGTAACGGCCCGTTCGGTATTCGGCGAGGCGATTCCCGAGGCCGACCTGACGGTCGCCTTCGAGAGCTCGGATGCGGCCGTCGCGACGGTGGATGGGGACGGCGCCGTGTCGGCCGTCGCCGAAGGCAGCGCGGTCGTCACCGCCGCGGCATCGAAGAACGGGACGACGCGAAGCGTCGCCGTCGAAGTCGTCGTCGGATCGGAGTCGCCGGCGCTCGACCGCGTCGAGTTGACGACGACTCGCGGCGCATGGGAGATCGGCATGGAGGCGCCGACGCGCATCCGATGGTTTAACCAGTTCGGTCAGGAGCTCGACCTGAGCGCATCGCCGACCGTATATGCGAGCAGCGCGCCGGACGTCGTGTCCGTCGATACGGCGGGCCGCATCCGGGCGTTGGCGCCGGGCGCCGCGACGGTGACCGCGACGACGTCGTACGACGGCATCGAGAAGACGTCGGGCGGCATCGCGATCGACATCGTCGCTACCGTCTTGACCGATCTCGAGGCGACGTTATCGGCGAGCGTGCTGGAGCCCGGGCAGTCGGCGTCGCTGAACGTGCTCGCGGTGTTGTCCAACAACGCCAAGGTCGCGCCGGAAGCCGACGAGCTCGAGGTGACGGCGGAACGGCCGGACGTCGTATCCGTCGGAGACGACGGAACGATCAAGGCGCTGCGGGAGGGCGGCAGCTTCATCGAAATCGCGGTGACGATCGGCGGCGCGACGAAGACGAAGAAGCTGCATGTAGCTGTCTTCGAGAACGCCTCGAACGACGTGCCGGCGCCGTGGGCGGTCAAGACGTTCGGCAGCAACGGCCGGACCGGCTTCGCCCGATTCGACGACGGGACGTTCCGCGTCGTCTCGAACGGCGACAGCATGGGGCCTTCGAACGACAGCTTTACGTTCGTTCATCGCGATATGCCGAACTCGGCCGACAAGTTTGCGATTACCGCGACGATTCTCGGGGTGGAGGAAACCCATCCGAACGCTGCGGCGGGATTGCATATCCGCGGCTCCATCAATGAAGACAAGTCGAAAGGCGTCACGCTGCAAGCGACCGCCGACGGCCGGCTCGAGCTCGTGACGCGGTCGACGTTCCAAGGGGCCGCCTTCACGAAGGCGGGCGGGGCGATCGAATTCCCGGCGCAGATCAAGCTGACGAAGGAAGGCACGACGTTCATCGGATATGTACGGACGGGCGACGGCTGGACGGAAGTCGCGCGGTCGCAGAACACGTTCAACGCGACGAACAACCTGACGTCCGGTCTGTCGCTGGTGTCTTTCACGCATCAGAACGAAGCGATCCAGACGACGGAAGCGATCGTAAGCGGCGTGTACGTCGAACTGGCCGGAACCGACAAGACGGCCTTGGCCGACGCGGTTTCGTCCGGGAAGGCGCTGCACGACGCGGCGATCGAAGGCGCCGGCGAGGGACAATATCCGGCCGGCGCGAAAGCTTCGCTTCTGGCCGCGATCGGCGCGGCGCGGGCGGTCATCGATGCGCCCGCCGCGGCGCAGCCGGCGGTCGACGACGCGCGGCAATCGCTGCTTGCGGCGATCGAGACGTTCGCGTCGTCCGCGAACGGCGCTCCCGCCGCGGGACCGAGCTGGCCGGAAGGCGCCGCCGTCGCGGCGACGTCGGTCGGCGCGGACGAAGCGACGCTCGTCTGGACGCCGGCGCAAGCGGCTTCCGGCATCGCCCGGTATCGAATCGACTGGGCGGAAGGCTCCGCGTTCGTACCCGGGGACGCGACGACGTACACGGTCACGGAGCTGACGTACGGCACCGATTATACGTTCCGCGTGTTCGCCGAGGCGGACGGGGTGTGGACGACGTCCGGCCCGGAGACGTCGATTCGAACGTCCGACGCGCTGCAGGTCGCCGCGAAGCTCGGCGGGCCGTCCGAGGCGGCGCCCGGCGATACGGTGACGATCGACTACCGTCTGCAGCATCTCTCGGCGAGCGTGCTCGAAGCGGTGTACGCGCAGGACATTACGTTCGTCTATGATGCCGACCGTCTGACGTTCGTCGACGCGACCGGCTTCCGGACCGGCCTGCAGGCGATCGAGCGCGACGACGACGAGCCCGGAACGCTTCGCATCGTCGCGATCAGCGAGGGCGCCGAGCATGCGGTCGTCGAGGACGGACTGCAATTCCAGCTTGTGTTCGAGGTGAAGCCTGTGGACGCGGCGGCCGCCGCGGACGTGTCGATCGTGCGGGCGGAGCTCGCCGGAGGCGACGGGACGGTTGTCCCGGCCGTCGGCTCGACGCATCGGATCGATCTTCCGGCGGTCGATCGAACGGCGCTGCTGGATACGATCGCGACGGCGATCGCGCTGCATGACGAGGCGGTCGAAGGGCGATTCCGGACGCAATACGCTCCCGGCGTCAAAGCCGCGCTGCTGAGCGCCGTCCAAGCCGCGCAGGCGACGGCGCAGGACGGCGCGGCGACGCAGTCCGAGGTCAATGCGGCCAAGGCGATGCTGGACGAAGCGCTCGCCGACTTCGCGGCGGCCAGGAACGACTTCGCGGAAGGCGATATCGACGGCAACGGCGCGGTCAACGTCGGCGATCTGGGCATCCTCGCCGCCGCGTACGGCGCGTCCGCCGGCGACTCGGATTGGACGGCGAAGCAATTCGCCGATCTGAACGGAGACGGCGCGGTCGACGTATTCGATCTGAGCGTCGCGGCCAGGAAGATGTTCGATTGACGCTGCGCATAAAAGAAGGGAGCGTTCGGGCAAGCCAAACGAGGCTTGCCCGTTCGCGATCGACGAGGGATCAGGGAGAGGATGAATGACATGCGGAAATGGATAATGAATCGATTCTGGAAGCCGTGCGCCGTTCGAGGATGGCTCGCCGGCTGCATCGCTCTCTCGCTCGCGCTGGCGGCTGCGCCCGCGCCGGCGGCGCAGGCGGCCGAGGCCGCGGCGCCGAGCTTCTCGCTCGAGGCGCCGATTCAGCCGGCGACGGCGGGGGGGACGGTCGTCGTTCGACTGCGCGGCGCCGGGTTGCAGCGGCTGTTCGCGCTGGAAGCGACGGTGACGTATGACGACGAGTGGCTCCGGCTGGATGCCGTGCGCGGGACGGTCGAAGGCTTCGCGGGAACGGCGCCCGGCGGCGGGGACGGAACGGCGAAGGCGTTCCTCACTATGCTGGGGAACGATGAAGTCAGCGGTGACGCCGCCTTGCTCGAGCTGCGCTTCACGGCGCTCGACGTCCGCAGCGGCACGATCGCGCTGACGACGATAAGAACGGAGGACGCAGACGGGAACCGCGCCGTCGTCGAGGCGGACGCGACCGTTCGCGTGAACGTCCGGGCCGCCGGGAACGGACCGGACTCGCCGCCGGCGAACGACGAGGCCGGCGAGCCGCCGGGCCTCGCGAAGAATCGGCCGCCTTCCGACGCATCGGGCGCGGCGGTATACGAGCTCGACGCGGCGGCGTTCGAAGCGGCGGTCGCTTCGTCGCGCGACACGACCGACGGCGAACGGAAGATTGTCGTCGACATGGACGCTTCGACGGAAGGCGCCAGCGCCTTGCTCGTCGACGGCGGCGCGTTGGCCCGGGCTGCGGCTTCGGCGCCGGAGGCGACGCTGTCGCTTCGTCTCGGCGACGACCTGTCGTACGAGCTGCCGCTCGCGCTCTTCGCCGGAACGGAAGACGGCGAGGTCGAAATCCGCATCGAGCCGTCGATGCCTCCGTCGGTCGACGGCGTCCGCTTCCTCGCGCCGCCGTATGCTTTCCGCATAACGGTTGCGTCCGAGGACGGCGTCCGCACGATCCGCGACTTCGGCGATCGGTTCGCCGTCCGCGCGTTCCGCTTGCCGTCCGGCGTCGACGGCTCGTCGGCCGCCGGCGCGACGATCGACGAAGCGACGGGACGGCCGACGTTCGTGCCGACCGCGCTTCGGGAGACGGAGGATGGTACGGTCGCGGAGCTGCGCCGCAACGGCAACAGCGTCTACGCGATCGTCCGCATCGAGCGCGAGCCGTTCGCCGATCTTGACGGACACTGGGCGCAACGCGACATCGAGGCGCTGGCTTCGAAGCTTCTCGTCAGCGGTCGCACCGACGATCGCTTCGCTCCCGACGAATCGATCCGCCGTAGCGAGTGGGCGGCGCTGCTCGTCCGAGGCTTGGGACTGGTGCCCGTCGATAACGCCCTGTCGTACGAAGATACGCGGGAGGACGCCTGGTACGCCGAAAGCGTCGCAGCCGCGCAAGCCGCCGGTTTGATCGAAGGCTTCCCGGACGGGCGCTTTCTACCGGACGAACCGGTCACTCGCGAGCAGATGGCCGCGACTCTCGTCCGCGCACGCTCCCTAATCGGCGCTATGGAATCGCATGACGCCGCCGCGTACGCCGACTTGCTGTCGGCGTACGCCGATGCAACCTCGATCGGCGGATGGGCGAAGCCTTCCGTCGCGGCGGCGGTGCAAGCTGGATGGCTCCAGGGCATGGGGGACGGGACGATGTCGCCGCGGCAGCCGACGACCCGGGCGCAAGCGGCGCTCGCCTTGCATCGGATGCTGACATCCTCCGGTTGGATGAATTAAACATGTCATCAGAATGCCATCGAAGTGCGGAATCGAACCTGTCGCCCGCTTGTCGCCCCCGCGTACAATGGAAGGCATAAAGGAGGAGGATTTTCGTGGAACGCCAAACCTCGCACCGAAAGCCGAACATCCTCGTATTTTTTACCGATCAGCAACGTTGGGACACGACCGGTCTGCACGGAAATCCGCTGGACCTGACGCCGAATTTCGACCGCTTGGCCGCCGGCGGCACGTTCGTTAAGAACGCCTTCACCAGCCAGCCGGTGTGCGGGCCGGCCCGTTCTTGCATGCAGACGGGTTTATACGCCACGACTTCGGGTTGCTACCGCAACGGCATCCCGCTCCCGTCGGAGCTTCCGACGCTGGCGGGGCAGTTCCGTGCAGGAGGCTACGATACGGCGTACATCGGAAAGTGGCATCTGGCTGAAACCGGCGTCGAACCCGTGCCGATCGAACGGCGGGGCGGTTACCGCTACTGGCTGGCGGCCGACGTGCTCGAATTTACGTCCGACGCCTACCGCACAAGATTGTTCGATGCGAACAACGAGCCCGTCGATCTTCCCGGTTATCGCGTGGATGCTTGCGCCGACGCGGCGATTCGTTATCTCGACAGCCGGAAGAGCGCGCAGGAACCGTTCTTCCTGTTTCTGTCGTTCCTTGAGCCGCATCACCAGAACAGCCGCGACGACTACCCGTCGCCGGACGCGTACAGGAATCGTTACGTCTCGCGATACGTTCCGCCCGACCTGGCCGCTCTAGGAGGCAATGCGCATCAGCATCTTGACGGCTATTACGGCATGGTCAAGCGGCTGGACGACGCGTTGGGCCGGATCATGGACGCGCTGAAGAGCTTGCGGATGCTCGACGACACGATCGTCGTCTTCACTTCGGATCACGGCTGTCACTTCAAAACCCGCAACGGCGAGTACAAGCGTTCCTGCCACGACAGCTCCATTCGCGTGCCGCTCGGCTTCTCCGGCCCGGGCTTTCGCCGGCGCGGCACGATCGACGAGATGGTCAGCTTGATCGACCTCCCGCCGACGCTGCTCGACGCGGCCGGCCTGCCGATCCCCGAAACCATGCAAGGCCGTTCGCTGCTTCGGCGGCTCGATACGGAAGCGGCGCCTTGGCCGGACGACGTCTTCGTACAAATCAGCGAGTCTCAAGTCGCGAGAGCGGTGCGCACCAAACGTTGGAAGTACGGCGTCACGGCCCCCGATCGGCATCCGTACGACGACAGCGGATCGGACCGGTACGCGGAGCAGTTTCTTTACGATCTCCAGGCAGACCCGTACGAGCTTACGAACCTGATCAACCAACGCTCTCATCGCGGCGTTGCGGAGCACATGAAGGAGCGATTGCTGCGCAGAATGGCGGAGGCGGGAGAAGCAGTGCCGGACATCGTCGCGTACCCGGACATCGTCGACGGCCCGAGAACCGTCGCGTCGGAGGACATTACAGAATAAAGGCGGGCAATGGAACCCATGGATCGAAAACCGAACATTGTCATCTTCATGACCGACCAACAGCACGTAGAGACGATTGGCGCGGACGGCTTATGCCGGACGCCTCATTTGAACCGGTATATGGAAGAAGGCGTCGCGTTCGCGAACGCCTTCACGAATTGCCCGATGTGTACGCCGGCCCGGGCGACGGCGCTGACGGGACTTCATCCGCATGAACATAAGGTGGTGCAGAACGCCCATTCGCCGTTCGCGTTCTGCAACAAGCTCGGAGAAGGGATGGAGACGATCGGCGACGCGCTGCGGAAGGAAGGCTATCGGACCGCGTACGCGGGCAAATGGCACGTAGGGCATTCGCAGCCGGAGGAGCACGGCTTCGACGCGAACCTGAGAATCGCTCCTCGGGAGGGGGACGTCGAACGGACGGATCCGATCATGCTTCGCGACCGTAAGGGAGAACATGTTCTAGCCTCGACCGTAAGCTCCCCTCCCGAACAGTCGGAGGTGTTCCGCATCGCGAGCGCGGTCGAGCGGTGGTTGGAGGAAACCGCCGCATCGCCGGAACCGTTCCTCCTGTTCGCCTCGTGCATCGAACCGCATGTCCCTTGGCATGTGCCCGAGCCGTACGCTTCAATGTACGACCCCGCCGATCTGCCCGAGTGGGACAACTACCGGGACGACTATCGGGATAAACCGCTCACGTATAGCAAGCATTATTACGACGTCAATTATTGCCGCATTCGGAACGATTGGCCGACGATGGCCCGCGCGTTGGCCAAATATTACGGTCTCGTCACGATGGTGGACGACGCATTCGGGCGCATCATGAACAAGCTCGAAGAGCTCGAGAAGTTGGAGAACACCGTCGTCATCTTTACGAGCGACCACGGCGAGTTGATGGGAAGGCACGGTTTGGTCGGCAAGAACGAGCTCGCCGTCGACGATCTCATCCGCATTCCGTTCGTCGTCTACGGCAAGAATCGGTTCGCGCCGCGGCGCGTCGACGGGTTCGTCACGCTCGGGGATCTCTTCAATTCGACGATGGAGCTGGCGGGGGCGCCGCGCCGCGACCATCTTGACAGCCGCTCGTTCGTACCGCTGCTTCGCGGGGATCCATCGGAGCCGCGCGACGAGATCGTCGTCGAGCATCACGGCGCCACGATTCACATGAATACGATACGCGCCATTCGCACCGATCGATATAAATACGTCTATCGGGCCCATGAAATCGACGAGTTCTACGATCTGCTGGAGGACCCCGGCGAGCTGCGCAACCGTATCGCCGACCCCGCGTATCGACCGGCGATCGAAGCCATGCAGGACCGCCTGCTGGCATGGGCCGCGAGAACGAACGACTTGGCGAGGGAAGGGATAGACCGCGCGTTCGCCAACCCGCTGTCCGTCGAGATCGGGGGATGAATAAGCCCCACATCGTACTCTTCAATCCGGACCAATGGCGAGGGGACGTCCTGGGGCACAGGGGCAACGCCGCCGCCGTCACGCCCAACCTGGACGCGATGGTGCGGACGGACGCCGTATCCTTCAGCCACGCCTTCTGCCAGAGCCCGGTGTGCACACCCAGCCGATGCTCCTTCATGAGCGGCTGGTATCCCCACGTGCGGGGGCATCGGACGATGCATCACATGATGAAACCGGACGAACCGGTTCTTCTGCGGCGCTTAAAGGAAGAGGGCTACTTCGTTTGGTGGGCCGGCAAGAACGATCTCGTGTCCGCCGATGCCGGGGTCGATTCCGTCTGCGATATTCGTTATCGATCGCCGCGAGACAAAGCGCCGGACTTACACGTCGATCAAAGCTGGCGATGCGAAGCGGGGATGTCGGGATACTACTCCTTCTTCGCCGGAAAGCTGGAGGCATCCGAAGGGAAGGACGTTCGTTACGACGGAGACTGGGCCGCGATCGACGGCGCCATCGAACGGATCGCGAACCGTCCGAAGGATCGGCCGCTCTGCCTCTACCTGGCGCTCGGCTATCCGCATCCGCCCTACGGGGTGGAAGAGCCGTGGTACGGCGGCATCGACCGCGGCAAGCTGCCTCCAAGAATCGCGGAAGCGGACGGGAAACCCGCGATGCTGACGGGCATACGCGCTCTGCAGGGGTTGCAAGACTGGAACGAGGAGCGGTGGAGGGAACTCCGCGCGGCGTATTACGGCATGTGCGCCCGAGTGGACGCGCAATTCGGCATGCTCGTTGCGGCGCTCAAGGTAGCGGGCATATACGATGAGACGGCGATTTTCTTCTTCTCCGACCACGGCGACTACACCGGCGATTACGGCGTCGTCGAGAAAGCGCAGAACATGTTCGAGGACTGTCTCGTCCGCGTTCCGTTCATCGTGAAACCGCCGTCTGCGGTTCCCGTCGAGCCCGGGGTGAACGACGCGCTCGTCGAGCTGATCGATATGCCGGCAACAGTAGAGGCGCTCGCGGACATTCGGCCGAAGCATACCCACTTCGGCCGCAGCTTGCTTCCGCTCCTCGCTGGCGATCGTAAGGACCATCGCGACGCCGTCTTCTGCGAAGGCGGCAGACTGCGCGAAGAGGCGCACGCGAGGGAGACTGAATCCGCGACCGACGATTCCGATCTGTATTGGCCGAGGCTTTCCGTGCAAGTCCATGACGATATCGCCCACGGCAAAGCCGTCATGTGCCGCACGCGGCGATACAAATATATCCGGCGATTGTATGAACAAGACGAATTGTACGACATGCTCGAAGACCCGGCGGAAGTTCGGAACCGGATCGACGATCCTTCCCTGCAGTCGGTCCTGGTCGAGTTGAAAGATCGTATGCTTACGTTCCTGCTGGAAACCGGGGATGCGGTCCCGCATCGTCCCGATCCCCGCCGAGGTTGATCGAAGGAGGAATTCCAATGGATACCGCCCGCATGTGGAGCGCGTTGGCGGAGCCGCTCGCATCGTTCGACTTCTGGGCGAACGTACGGTCCGAGATGGTTTCCAGCTTGAATCAGAAGATGGGTCCGCGCGACTGCAACTATTTCCTTCGTACCGAGTCGGAGGGGGGGAAGGAGTGGAAGGTGCTCGTCGACGAGGCAGGTCCGGGCTGCATTACTAGATTTTGGACGGCCGGCGACTTTGACGGAGAGCTTGAAATCATTCTTGACGGCGCGAAGCAGCCGTTGCTCCGAACGACGCTGAGCCGATTCTTCGCGGGGGAAGAAGACCCCTTCCGCAAACCGCTCGTATCGGATCATCGGGAGTCCAGCGGCGGAAGGGTGAGTTATTGGCCGATTCTTTATGCGAAATCGTGTAAAATTCGCGTGTCCTGCCAAACCGATAGCCTATATTGGCAGGTTAACCACCTCAAGCTTCCGCCTCACCCGGAGGTGCGTTCGTCGAAGCTGCCTCTCAGCGAAGAAGAACGGGCAATGGCGGCTTCGCTGCGGAACGAATGGGATCGCAAGCCCGACTCCGAAGGACTCGTATTCGACCGGTTGACTTTGCCGCCTCGCGAGGAGAGCGTGTTGTTCCTGACCGAAGGGCCTGGCGTCGTCCGAGAGCTGATCGTAGAAGCGGAGCGATTGGAGCCGTTGCGGTCTCTGGTCTTGAAAGCGTACTGGGACGGCGCCGACGAGCCGGCGATCGACGTGCCGCTGCTGCATCTCTTCTGCCAAGGCTCCAAGGACAGGCCGTTTCAATCGCTGTATGCCGTTCGAACGGCGCGTACGCTCCGTTTCGCCATGCCGATGCCGTTCGCTGCGGGAGGTTCGCTTCGGCTATATAATCCGCTCAAGACAGAGGTTCCGCTCCGGTTTGCCGTTCGGACGGAAGTTGCCGCTCCGCATACGAATTACCGGTTTCATTGCAAGTACCGGCGGCAAGTGATCCCCTACGGCACGTTGTACCCGCTGCTGCATGTGAAGGGCGAGGGGCTCTTCGTCGGGATGAATCAAGTGATGAAGCAGCTCGGCGCGCCGAAGCATATGCATTTTCACCAAGAAGGAAACGAATACATGTATGTAGACCAGTACGCAACGGCGAACTGGCTCGGTACCGGTACCGAGGACTATTACAACTGCGGATATTACTACCGCGAAGGAGAGACGTCGTCCGCTGCGCACGGATGTTTGGATTTGCAAGACGATCGGCACGGAAGCCGGCCGGCAGGGCTCGTCTCGGCGTATCGCTTCCATCTCCTTGACGCGGTACCGTTCCGAACGAGCTTGTTATTGGCTCAGGAGGCCGGTTGTCCCAAGAAAGGGGTCATCGCGAACGTGAACGGCAAGGAATGGTTGGATTATCAATGGACTTGTTATTGGTATCAATCGACTTCCGCCGAACGCAGCGCGTCTTCCGAAGCGTTGCGACTATCGGAATGAGCCCCGGAATTCAGGAGGATGTCCTTGGCGTCAATTTTATCGACGCCGCGTCGAAATACGGCAACGGAGGTCCGGAGAGCGGATCGGAGAGGCCCTTCAAGGGAAGCGGGATCGCGTCATCCTGGCGACGAAAGTTATTTCCCTGCGCGACACGACTCGCCCTTTCATCGGGATCTGCGTACGGGATCCGGCAGGAACGGGCGCATCGGCCATTTCGATGACTTCGAGTACCTAGGCTATGACGATACAGGAGGGGCGATGGACCATGATGCAGCAATGGTTTAAGGATGCGAAATTCGGGATTTCCCTGCATTGGGGAATTTACGCGGTGAACGGTATTCCGGAATCTTGGTCGTTCTTTAACGGATCGATCAGCTATGAAGATTATATGAAGCAATGCGACGGGTTCACGGCGAGTCGCTACGATCCGGAAGCTTGGGCAGACTTGTTCGCGAGAGCCGGGGCGCAATACGCCGTCCTGACGACCAAGCATCACGACGGCGTGGCGCTGTGGGATACGGCGGTCAGCGATTTAAGCGTCGTGAAGAAGACGCCGGCGGCCCGGGACTTGGTCCAACCGTATTGCGATGCCATGCGGAAGAAGGGATTGAAGGTAGGCTTCTACTTCTCGCATCTGGACTGGTCTCACCCGGACTATCCGACCATGTACAGTCCTCTCCATCTGCAGAAGATGGCGTTGGGCACCTTCGTGCACAGTCCTTACGTACATCCGGCGGACGGCAAGCTCCGTCCGGAACGTTGGGAGTCGTTCCTCGCCTTTCACCGGGCGCAGCTGACGGAATTGATGACCCGATACGGCACGATCGATATGTTCTGCTTCGACGGCGATTGGGAGCGCTCCTCCGAGCAGTGGCGGATGGCGGAATTGCGCGATCTTCTGCATGAACTGAATCCGAACGTCGTGTTGAATTCCCGTATGTGCGGCTTGGGGGATTTCGAAACCCCGGAGCAGGGCATCCCGATCGCGCCGCCGAAGGGAGAATGGGAATTCTGGTTCACGGTGAACGATTCGTGGGGGTATCAGCCGCAGGATCAAAACTATAAATCCGTGCGTCAAATCATCCGCATGTTCGCGGACTGTATCGGGATGGGCGGTAACGTATTGCTGAACGTGGCGCCGTTGGAGGACGGCACCATCGACCCGGTTCAGGAGGACCGGTTGTTACAGTTGGGCGAATGGTTGGAGCCGAACGGGGAAGCCGTCTACGGAACAATGGCGGGACTGCCGGCAGGGCACTACAACGGAGCCTCGACGCTCTCCAAGGATCGAACGGTATTATACCTCTTTTATTACGACAAACCATTGGAAGCTTTGCCGGTCAAGGGACTGTTCAATGCAGTGAAGAGTGTTAACATCCTCAAGAGCGGCAAGGAGCTGGGATTCCGGAAAATCGGCGGAGCGCCTTGGTTGAACGTTCCCGGCATACTCTGGATCGACCTTCCGGAGGAATATGCGGACGAACGCGCTACCGTCATTCGAGTCGAGCTGGAAGGCGAACTGAAACTTTACACCGGTTCGGGCAAAGCGATCGATGTCAATTAATATGGAAGCAGTCGGCCGAATCCGGAGAGAAGTCTTCTCAGGGTTCGGCCTTCTTTCCCCCCGGCAGGATGAACTGCAGCGCTGTGAATGTATGTTATGGAAAATGGTATATCGACGATCGCGGCGGAGCCTCCGCATCGTTCGTAATCCGGAGCCGGGCATGATGCTTCGCATTCCGCGGGGTGTCCCCCACAATGCCAAGGTGACGAGTTGGGAGCCTTGCCGCATAATAATCGCGTACTCGGCGCCGGACCGTCAGACGGTCGGGGAATGAGCGGGGAAGCGAAAGCCATTTTCTAAAGCAGGAGGAGTGGGGGGAATCAAAAATAATAAATGAGCACATAATACATTTTATACAAAATCAGGAAGTTGGTGGGCGCTCGTGTTCCCGATTGCGGCCGGGATTGGGATTGCTCTATGTGCATGGCGGTGGGGGGATTGGCGCAACTGGCGCACCTATTTGCCGACCATTCATTATTTTATCATTTTCGATTTGCTGTACAATTTGTTTACTTGGAACCATCGGCTATGGGAGTATCCTTCCCCGCCGAACCTGCTGCCGAATCATTTGACCATGAACCTTTTTATCATGTTTATATTTTATCCTAGCTTTATATTGATTTACTTATACCGCTATCCTGAAGGGAGCAGCGTGGCGGCTCGGGTCAAATATGTCTTGTCGTGGGCGGCGCTCTGGGCGGTTTGGGAATTATGTATGAATGCGCTAGGGCAATGCGTATATCGTCATGGCTGGAACTTCGGTTGGTCGGCGGCTTTCCTGCTTGTGATGATTCCGATGCTTCGCCTCCATTATAAGAACCCGCTTGCCGCCTATGCGTTGTCGATTCCCATCACTGTGTTTTTACTGCTTTGGTTTCAAGTCCCCGTGCTGCAATGAAACTGAATCGGCGAATTCAGATGCATTGGATGTAAACTCGCATATCAAGCTTAGGAGCCCGCTCCTAAGCTTGTTTGTTTCTATCCGTCGAATCAAGGAAATCCAGTTTAGGGGATGCGATTCGAAGGAAAATCGGAAGATGGATCAAATGCGTCCAGATGATTTGCGTTTTCCTCCATTGTCATCCGCCGGCGGCACGGCGATAATGAGAGCAGGAACATCAATTCCATATAGGGGATGAGACGATGCGTAGAATGAAGGTAGGAGTCGTCGGGGCAGGCGTCATTAGCGATATTTATTTGAAAACGTGCACCGAGACGTTCCATTATATTTTAGAGATCGCGGCGATCGCGGACAGCGTCGAAGAGCTGGCCCGGAAGCGGGCGTCGGAGTACGGCATTCCGAAGGTGTGCACCCTGGACGAGCTGCTCGCGGATCCGGAGATCGATATCGTGCTCAATCTGACGAGTCCGGCGGCGCATGCGCCGATCAATTTGAGAGCGCTGCACGCGGGGAAGCATGTATATACCGAAAAGCCGTTCGCTCTGTCCGAGAAGGATGCGGACGAGGTGCTCGCATTGGCGAAGTCCAAGGGGTTATACGTCGGGTGCGCTCCCGACACGATGTTGGGAGCCGGCGTCCAAACGTGCATCAAGCTCATTCAAGACGGCTGGATCGGCCGCCCGTACGCGGCGAACGCCGTCATCGTCATGGGCAACTCGAGCGGGGGCATGCATCCGAATTTCCGGAATTTCTTGAAGTTGGGCGGCGATCCGCTCTTCGATATGGGGCCGTATTATTTGACGGCGATGCTGACGATGCTGGGACCGGTTCGCCGGGTATCCGGTTCGGCGCAGCAGTTGAATCGGGAAATTACGGTGTCCAACCCGAAGTCGCCGGCGTATGGCCAGACTGTGCCGATCGAGGCGCCGACGAACGTATCCGCCGTGCTCGATTTCCATTCCGGCGCCGTCGGCACGTTCCAAGCGGCCAAGGAAAGCTTCGGCTACTTGCCGCGCATGGAGATCTTCGGTACGGAAGGCAATCTGACCGTGCCGGATCCGAACTTCTTCAGCGGCCCGATCAAGCTGCAGCTGGCGAACGGGGAAACGAAGGAGATGCCGTTCTCGCATCCGTTCGCCGAGAACAGCCGGGGGATCGGGGTCGCGGATATGGCGTACGCGATCCAATCGGGGCGGCCGAACCGCGCGAACGGCGATATCGCCCGACATCTGCTCAAGGTATCGTTTGCGATTTTCGAATCGTCCGCTTCGGAGAGGCATGTTCATTTGAAGACGACGTTCGAGCCGATCGAGCCGCTGCCCCTTGGGCTGAAGTTCAACGCGCTGGACGCGTAACCATTTTCAACGACAACTATTCGAAAAAAGAGGTGCTTCCCATGAAGCGATTTCCCATAGGGGTACAGCCGTATACGATTCGCGAGGCGTTAGCGAAGGATTACGTCGGCGCATTAGAACGCGTCGCGGAGATCGGGTATAAGGGGGTCGAGATCGGACCGCCTCCCGAAGGGATGAGCGTCGACAGCCAGAAGCAGCTGCTGGATCGGTTAGGCTTATCCGTCGTCGGATGCCACGCAGGCTTCGACACGTTGGAGTTCGACGTCGATCGCTTGGCGGACTATTTGGAGCAGGTGGACGGCGGCCGATGCGTCGCGATCTCGCTTCGCTTCGCATCCAAAGAAGAGGTGCTGGCGAAGGCGAAACGGATGAACGAGATCGGCGAGCGGTTCCGGAAGCGGGGCGTCGCCTTCCTCTACCACAATCACGATTGGGAATTCGAGAAGTTCGACGGGGCGTATGCGCTCGACCTGCTGCTGGAGCACACCGATCCGGAGCTGGTGAAGACGGAATTGGACACCTACTGGATCGCGAAGGGCGGGGAAGATCCGGTCGCCTACTTGAAGCAGCTGGAGGGCCGGGCGCCGCGGCTGCATCTTAAGGATATGGAAGCCGGGGAGGAGCGGTTTTTCGCGGAAGTCGGCGAGGGCGTCCTCGATTTCCGATCGATCGCGCAAGTCGCGGAGGACATCGGCGTGGAGTGGATGGTCGTCGAGCAGGACGCCTGCCGACGGGATCCGTTCGAAAGCCTGCGAATTTCTTACGAGAATTTGAAGGGAATGGGCTTCATGGCGTGAGCTCGGCCGGATTCCCTACGATTCATTACGCCGGGGACATTACGAAGAAGCCCGGAACGGGACTCGGTCCCCGGACCATCGAGGACTACGAGCTGTTGTACTTTACTTCCGGGACCAAGGGCGTCTATGTTGCGGAAGGCGAGACGGTTCCGTTAGACGTTCCCTGCTTTCTTGTGTGCCGCCCGGGAGAGCGCCACGAGTATGTTTACGATCGCGACGTCGCCTCAAGGCATTTGTTTATTCATTTCGGCTTCGAGGACGCTCCGGAAGCGAAGCCTGCGCTCCCTTACCTGGAAGTCGGGGGGATTTGCCGCATTCCTTCGGATAATGAACTGCTCATCGGGATGATGAAGCAGCTGATTTACTTGTCGTACGCGCTGCCGGAGCGGATGAGCGAGCGGGCGGGCTCGATGCTGCTCGCGCTGCTCCTCGAATTGAACGGTGAGCTCGCGCAACCTATGCCGCCGGAAGGGGAAGCGATGCCGCAGCAAATCGTGCGGGCGATCCAGGTCATGGAGGACCATCTGCACGAGCCGCTGAAGGTGGAGGCGATCGCTCGCAGGGTCGGTTGGTCGCATGAACATTTCTCGAGAAGCTTCGCGCTGCATACGGGGCGCACGCCGCGGGAGATGCTGCTGCAGCTTCGCATCGAACGCGCCTGCCAGCTGCTGATGGACGAGGGGCGATCGATCAAGCAGGTGGCCTTCGAGGTGGGCTTCGCGGACGAAAATTATTTCAGCCGCATGTTCAAGGAGGTCAAAGGGACGACGGCCACCGCCTATCGAAAGCGCTATGCGAATCCGCTGTACCGGGATTTAGCGCCGATCCACGCGGTGGATTCTCGATACCCGATCAATCGCGTGTTTTTAGTTAACGGAGGAACGAAATCCTAGTCGAGGAGGAAAAAAACGCATGAATCGAATCATCCGGGCGGGACTGATCGGCTTCGGCTTCGCCGGCCGCACGTTCCACGCGCCGGTCATCACGGCCGCGGAAGGCATCGAACTGGCGGCCGTCGTGCAGCGCTCCGGCGACGAAGCCGCCGTTCGGTACCCCAAGTCTCGCATCTACCGAGATGTCGGAGAGCTATATGCCGATCCGACGATCGACCTGGTCGTGGTGACGACCCCGAGCACCGAGCATTACCGGTTCGCCAAGGAGGCGCTGCTCGCCGGGAAGCACGTCGTGGTGGAGAAGCCGTTCACCGTCACGTCGGCGGAAGCGGACGAGTTGATCGCGCTCGCGAAGGGAGCCGGCCTGATTCTAAGCGTCTACCATAACCGCCGCTGGGACGGGGATTTCCTCACGATCGCGAAGCTCTTGGAGGAAGGAGCGCTCGGGGACATCGTCGAGGCGGAGTTTTGTTGGGACCGCTATCGCCCGAACGCCGGCAGCGGTTGGCGGAACGTCGACGAACCCGGGGCCGGCACGTTCTACGACCTCGGCGTTCACTTCCTCGATCAAGCGTTATGCTTGTTCGGCCGCCCCGAGACGATCCGCGCGGATTTACGCACGACTCGGGTAGGAGCCAAGGCGGTGGATGCGTTCGACGTGGCGCTTGGGTACGGCTCGGGCGGGCCGGCGGTGCGGTTGAAGTCGTCCTTGCTCGTGCAGAAGCCCGGTCCGCGATATATTCTGCACGGAACGAGAGGATCGTTCGTGAAATTCGGGGAAGATCCGCAAGAGCAAGCGCTCAAGGCCGGCGGCACCGGTCTGGAGCCCGGCTGGGGGCAAGAGTCTCCCGAGTTTTGGGGGGACCTCCATGCCGACTGGGGCGGCTTGCGCGTGACCGGTAAGGTGGAGACGTTGCCCGGGCGGTATGCAGCTTATTACGAGAACGTCGCCGCCGCGATCGTCGGAACCCGGGCGCTGCAGGTGCTGCCGGAGCATGCTCGCATGGCCGTACGGCTGATCGAATTGGGCATGCAGAGCGATCGGGAGAAGCGGACGATTAGGATAGAGGAGGAATAACGGCGTATGAACACGTTTCGCACCGCGCTGAATGCATCGACGTTGTTTCCGTTTCGGCTGACGCTCCCCGAACAAATTCGGGTGGCGGCCGAGGCGGGATATGAAGGAATCGAGTTTTGGATGAGAGATGTCGACGCGTATCTGGAACAAGGCGGGACGCTTACCGAGCTGCGGCGTTACGCCGGGGACGCCGGGATCGTCTTCGCGAACGCGATCGCGTTCTGGAAGTGGGCCGATCTAGACGAGAGGGAGCGGGCCGGCGGGCTGGAGCTTGCGATCCGCGAAGCCGAGCGGCTCGCGGAGCTCGGCTGTCCCTCCGCGGCGGCGCCGCCGTTCGGACAGGTCGAAGGCTCCTCGCTGGAACGGATCGCGGATTGCTACGGCGAGCTCGCCGGACGCATCCGACCGCTGGGCGTCGATCCGCTGCTTGAATTTTGGGGGCGGGCCAAAGCGCTCTCTCGATTGGAGGAAGCGATCGTCGTCGCCGACCGAAGCGGCGTCGCCGATGCGAAGCTGCTCCTTGACCCGTTCCATATGTATACGGGGGGGAGCTCCCTCGAGGCATTGTCCCGCCTGAGCGGCGACCGAATCGGGATCGTGCATGTCAACGATTACCCGGCCGATCCGCCGAGGGAGACGATTCAGGATCGAGATCGGGTATTTCCCGGGGAAGGGGTTTTCTCCGGCGAACGGTTCGCTTCGACGCTTCACGGCGCGGGGTACCGCGGATTCGTCTCCTTGGAGCTGTTCATTCCGGATTTCGGCGGCCGTTCCGCGTTGGACGTCGCAAAGCGCGGATTAGAAGCGGTTAAGCGGATTTATGGGGTCCAGTAAGAATAAGAGCGACTCTTGGCGGTCGATGTCTCTCTTCGCGATCAGCTGGCCCATCTTCGTCGAATCGGCCTTGCAGATGCTGCTGCGGATTTCCGACACCTTCATGCTGAGCAAGGTGTCCGACGACGCGGTCGCCGCGGTCGGCGTCGCCACGCAATTGTTGCTGTTCGCCGTTCTTCTCTTCAACGTCATCTCCTATGGCGCGTCCATCGTCATCTCGCAATATCTCGGCGCCGGCCGCGATCGCGAAGTGGAGCGGCTGACGGGCGCGGCGATCGGGCTGAACGCCTTGTTCGGCATCGTCGTCAGCGCGTCGGTCGTCGCGTTCAGCGGCCCGTTATTGCGAATGTTCGGGTTGGAGCCCGCGCTGCTTCAAGAGGCGGAGCGGTTTCTATGGATCGCCGGCGGCGCGTTGGTCGTGCAAGCGGTGCTGTCCGCGGTCGTCGCGGTCATCCAAGCGCACGGCTTCACGCGGAGCACGATGATGGTGACGATCGGCATGAACGTCCTGAATGTATGCGGCAATTATCTTGTCATATATGGTCCTCTCGGCTTTCCGAAGTTGGGAGTACCGGGGGTGGCGCTATCGACGGTCGTCGCCCAATTGGTCGGCCTTACGGTGAATTTATATCTATTGCGTAAGCATATCGGCGTGAAGCTGAACGTATCCGTCCTCGCGCGCTGGAATCGGGAGCATGTGCGCCATGTGCTTAGCGTCGGCTTTCCCTCTTCCGTCAACAACCTATCCTACTCCGCGAGCCAGCTCGTCACGACCGGCTTCATCGCGACGTTGGGAGCGGGCATGCTTTCTACGAAAATCTATACCCAGAACATCGCGTTCCTGATCATCGTGTTGGTGGCGTCGATCGGACGCGGGGGGCAATTGATCGTCGGGCGGATCGTCGGCGCCGGCGAAGCGGAAGAAGCGTACCGCCGGGCGTTGCGGCATCTCGGGATCAGCATGGGGATGACGCTGGCGGCCGTGGCGCTGGTCGCCCTATTCCGCATTCCCTTGCTTCGGTTGTTCACCCACGACGCGTCGATCGTCGGCCTGGGCGCTTCCTTGCTCCTGTTGGGCTTTCTGCTGGAGCCGGGACGCAATTTCAACGTTATCATGGAGCGTTCGCTGCATGCCGCCGGCGATGCGCGCTATTCCATGTTCTCCGCCTTGGCGGTGACTTGGTTGGCGAGCGTCCCTCTGATCTACCTGCTCGGCGTGCATTGGGGCTTCGGATTATACGGCATGTGGTTCGCATTCATTTTCGATGAGTGGGCGCGGGGACTTTTGTTATTCCATCGATGGAGAAGCCGCGCATGGCAGAAGAAAGCGATCGTTCGGCGAAGTTCTGCCGTAGGTTTAACTAAAAAAGCTATGGAAGCGTAATAGAATCGTATTCGAAGCGGCGATCGATTCCCGGTGTTCTACCGGGGAGAGATCGCCGTTCGCATTTTCTACCTGAAAGGAAAATAAAGTATTGACCAATACGATATATCGTTTTATTATTACGATATATCGTATTGAGGAGTTGAAGACGTATGAGATATTACGATCACCGAGCTTGGCCTCCGGGACATCCGGGCAGGAAGAGGTTCGATAAGGAGGAAGGTTCCCAAGAACGGAGGCACCGTCACGGCGGCGGTTCAAGGGGCGGTCATGGCGGACGGGGCGAAGGCAAACGCTTCTTCGAGCGGGGGAAGTTTAAATACGCCTTGCTGGAGCTGCTGGCGGGAGAACCGATGCACGGGTACCAGTTGATTAAAGCGATGGAGGAGAAGACGGGCGGGTTGTATGCGCCTAGTCCCGGTTCGGTCTACCCCAACCTGCAACTGCTTGAAGACATGCAGTTGATCGGCTCGAGCGAAACCGACGGGAAGAAGCTTTACCATATTACGGAGGAAGGGCGGGCGGTTCTTCGGGAGAAAGGGAGCGCCGCCGAGGAACGTTCGGAGCTCGGCTGGGAAGACCGCGGGCGGCATCGGCCGCGCGGCGGCGGGTTCGGGAAGCACCACTTGCGCGGCTTTATGAAGGAATGGTCCGACGTCATCTTCCTGATGTCGAACGCGGCGGAAGCGGCGAAGACGAACCCTTCGTCGAAGCAAGCGAAGGAGTTTCAAGCGCTCATGACCGAATTCCAAGAAAGGTTGAAGAAGCTCGCGGAGCCGGTTCCGCCCGCGACGCCGCCGCAGGACGACCTGGCGAATGACAACGGGGAGTGACGGGTTGAAGTCGTTCTTCCGAGCGTCGTGGCGCGTCGTTCGCGCTCCATGCGATCGCCAGCGTCGTATTCGCCAATTTCCGATGGGCATATCCTAAGAGGAGGAATTTTCAATGTTGATTCAAACGAGAACGATCGTCGTTAAGAAGGGTACGGCGGACTTGGTGCTGGAACGGTTCATGCAAGACGGCCCGATGGATACGATGGAGGGACTTATCGATCGATCCGTAATGGTAAACCGGAAGAAGCAGGACGATCAAGAGGAAATCGTCGTAATGGCGCGATGGAGATCCGTCGAAGACTGGAAAAATTGGGAGAAGAGCGACGCCCATATTCAAGGCCATCGCCAGAATCAAGGGAAACCGAAGCCCGACCACATCATCAGCGTGACCGTGAATATGTATGAAGTGAAGGCGATCAAAGAAGGCGTAAGCAAATATAAATGACGACTGCCGGAAAGCCGGCGCGGTCGCGTCAGCCGAAAACCCCGAACGGATATCGATCCGGCCGGGGTTTTCCTATGGTAACTTCGTGCTCGGCAGGCGAAAAGTCGAAAGAAGCTTGCCATTTCCGCAATACCGATCATTTCCTTTTTCCCCGTGCGCCCTTATGATGGATGTAGATATAAGAAAAACGTAAGGGGGTACTAGCGATCGGATACATTGTTGTATTGGGAGCGGTGGTGATCTGGGGGCTGTCTTACATCGTGATGAAGGCGGCGACTACGGATTACCCCCAACTGCTCTTCCAGTTTTGGCGGTACGCGGCCGTGACGGCGATCTTTGCGGCCGCTTTTCATCGAACCCTCAGGCTCATCCCTGCGCACGTATGGAAGATCGGGCTTCTTCGGCTCGGGCTCGCGAACTTCGTGCTGGGCATCTTCTCGATCTACGCAGTGCAGCATACGACGCCGACGCGAGTCGTCGTCATCAACGGCCTGATTATCGGAGTTGTTCCGTTGCTGCGATGGATTCATGAACGAATCAAGCCGGCTAGGCACGAGGGATGGGCGATCGGCATCGCCCTGTTCGCGATCGCGCTGCTGTTCGAGCCGCAAGATCGCTTCGTTCAATTGGGGGACGTTCTGGCGTTCGTGGGCATGATCGGCTACGCCTATTCCATCGTGCTTACGAATCGTCTGTTGGCGACCGATCGGGCGTCGGTGATGCAGGTATCGTTCCTGGGCGTTGCGGGCTGCGCCGCTTATTTCACCGTCGCGGCAGTCATCTATGTTTGGTTCAGCCCTGGCGGCTTGGAGATCGGCGCGCTGTTGACGCAACCGAAGACGATCGCCGGCATCGCCTATATGATCTTGTTCGTGTCGTTGGCTGCGAACCTGCTGCAGGTAATCGGGCAGCGGCGTCTACCGCCGGTGACCGTGTCCATCCTGTTCTGCCTAGAGCCCGCCGTGACGGCCGCGCTCGATTATTCGCTGCTAGGCAACCCGCCATCCGTGCGAGTGACGCTGTGCGGGATCGTACTCATCGGCGCCACGGTCGTCGCAGCGCTGCAGAACGGGCGAAGGGGCGTCGCGAAGGAAAGGCAAGATCTTGGGATCTAAGCGCTCGAGCGGGGAAGATCCGCCGACTGGGACTGCTTTTCGATTTGGCGACGGCGGCGTGAAAGGGTAGGTAGAATAATTTTCCCAATTATAGGTAACCTAGGAGGGATTGATTCCAAGGAGGGTTACATGATGGCGGAGAACAAGGACGGGACTGCCGCAACCGGACAAGACGTGGAACGCGAGACGCTGACGACTCGCCAGGGTCACCCCGTGATGGATAACCAAAATATCCGCACGGTAGGAAATCGCGGACCGGCCACGCTGGAAAATTACCATTTCATCGAGAAAATTTCCCACTTCGATCGCGAAGAAGTGCCGGAGCGCGTCGTGCATGCGCGAGGATCCGGGGCGTTCGGATACTTCGAAACGTACGGGAAAGTCGGCGACGAGCCTGTAGAAAAGTATACTCGGGCGAAAGTGTTCTCGGGCGCCGGGAAGCGGACGCCGTTGATGGTTCGCTTTTCCACCGTGGCGGGAGCGAAAGATTCTCCGGAAACCGCCAGGGACCCGCGCGGGTTCGCGGTCAAGATGTATACGGAGGACGGGAATTGGGATCTGGTCGGGAACAACCTGAAAATCTTCTTTATCCGCGATGCGATGAAGTTCCCTGATATGATTCACGCGTTCAAAGCGGACCCGGCATCGAACGTGCCGAACCCGCAGCGGATGTTCGACTTCGTCTCCCGTACGCCCGAGGCTACGCACATGATTACGTTCCTATTTTCCCCTTGGGGCATACCTGCGACATACCGCCATATGCAAGGTTCGGGCGTCAACACGTACAAGTGGGTCAACGACAAGGGCGAGGCCGTGCTGGTGAAGTATCATTGGGAGCCGAAGCAAGGGATTCGGAACTTAACGCAAGAAGAGGCGAACGCCATCCAGGCGACGAACGTCGGTCATGCGACGCAAGATTTATATGAAGCGATCGAGCGCGGCGATTATCCGGAGTGGGAGCTCTACGTGCAGATCATGGAGGACGGCTACCATCCGGAGTTGGATTTCGATCCGCTCGACGATACGAAGCTATGGCCGGAGGATCGATTCCCGTGGCGGTCGGTGGGTCGCATGGTTCTGGATCGCAATCCCGTGGATTTCCATGCGGAGATCGAGCAAGCCGCCTTCGGTACGGGGGTTCTTGTCGACGGCATGGATTTCTCGGACGATAAAATGCTGCAAGGCCGCACGTTCTCTTACTCGGATACGCAGCGCTATCGCGTGGGCGCGAATTATTTGAAGCTGCCCGTGAATGCGCCGAAGGTGCCCGTTCGCACGAACCAGCATCGCGGACAGATGGATTTCCGCGATCCGACGGAGTCCGGGGAAAGCCCGCATATTAACTATGAGCCGTCCATGATCGGAGGCTTTCAGGAAGCGGACAAGCAAGATCGTCCGCCGCACAACCCGAGGTACGATGCGGCGGTCATGAGCGCGCCGATCGATCGCCCGAACGATTACGGTCAAGCGGGCCACACCTATCGGAGCTTGCAGGATTGGGAGCGCGACGAATTGATCAATAACCTGTCCGAAGCGCTGGCGGTATGCGATCCGCGCATTCAAGAAGCGATGATCGGGCATTTCTCGCAAGCGGACGAAGAGTACGGCCGGCGCGTGAGGGAAGGCATCCAAAAGAAAACGAAAGAATTGCAACAGATGAAATTGGAAGTGAAGGTGCCGGGCCGCGAAGCGGGCATCTCGAAATACGGTCAAGGGACGATGGCGGCGAATCAAGCGGCGAAAGAGGCCGTGAAGAAAAGCCGCGAAGCCGATCCGTATTAATCATGATCCGTCATGTATAACGTAAACAGAAAGCTGCAGTTCTTGGAGGACGTCGACGACGAAGCGCGGCCGACCTTCGAGCGCGTGTTCGACAAGGCGAAAGAGATGGAGAGCGAATTCGGGAAGGATCTCGCCGATTGCAGCCTTGACGAGCTGATCGCGGTATTCCATCACGTAGCGCCGGAATTCACGAGAACGGCGATTCGGAACAAGGAGAGCATCGAGAAGTACATCGATTGGTGCACGGAACAAGGCTACCGGAACGAGCCCAATCCGCTGCGCGAGTGCGACGAGGAATGGTGTTACCAATTCGTGACGTCGACTTAACGAGTCTATTCTTTGCGATTACCATCGAGGTTTCCGTTTGCCGGGAACCTCTCTTTTCGTTGATGTAGGTTAGTTCTGCATCAAGCCCGCTCCCCGAGTTCGAGTCGATCCAATCGATTAAAAACGACGCCGAAAGCCCTTATGCGTACGGCGTTCTCGATAAATTATAAAGGGATTGGGTTGTAAAATGTTGAATGCGCTTTTATTATAGTAAATGAATTGATGAAAATTGAATTTACTTAATATAAACATTAATTCACAATCATTCCAATCTGGAATTGTAAGCGCTGCCTAACGATACGATTCTATAGCGAAAGGAGAGGTCCGATGCGACGATTTCCGATGATGCTGCAGCTGATGTTGATTTTGTTTTTCGTCATGGCCGTCCCGATGGGGATTTTGACGTGGTACAGCGATACGCGGATTTTGCAAAACGCGGAAAGCGCCATCGCGGAAACGTCGTTGGCCGGTCTGAACGCGAGCCGCAAGCTCAACGAGAACGCGCTGAACAACCTCGCTCAGGACGTAGTGCGGCTGGCCGCGACCAAGGTGTTTGACCGCATTCGGAGTTTCGAGACGTTCGAACAGGCGAACGCGAATTACAATAACGTCAGAAATACGCAGATGGTGTTGCAGGAGCTATATAATTTAAATCACAGGGTAGACGGAGTGTACTCCACTTTTTTCCACCTAAGCGACTCGGACTATGTGGTTTCGACGGACAAAGGGATCACGAGGCTGAATCGATATGAATCGCTCGATTGGATGGAGGAAGCGCTCGCCGGCAAGAGAGGGATCAGCGGCGTATGGTATCCGCGCAAGCTGGCTTCGGGGACGACCGTCGTCTCGTATATCCTCGAGCTGAACCGGCTGTCGACGACGACGCGCGGAACGATCGTCGTAAATTTGAAAGAAAGCCAGATCGGAGGGTATCTTCGTTCCTCCGAGCCGGGCAAGCACGGCTATTTCCTTCTGGAATCGGACGGCACCGTCATCTCCCACAATGACAAGAGTCTGCTGCTTACGGACGGGAACGCGCAAGCCTTCATTCCGGACATTCTGCAGGGCGTCGAGCGGGAGGGGTACGCGATCCATGAGGTCGAGGGCGAGCGCTTGATCTATACCTGGTCGCGTTCGGAGTTGTTTCGCTGGTGGATCGTGAACGTCTATTCGATGGATGAGCTGATGAGCAAGACGCACACCTTGCAGCGCAGCATTAACGTGATCACGATCATTATTATCATTGTAGGAGCGGCGCTCGCCGTCTTCCTTGCGACATGGCTGTCCAAGCCGGTACGGCAGCTGGTTCGAGCGGTGCGCGCTCGCGGCAACCTGGGCGAATCGAACAGGAACGAGCTCGTCTTCCTCGATGCGGCTTTCCGGCGGATGCAAGAGGAGGAAGAAGAGCTTTACAAGCTCTTGAAGGCGCGGGAGCAGGATACCCGGAGCCTGGCGATTCATAACCTGCTGCGAGGCGAAGCGTCGAAGCAGTCGGCCGAGCTGTTCCCGGAGCCGTATTCTCGCGTGGCCGTCGTCTCCATCGATCGGTATAGGCGCTACGTGAGCAGTACGAACCCGGAAACCCGGAATTACCATCGCTACGTGCTCATTTCGCAATGCGAAAGCCTGTTCCCGGAAGGGATCCATGCGGGATGCGTCTACACCGGCGACGGCTGCTTCGTCATCGTCATCAACTATGGGGATGCAGAGCTCGACGACCGTTTGGAAAATGTCGATCGAGCGCTCGCCGCGCTCCGCGAGAAAGCGGGGGAGCTGCTCGGCCACTCCGTCACGATCGGGGTCAGCGGCGAAGCCGAGACGGGCGCCGAAATTACCGACAAAGTCGTGGAAGCGATGGAAGTCATTAAATATCGCTTGATCGAAGGCAGCGGACGCATTACGTACTGGAAGCCGGAACCCGACGGCAGTAAGAAGTATATTTATCCGTCGAACAGCGAACGGCGGATTCTGAACTTTCTCGACACGGGGGACCTCGACAGTATCGTTAAGGAACTGGAGCTGATCCGCGACGAGATTCGTTCGGTCGACTATATTTCGTACGATAACATCTTGTTTATTTACAACCAGATCATCGGCGTCGCGATCAAGCATATCAGGGAAAATCATGTCGGCGCATCGCGTCTGTTTACCGGTCGGGCGAACGTCTACTCGACGATCGCCTCCCTCGACACCCTCGACGAGCTCGAGGACTACCTAGTGGAGTTCTTCGGCGAGATGATCCGGCACACGGCGCGCAGTCCCGGCGAGGCGAACTATGGAGAACGAATCATCCGATACCTGGAAGAGCATTTCCGCGAGGAAATCGTATTCGAGGATATGGCCAAAGAAATCGGAATCAGTTACTCCTATATGCGGAAAATTATATTCGAGGTTACGGGCAAGAGCCTGATCGATTATACGAATATGCTGCGGATCGAGGAGGCGAAGCGGATGCTGCTGGAATCGAACCGAAGCATCGCGCAGATCGCCGCGGAAGTCGGTTATGCCAATGTGCAAAGCTTCAACCGGTTCTTCCGCAAATTCGAGGGCATGCCTCCGAGCGGGTACAAAGCCTTGAAATCCGGAACGTCGCCGGAAAGAGAGTCGTTATAGCCATTCCATGAAGCCGTCTTTCCGGTCGTTTCGGACCGATGAAAGCGGCTTCAGTTTTGCTTATTCCGATCAATTATGATTTTTATCATTGATAAACGCTGCTGTGCGGCCCGGAAAAATCAAAAATGAAAGCGGTTAGCAATACTCACGATTTACCGGAGCGGTTCTCCGGAGGTAAGATGCAAACACGACCCGCCACACACCAAATGAGAAAGCGGCTGGGAAACATGAAAACGATTTCGAAACGGGAGGTGACACTATGACAGTTGAAAACGCTTCAATTCGAAACGATGCCGCAGTAAAGAAAGCAAGATTGGATGACCGGCCGCTAACGTACTATCTTCGGCGAGATTGGCAGCTCTATTCGCTTCTTCTTCTCCCGCTGGCGTTCGTGTTGATATTCAAATACGCGCCGATGTCCGGACTCGTGCTTGCCTTTAAGGATTACAAGCTTGCGAGAGGCGTCTGGGGGAGCGAATGGGTCGGGTTCGAAGTATTCCGGGAAATCTTCGCGAACAGAGATTTCGGTCGGGCGGTTCGCAATACGCTGTTGCTCAACAGCCTTGACTTGTTGTTCAGTTTCACGGCGCCGATCCTGCTCGCCCTGCTGCTCAACGAAGTGAAGAGCGTCTTGTTCAAGAAGGTCAATCAGACGCTGCTGTATTTGCCGCACTTCCTCTCCTGGATTATCATCGGCGCGATCGCTTATCAGCTGCTCGGCGAAGGCAGTGGCGTGGTGAACAATGTCATTGAAGGGATGGGCGGAACGCGGGTTCCGTTCCTGCAAGAGGATACGAACTGGTTGATCAGCTACTTGGCGATCGGGGTTTGGCAAAGCATGGGCTGGGGCACGATCATCTACCTGGCGGCGATCAGCAGCATAAACCCTGAATTGTACGAAGCGGCCACTGTCGACGGCGCGGGACGGCTTCGGAAGGCGTGGAACGTTACGTTGCCTTGTATCCGGGTCACGATCGTAACGCTCCTCATTATGAGTCTCGGCCGCGTCATGGACGGCTCGTTCGAACGGGTGTACGCATTAATGAACCGAGCCACCACGGAGTTCACCACGACGATCCCGGTCTTGGTATACCGATGGGGGATCGAAAGCGGCGACTTCAGCCGCGCGACGGCGCTCGGGTTGTTCCAAGCGATCATCGGCTTGGTTCTGGTCATTGCCGCCGATCGCATCGCCAAGAAGCTCGGCGAAGACGGATTGATTTAGAGAGGAGGCGTATCCATGGTTTCATCCGGCAGTTTACTAGCTGCGCGCGGCAAGAAAAGAGTCGATCTATGGGATGTACTGATCCGCCTCGTCCTGATCGTCGCTTCGCTGGCTTGCTTCCTGCCGTTCGTGCACGTCGCCGCGAAGTCGCTGAGCGCAGACGCTTACGTCATCGCGAATAAGGTCGTGTTGTGGCCCCAGGGCTTTACGATCGAGGCATACAAGAAGATTTTCGCGGACGCCAGCATCATTCAGTCGTTCTACGTATCGGTCGTCGTTACGACGGTGTTTACCGTCCTTGGCATGATCATTACGATTTGCGCCGCGTATCCGCTGTCGCGCAAGCAGTTGAAGGGACGCACGTGGCTCACGTTCCTCTTCATCTTCACGTTGTATTTCGGCGGAGGCATCATCCCCGAATACTTGAACGTCAGCAATCTCGGTCTGCTGGATACGTTGTGGTCGTTGATTTTGCCTCCGGCGTTCAGCGCCTTCAATCTATTGATTATGAAGAGCACCATGTCGAGCAGCATTCCCGACAGTCTGGAAGAATCCGCCCGAATCGACGGCGCCGGACACTTCCGCATCCTGTGGAGCATCGTGTTGCCGCTTTCCAAGCCGATCATCGCGACGTTGTCCCTCTTCTATGCGGTCGGACGATGGAATGCGTATCAAGACGCCTTGTTTTATATCAAGCAAGCTACGGATTTACGCCCGCTTCAGCTGAAGCTCTATTACCTCGTCATTCAGGCGAGCGAAAGCTTCCAGCTCGAAATGACGAACGTGCAGCTCAGCAATCCCGAGGTGCTCAAGGCATCTTGCGTCGTGTTCGCGACGCTGCCGATCGTCTGCATCTATCCGTTCGTTCAGAAGTATTTCGTGCAAGGCGCGATGCTTGGCGCCGTGAAAGAGTAATCTCAAATCCGAATATGAAAACGGGGGAACAAAGCAATGCGGAAAAAATCGTTAGCGGCATCGATGTTGGCTTTGATTACGGCATCCGGTCTTCTGGCCGGCTGCATGGACAACGGCAATTCCGGAGACAGCGGCAGCACGGCGAAGCCTGCGCCGACCGAAAGCGAGTCGAAGGGCGAAACGGCGGAGGGCGCTTTCCCGGACTATTCGAACGGCTTCCCGGAGCGCGTGACGCTCGAAATTCCGGTGTACGAGCGCGCATTCGAAGGCTGGAACGTAACAGACAACTATTACACGCGCTGGATCCAGCAAAACTTCGGCGATAAATACAACGTCGACGTGAAATTCGTCCCGATCGCGCGCAGCAACGAGGTCCAAGACTACGAGCAGCTGCTTGCTTCGCACAAGGCGCCGGATATCATTTTCCATTACGACATGCCGCAAGCGCTTGCGTATTACAGCGAAGACGTCATGCAAGAGCTGAATCACGACGAAATCGCGTTCTACGCGCCGACGTACTGGAACAACATGAAAGAGACGATTCAAACGTACGGCCAAGTCGACGGCAAGAACACGTTCTTCTTCGCCAAGCGTCCCGACGCGGATAACTTCGCCTCGCTCATCCGGAAAGACTGGGTCGAGAAGGTCGGCATGAAAGTGGAGGATCTGACGTCGCTCGAGAAATACAACGAGATGCTCATGAAGTGGAAGGAAGCCGGACTCGGCGTTGCGGGCGGCGTCTTGACCCGGAACAACTACATCTACAGCTACGGGTTCCGCGATTGGCCGATCGACGCCAAGTGGCGCGCGCTGTACTCCGACCTCGGCGTAGCGGACTTCACGACGGAAGCGACGGAGCTCTGGCTCCGGAACTTGAACTATCAGTATAATAACGGGTTGATCGACAAGGAATTCTACCTCCGCGACGACGATGCGAAAGCGAAGGCCGAGTTCGTCGCAGGCAAGACCGGAACCTACGGCACTTATCTGACGGCCAACACGGACGTCATCGGCGCGACGCTTGCGAACAATCCGGACGCGGAGTTCGCCGTATTGCCGCCGGGCGCAGGCACGCCGGAAGGGAAGAAGCCGCAGCAACGCGCCTACTGGCCGTTCGGCTTCATCATGGGCATTAATTACGAATCTACGGATGTAGAGCGTGCAGCCGTGTGGACGTATCTGGAGTGGATGAGCCAGCCGGAGAACCTGTTCTTCCTCCAGAACGGCGTGGAAGGTCAAAACTACACGCTCGACGCCGACGGCATCGCCGTGAAGACGCCGGACTTCAACGGCGAAACGAAGCAAGCGCCGAACAACAACAAAGACTACTGGGCTCTCGTAACGGAAATCGCGGAGTATCCGGATCCGGAGATCACCCGCAAAGCGTTCTTCAAGAGCTGGGCGCCTGCAGGCTACGAGCATCTTGTCGAAGATATGCTGAAGTACCGAGACGAGACGGCGGAATATCGTACGCCGGACGCGCTCTTCAGCGTAACGCTCGAGAAGGTGGCCGAGTATAAGGCCGATCTGAACTCCCTCTTCCAAGAGCTGTACGTGAAGATCGCGATCGCGCCGGAAGCCGAATTCGACGCGCTGTACGAAGAAGCGAAGAAGACGTACCTCGAAGCGGGCTATCAAGAAATTCTTGACGAGAAGCAAGCCGCTATCGATGCCGGTCAGTTTAAATAATTCAGCAAGTTAATAACAACAAAGCCCCTGCTTCCGGCAGGGGCTTTGGCTAAGGAGACGGACCGAATGAAACTGCATGTCGCGCAATCCGACTTGAAGCAAACGATCGACCGCGTCGTCGAATACACCTTCGGCATGGATTTGACGTGGGATTGGCCGGGCGGCGTCGCGTATTACGGGGTTAGCCGCGCGTTCGAGGTAACCGGCGAGCCATCGTATTTGGACCGGATGGCGGGCTGGGTGGACGAATACATCGAAGCGGGACTTCCGGGATGGACGGTAAACACCTGCGCCATGGGGCATATGCTGCTTACCTTATATGAGCAGTCGGGGGATCAGAAGTACCTCGACCTCATCCTAAGCAAGGTGGACTATCTCGAGCATAGAGCGCTGCGTTTCGGCGATCGGGTGCTGCAGCATACAGTGTCCGCGAAGAACGACTTCCCCGAGCAGGCATGGGCGGATACGCTGTTCATGGCGGCTTACTTCCTGCTTCGCGTCGGCGTGAAGCTGCAGGAGAAGCGTCTGATCGACGACGCGCTGAATCAGTTCTACTGGCATATCAATTATTTGCAGGACGAAAATACGGGGCTCTGGTACCACGGGTATAACCACATCGGCAAGGATCATATGTCCGGCATCTACTGGGCGCGCGCCAACGCTTGGGCGGCTTATACGATGTCCCGCGCGGCAAGGGGGCTGCCGGAAAGCTATCTGTATCCTCCGATGATGCATATCTGGAGTTCGTTACGCGATCAGCTCGCGGCGCTCAAGAAGCTGCAGAAGGACGACGGCCTCTGGGGCACCGTTCTCGATTACCCGGAAGCTTACAGCGAGGTTTCGGCGTCGTCGGGGATCGCCGCGGCCATGGTCATGCAGGGCAATCCGCTGCATGCGAAATACGTACGGAAAGCATTGGACGGCGTGTTGGGGAATATCGCCGAGAACGGGCGCGTCTTGAACGTATCCGGCGGCACCGCGGTGATGAAGAATATCGAAGGATATCTCGGCATCGACCGGAAATGGGCCCAGGGTTGGGGGCAAGGATTGGCGCTAGCGTTCTTGACGGCCGCGCTGGAGTCGAACGAGGGTCCGAAGTACGGCGCATAATTTCATACCGAATTGGGAAAAAGGGGGAGAACCGCCGCACCGTTTTATCGGTCGGCAGCGTTCTCCTCTTCCGTCGGAAACGCGATTTCCAAAATGCAAGAGGCGTCGGCTCCCGAGGCGATTTTTTTGATTCGTCCGCGGGCGCCGGCTTCCGACTTGAACGTATCCGCGTATTGTTCCACGTAATAGGGCGCAATCAAGCCGATTTGCCCGAACTTCGTCCAGACCTCCAATCGATTCTCGTTCCCGGGCGCAGGGTTGTATTTCAGCGTCACCTCATCGCCGCGGTAACATTTGTCGTAAATCGCCTTGCGATCGGTTCCGTCTTCGTTCCTGCCCTCCAAGTCGAACAGCTCGAATTCGCGGTAGACGATGCCCTCCTCTTGCTCCTCGCTCAAGCGAGCGTGCGACTGTCTGCGCTGCTTCTGCCAGTTGCGCAGCATGAGAAGAACGACGAACAAGAGAAACAGCGACCAGTGCACGAACAACAGTATTAGGCCGAGTACCAGCTTAACGATCCACTTCACCACGGTCCACATCCGTTAGTACCTCCATTTTCAAAAAATCCCCTCTATTATATCACTTCCTCGCTTCGCTCGTCCGAACGAATCCGATCTCTCCGAATTTCCCGCGACGAAAACCGCCGATCCCTTGCTGCATCGGCGGTCGTCTTCTTCACGTTAGTAATCCGTAATCCTTGACGTGGACGTCGACCGTCACGCGGATATCGACGAGCGGGAAAACCTCTCTCCACTCGAGTTCTTTCCACCTCGCGTAGCCGATCCGGTTTCGAACGTATTGTCCTAAGCCGATCGCGTCGGCTTTCTTCGATTGCATTCGCTTGATCACGTCTTCGCATTTCGATTGTATAGCCTCTTCCATCGCTCGTTCCAGCTTCGACTGTTGTTCCGGATCGCTCAGCTTCGAATCGCCGAAGTATTCCAGCATCTGTCCTTCGATGCGCAAGGACACGTCGACGGCGATGTCCGACGGCGAACCCGCCACCCGTTTGATCTTCACTCGGCGGCGATTGGATATAAAGTTGAGCATCGCGTGATCCCCGTTTTCCAGTACCATGCTAATTTCGCCGCTTCGGAAGCTGCCCCGGAGCAACCCGAAATACGGCGAGGATTCAAGATCGATCTTCCCGACCAGGCGGTCGTCTTGAAACAGGGCGATGCCGCTCACTTCGACATGATCCCCCGCCTTCCGCAAGACGGGGGCGACGGGATCGATGCCGTCGTCGTGATAATCCCTTGCGAACTTAAACAGCATCGTAAGCGGGACGACATGCTCCTCCGCCTCTTTGTTAAGCAGATCGTTGAGATATTGCTCCGTGAGTACGTGCGGGCCGTAATCGGAAGAAAGCAACTCGAACGCATTCCCGTCCACGACCGTCACCTTGACGCGTTGACCGATGGACGGATCTCGAACAAGGGTGTCCATCTGCACCCAGATTCCTTGCTTGGCGAGCTTGGCGCCGAACAACGCGTTCCGGAGCTGGCCGCTCACGAGCATACGATCGGTCCGCGCGGCGAGCTTCTGCCGGGCGTTCTTGCTCGATCGCGCTTCGGTACCGAGCACTTCGCGGCGCGCCTTCGCCTTCGGATCGACGAGCGGCACGGAGAGACCTACATAGATCCCCGCGTCTTCCGGTTTCTCTCCGTCCTTCCCCGGCAGCGCATCGTAACTGGCAAGCCCGATAAACCCTACTTCTTCGATAATTCGGCGGTCGCTGCGCCCGCAAGCCGCTAGAAGCGGCAGCAATAATAGGATCGCGGCAAGTTTCGTGCCCTTCATCCGCTCCCCCCTCCCGTCGACCGTCGCTTGCGAAGCGGGAGCAGCGCGATCAGCAGCAGGGGGAGCGCCAATGCGATAAGCGTCTCCGTTTCGAACCCGATCCGCAGCCAATCCTCGACTTCCTGCAGCGTCGTCGGCGGGACCGCCAAAGCGAGGTTCGCCCCGATCAGGAAGACGGTGAGCCACTTCGGATTCGCGCGCGGAACGATTCGTTTCGCCGTTTCCAACGCGGCCCACAAATACATCAGCGCCGTCAGGAGAATCTTGAAAAGAAACAGGGAATACAGAACGTTCTCGATCCGCTCCACGAACGGGAATTCGACGTAAGCCAGCAAGTCGAGGATCGGATATTTCATCGTCTTCACCATGGTCACCCCGAAGAAGCCGAGCGCCACGAACGTCGTGCTGAAGTACACGAACGTTACGAATGCGTTCGCCGCATACACTCCCTTGATAAATCCCCGGCGCTCGCCGGCGTATGGAATCAGAAACAACGCCAATTCATAACCGAGAAACGCTGCGTAGATGTCAAGAATCGTTCGCCAATCCCATGTTCCGCCTTGCAGCACGTATGGGGTCAAGCGAACCAAAGAAATGTCTCCGATGTGAAACAAGAGCAAAAACATCATGGTAATGCTCAAATAGAAAAAGACGGTCGTCGTTTTACTGATGCTGTAGATGCTCTTCACCAGCAGCAGGTACAGCAGAAAACCGAACATCGAGTGAATCGCCAGCGGACTCGTCGTCGGGAACGCCACCATCTGCAAAATCATGATATATTGCTTGCACACGAGTCCCGCGAGTAAGCACCACAGCAGGACGAGGGCCGCGTATAACGGGATCGTCGCGAAGGTCGGCAGCCTCGATTCCACGATGTTGAAGACGCTCTCTCCTCCGCCTTTGCGGTGAACGACGGAAATCAGATAAATCCCGATCGTCGCGAGCCCGGCGTACGCGAAGACCATGACCCATCCGTTCGTGCCGTACGTCTCCGCGATGGTTCGCGGAAGACTGAAGATGGTAATGCCGGATTGGATCATGTAAATGAGAATCGCCGTATGATACGGGTGCAGTTTTTCGTTCAAGCCGAATCGTTCCCTTCCGCCGACGGCTTGCCGCGCCGACTCCAACGAGGTCTTTGGGGAAGCCGGAAGAACGCCTTTAATAAATCTCTTCCGCTGGACGGGGCTAACGGCGCCAAGTACGGGGCGCCCAGGTTGGTCAATCCGCCGAGGTGGATCACGAGCAGCGCCACCCCCATAGCGATCCCGAGATTGCCCCAAATTCCCGCGAGCAAAATCATGCCGAACCGAATTAACCGAATGGATGCGCTCATGACGTAACTCGGAATCACGAACGAGGCGATAGCCGACAACGCGACGGCGATGATCAGAATGTTGCTCGTGAACCCCGCGTCCACGGCGGCTTGGCCGATGACGATTCCGCCGACGATGCCGATCGTCTGGCCGATCTTCGTCGGAAGACGGGCACCCGCTTCGCGAAGCAGCTCGATCGTCACTTCCATGATCATGGCTTCGTACAGCGGAGGGAAAGGTACGCGGCTTCGAGACTCGGCCAACGTCAGGAGCAGGGATTGCGGAATCATCTCGTAATGGAACGTCGTTACCGCCACGTATATCGCCGTGAAGGAAACGGATATCGCGAAGGCGATAATGCGCAGCACGCGGAGCGCCGTGCCGACCGCCCACCGCTGGTAATAATCTTCGGCCGACGAGAAAAACTCGAGGAACGTCGAAGGCAGGCTGAACGCGTGCGGACTGCCGTCCACGAGCCCGACGATCTTCCCTTCCGTCAGCTTCGAAACGATCACGTCCGGACGTTCGCTCGTGAGGAACGGAGGGAAGACGGAATAGATGTCGTCGCTGAGGTATTGGGTCAGCATATTGCCGTCGAACACGGCACGTTTGTCCAGCCCGTTCATCCGGCGGAGCAGCTCGTTCAGCAGCCGATTGTCGGCCAACCCTTCGATATATAGGATGTTGACGGCGGTCTTCGAGAGCGACCCGACGGTCACCGAGACGTTCTTCAACTGCCGGCTCTTCACTCGCTTCCGAATCAAACCGAGGTTCGTATTCAGCGACTCCGTAAACCCGTCCATCGGTCCGGTGATGACGGTTTCCTGTTCAGGCGGCTGCACGTTTCTGGATACGGGAGCCGCAATCTCCGCGGAGAACGCGCTATCGGAGACGAACACGACCGCTTCGCCGCGAAGGAGCGCGTCGACGGCGGCTTCGGCGTTCGTTACGCGGCGATAATGCGGCTGTTCCCGCACACTCGAAGCGTCGGCCGCGCCTTCGGCGAGCGGCGTCATCACGACGTCGTGGAGCCGCTTCGGGTCGGCGAGCGACTGGAAGTACAACACCTCGACGTCCGACTCCGCTTCGCGCCTGCGGACCAGATCCGCGCAATTCGCTAGCAGGGCGGTCGTCTCCTGAAGCATGGCGCTCGTCTTCGGATCCACCGTTTCGTCCTCCCACCGTTTTCTTATAGCATTCGATGGATTTGGAAAACTATGCAACGCGTCGTCCGTCGCCGGGATTCAGATTTACGGAATGAACCTTCGTGCGGGCGAATAAGTAATAAACTAACGTCTACCGACCGGGAGGTTCGCGCCATATGAATTCACGTTACCGTCGACGGAATACGCCGGCATATACGGCTGCTTCCTATTTTAGTCTGGCCGCGGGCATGTTCCTGTTCTGCATCGGGGTGTACAATGCCGATTGGGATTTAAATGTGAAGGGATATTATCTCTTGTGCATGATCCTCATAACGATGGCGTGCATCGTGGTACAGAAGGTCGTTCGGGACAACACGGAGGATCGCGAGCTTCGCCAAGACAACCCGAATCATCGGATGCGAAATACGGCGGCGTTTACGGGAATGGCTTACGTCGGGCTCATCATCGGATTCGCTATGTTTTTCATCGGCTTATATAACGCTCCGTTCGAATTGAACGTGAAAGGATACTACATCGCCGTCATCCTGTTGATCGCTTACAGCGCCATAAGCGTACAGAAGGTCGTCCGCGATAACGCCGAGGACAAGGAAATCCTCGAGCGACAAGACCCGCATCGAACGATCCAAGGTTAGACATCGATAAAGCCCTTGATCCGTCCATCGGCGAGTATCGCCCGGTTTTATACCGCCGGACGGTTCGCTTACGACACCGCCAGGCTTCGGTTGCAAATTTGTTTGAAATTGCAGGATTTGCAAAGAAAAGGCGAGCGGGCGGACTCGAAATGCTCCATGGGCTTGGCCTTATTGAAGTAATCGTCGTCGAGCTTCGCCTTCATCCAATGTAGACTTTCCCCGATGAAGTCGTTCATCTTCTCTTCGAAGCCCGCCTCGACGTACATTTCCTCGTGGTTTCCGCCAAGAAGATACTCTAGTCGGATGACGATGTTTTCGGCCGGCACGCCGTAATGCTCGGAGACATAACTCGCATATTGGAGAAGCTGAATTTCGTGTCCTTGGTTCTCCTTCCCGGTTTTCCAGTCGGCAATGACGTATTGATCGCCCAAGCGATAGAGCAAATCCATCTTTACATAGGTTTTGGTTTCATGGATCAGTTGCGTATTCAACTTTTCGACTTCCAGGATCTCGGCCCGCTCTTCATGCAGCAGTTCTTGCAGCGTCTTCGATGCAAGCAGCCGGTCCGCGCACGCCTTCCGTCGTTCGGTCATGGTCGAAATCGCCTTCTCGGACAGCGCTCCTTCATAATACAGCTCATGCAGCATGATTCGCTGCTTCGGTTGCTGCTGCCACCGTTGCGGATCGAGCGACTCGGCATAGGCTCGGTTCAGATCGTTTCTGATCACGCGTTGTACCGCATCCGAGTCCGGCAGGGACTGCTTCCGGGAGATGCGTTCGATTAGTTTCTCCGCCGCTTTATGTAGGGATTCGCCGAATACTAAGTATAAGTTCGTAATTTGTTTCAGTCGGTACGCGGCGGCGCTCTCGGGGGTGGCCGAGTTGAACAGCCATCCGCCGTGGGAGAGGTAATAGTGGTAGTAATATTTCAACTGACAATCCTCGAAACAGGAATGTCGAGAATACGACCACGAGAATTCCGGGAATTTGCTCATGACGGATGAACCTCATTTTCTCGGTTATTTCCCTTCGATTATAACCGGACAAGAGGGTGTACGTGAAATGGCGCTTGAATAAGAACGCCTCCGTCGGTTCATAATAAATTAGTTCCACATCGACTGGCAGGAAATCCCTGTTGCCTCTATGCGGAATATCAGGTATATTAGTCATCCGGTCGTTTTTCAGCAAAGAAAACAACCGATTGGAATAAAATAGTTGTTGATTTCGCATTACGATTTGTGTTAAATTAGTCTTCCGGCCGTGAGGGCAGAGTTTTTCGGAGACGCACGACAGCGTCGGAGAAAAATCTCGAGGGTCGGACAAGCAATACCGAGTAACACCGAGTAACACAAGCTTGCTCCTTGAAAACTGAACATGAGCCGGAGTTTTTTCGCAGGCGAGGAACTCGCCGAGAAAAAATCTCCAAGCATATGCTTTAAGTAAGAAATGCTAGCTTGTAATGAGCGCAGTATATTGAACTACCCTTTTTGGAGAGTTTGATCCTGGCTCAGGACGAACGCTGGCGGCGTGCCTAATACATGCAAGTCGAGCGGAGTGTTCCCTTCGGGGTTCACTTAGCGGCGGACGGGTGAGTAACACGTAGGCAACCTGCCCATAAGACCGGGATAACTGGCGGAAACGCCTGCTAATACCGGATAATCGATTCGCTCGCCTGAGCGAATCGTGAAAGATGCTTCGGCATCGCTTGTGGATGGGCCTGCGGCGCATTAGCTAGTTGGCGGGGTAACGGCCCACCAAGGCGACGATGCGTAGCCGACCTGAGAGGGTGATCGGCCACACTGGGACTGAGACACGGCCCAGACTCCTACGGGAGGCAGCAGTAGGGAATCTTCGGCAATGGACGAAAGTCTGACCGAGCAACGCCGCGTGAGTGAGGAAGGTCTTCGGATCGTAAAGCTCTGTTGCCAGGGAAGAACAGCCTGGGGAGGGAATGCCCTAGGCTTGACGGTACCTGAGAAGAAAGCCCCGGCTAACTACGTGCCAGCAGCCGCGGTAATACGTAGGGGGCAAGCGTTGTCCGGAATTATTGGGCGTAAAGCGCGCGCAGGCGGTTTCTTAAGTCTTGTGTTTAATCCCGGGGCTCAACCTCGGTTCGCATGGGAAACTGGGAAACTGGAGTGCAGGAGAGGAAAGTGGAATTCCACGTGTAGCGGTGAAATGCGTAGAGATGTGGAGGAACACCAGTGGCGAAGGCGACTTTCTGGCCTGTAACTGACGCTGAGGCGCGAAAGCGTGGGGAGCAAACAGGATTAGATACCCTGGTAGTCCACGCCGTAAACGATGAGTGCTAGGTGTCGGGGATTCGATTCCTCGGTGCCGAAGTTAACACAGTAAGCACTCCGCCTGGGGAGTACGCTCGCAAGAGTGAAACTCAAAGGAATTGACGGGGACCCGCACAAGCAGTGGAGTATGTGGTTTAATTCGAAGCAACGCGAAGAACCTTACCAGGTCTTGACATCCCTCTGACCGGTGCAGAGATGCACCTTCCCTTCGGGGCAGAGGAGACAGGTGGTGCATGGTTGTCGTCAGCTCGTGTCGTGAGATGTTGGGTTAAGTCCCGCAACGAGCGCAACCCTTGATCTTTGTTGCCAGCACGT